>JACQYR010000126.1 GCA_016208115.1 Desulfarculus sp.
GACGAGGGCAAGCGCCTGGCCGAAACCTTGATGTTCGACTACCACCGCAGCAACGGCGTGGACATCCGCGTGGCGCGCATCTTCAACACCTACGGCCCGCGCATGGCTGTCAACGACGGCAGGGTGGTGAGCAACTTCGTGGTGCAGGCCCTTCTGGGCCAGCCCATCACGGTCTACGGCCAGGGGCAGCAGACCCGCTCCTTCTGCTACATCAGCGACATGGTGGCCGGGCTCATGGCCCTGATGGAGGCCGAGGGCTTCACCGGCCCGGTCAACCTGGGCAACCCCCACGAGTTCACCATCCTGGAGCTGGCCCAGAAGGTGGTGGAGATGACCGGCTCCAGGAGCGCCATCGTGCACGCCCCCCTGCCCCCCGACGATCCCACCCAGCGCCGCCCGGACATCACCCTGGCCCAGGAGCGCCTGGGCTGGCAGCCCACGGTGGTGCTGGCCCAGGGCCTCACCCAGACCATTGCCGACTTCCGGCGGCGCCTGGCCCAGGACTGAGGGCCAAGGCCAGGGCAGGGACAAGACTCATGGGCCGCCGTTATCCCGACCGTCCGGTGCTGGGCGTGGGGGCGGTGGTGCTGGCTGGCGGCCAGGTGCTGCTGGTCCAACGCGGCCAGCCGCCCAGCCAGGGGCTGTGGTCCCTGCCCGGCGGGGCGGTGGAACTGGGCGAGGGCCTCATGCAGGCCGTGGCCCGGGAGGTGCGCGAGGAGACCGGGCTCACGGTGGAGGTCGGTCCCCTGGTGGGCGTGTTTGAGCGCCTTCTCGAGGATGCACAAGGACGCCTGGAATACCACTATGTTCTGCTGGATTACCTCTGCCAGGCCCAACTTATGCCTCCCCGGGCCGGCGACGACGCCGCCGCGGCCCGCTGGGTGGCTCTTGGCGACCTGGACCAGGCCGGCTTAACTCCCGATACTATTCAGGTGATTAGAAGGGCGGCGGCTCTGCACAAGGGCTGATTGCACAAAATCACGATCCCGGCGGGCCATTGTGCAACCGGCGGGGGGGGATTGCCATTTTCATTGCACAACAAGCACCTTACATCTCCTACATTCATTACATTGTGGGTTGACACACCCCCTTGGGTGTTGTTATGGTGCGGCAGATTTCGGGGGGCGGGTAGGCCCCGCCGGGGTCCGAGCGAAGGGGGTACTCTAAATAAGAAGATGGTCGCGGTGGAGCGGGTGGACCAACCCCCGCGGCCGGCAGCCCCATGGTTAGGGGCAAAAAACTTGCTTAAGCATAAGGCACGGGTCATATGACAACGCATGAGCAAGGACAGGCCAAACGGTCCGGCGCGGACTGGCTGCTCTTTGTGGTGGGGTTCGTTCTGTTTTCGGCCCTGGGCTTCTGGGGCACGCCGGCTTTGTTGTACGCCGAGAAACCCCAGCCCTTCCAGTTCAGCCACAAGGTCCACATGGAGCAGGTGAGCGAGGGCTGCAAGTCCTGCCACAGCTTCCGGGAGGACGGCTCCTTCACGGGCATTCCCAGCACCGACAAGTGCAAGGAGTGCCACAGCGATTCTCCCCAGGGCGACACGCCCCAGGAGAAGACCTTCGTGGAGGAATACCTCAACAAGGGCAAGCCGGTGGATTGGCAGGTCTACTCCAAGCAGCCGGCCTGCGTCTTCTTCTCCCACGCCGCTCACGCCGAGAACGCCGGCCTGGAGTGCAAGAAGTGCCACGGCGACCACGGCGACAGCGAGAAGCTGCGCACCTACCAGCAAAACCGGCTCACCGGCTACAGCCGCGACATCTGGGGCTCTAGCATCCTGGGCATGGGCGATCCGCCCAAGCGCATGAAGATGGACAACTGCGCTGACTGCCACCGCGCCAACGGCGTGCGCGACGCTTGCTTCGTGTGCCACAAGTAGGCGACCACTTGGTCGAGGAGAGATCTCGATGAACTGGGATAGACGAGCTTTTGTCAAGTTCGCCGTGGGAGCGGTGGTCGGCCTCCACGCCAGCCCGCTGGTCCCCAAATTGATGGACGACTCGGCCATCTGGACCCAGAACTGGAACTGGGTGCCCAACCCCGAGGACGGGGCTCTGGCTTTCGCCAACACGGTCAACCCGGCCACCGGCACCGGCGTCAAGGTGCGCGTGATCGCCGGCCGCCTCAAGGGCGAGCGCCTGATCCGGGTGGAGGGCAACCCCGAACACCCCACCAGCAAGGGCGGCGTGGTGCCGGCGGATGCCTCGGCCCTGCAGAACCTCTATTACGACGACTTCCGCGTCAAGACCCCGCTGATCCTGGACCAGCGCACGGGCATGCACGTGGAGGCCTCCTGGGAGCAGGCCCTGGACCTGGTGGCCGGCAAGCTGGCCGAGTTGCACAAGGCCGGCCAGGCTCATACCGTGGCCGCCCTGGGCACCGAGGCCAAGACCCTGGACGGCGAGCTCTTGAGCCGCTTCATGGCCGCCTACGGCTCGCCTAACACAAGCTTCAACGTCAGCGCCAGCGACACCCTGGCCATGGCCGGCTGGGCCATGACTGGCGAGGAGAACCTGGGCTTCGACCTCCTGGGCGCCAACTACGTCATCTCCTTCGGCACCCCGCTGTTGGAGGGCTTCGGCTCGCCGGTGGCGGTGCGCAAGGCCTTCGCCGCCTGGCGCAAGGACTTCAAGCGCACCGGCACCCTGGTGCAGGTGGAGCCCCGGGCCTCGGTCACCGCCAGCCAGGCCGACCAGTGGCTGGCGGTGAAACCCGGCACCGAGGCGGCGGTGGCGCTGGGCCTGTGCCAGGTGCTGATCCAGGAAGGCCTCTACGACCGCTCCATTGCCGGGGCCGCCCTGGGCTTCGAGGACGGCGACAAGGGCCTGGGCTTCAAGACCCTGCTGGCCAAGAATTACAGCCCCGGCCAGGTGGCCCAGATCAGCGGCGTGCCGGTGGAGACGCTCATCACCGTGGCCAAGGCCTTCGCCAAGGAGCCCAAGGCCGTGGCCGTGTGCGGGCCGGGCAATGGCGGCGAGCCGGGCCGTCTCCTGGACTTCATGGCCGTGCTGGCCCTGAACGCCCTCAAAGGCAACCTGGGCAAGCCCGGCGGCCTGGTGGCGCGCCAGCCCCTGGGCCTCAAGCCCCTGGGCGAGGCGGTGGCCTACCGCGGCGACAAGCCCCGCCTGGACGGCCTGGGCACCGCCAAGCGTCCGCTGGGCGCGGCCGATCACCTCTCCCTGGCCAAGGGCGCCCTGGCCGGCGCTCCCTACAAGGTCAACCTGGCCCTGGTGGCCGGCGGCAACCCGGCCTTTTGTGCCCCCCAGGCCGGGGTGGTGCGCGACTTCCTCAAGTCGGTGCCTTTCGTCGTGGCCATCACCCCCTATCTGGACGAAAGTTCCAGCCAGGCCCAGGTGGTGCTGCCCTGCGGCACCTTCCTGGAGAGCTGGGGCGACAGCCTGACCCCCTACGGGGCCGCCCAGGCCGAGTACGGCCTGCACCGGCCGCTCATCAAGGCCTACGAGAAGGTCAAGAGCCAGGGCGACGTCATCCTGGCGCTGGCCGCCAAGCTGGGTGGGGCCGTGGCCCAGGCCTTGCCCCACGCCACCGCCGAGGCGGCCTTGAAGGCCCGCACCGCCGGTCTGGGCGAGCTGGCCAAGCTGGCCAAGAAGAGCTACGTGGTGCAGGAAAAGCCGGTCTACGGCAACCTTGGCTTCAAGACCCCCAGCGGCAAGCTGGAGTTCTTCAGCATGAACCTGCACAACCTGGCCGTGAAGCTCTCGGGCGAGGGCGGCATGGCCAAGGTGCTCAAGGCCATGGGAGTGAGCGCCGAGGGTCCGGCGGCCCTGATGCCCCACTACGAGCCCCCGGCGGCCCTGGCCAAGGCTGGCCACGGCCGTCTGGTCTTGGCCGCGGTGGCCTCCCTGCGCACCCCCAAGGGCGACCAGCCCATCACCCCCTACATGCTAAAGGTGCTGGACGGGGACACCCTGGCCAACAAGGACCAGATGGTGGTGGAGATGAACCCCCAGACCGCCCACGACCTGCACCTGTACGAGGGCGATCTGGTCAAGGTGACTAGCACGGCCGGCTCCACCGAGGCCCGGGTGCACATGTTCGCCGGGGCGGCGCCGGGCATGGTCTTCATGCCCGTGGGGCTGGGACACTACGCCTCCCAAAACGCCTACACCTACAGGCGGGGCGGCAACTACAACCAGGTGGCCGAGGCCACCGCCGACCCCCTGAGCGGGCTGCCCACCTGGGGCCTGACTCCGGTGGCGGTCAGCAAGGCGTAAGGGGTTAGCCATGTCGCTAGCAAACAGGTATAGCGCCGGCGAGCACCGGTTCGGCATGGTCATAGACATTGACAAGTGCACCGGCTGCGGCGGCTGCACGGTGGCCTGCATGTCCGAGAACAACGTGGGCGTGCTCTACGACGAGACCGACAAGATACGCTCCATAACCTGGATGCGCGTCTACCAGGTGGACAACGGCAAGCCCTTCCCTGAGACCCAGGTGGCCTTCTTCCCCAGGCCCTGCCTGCACTGCGAGGGCTCCCACGGCCACCACACCCCCTGCGTCTCGGTCTGCCCGGCCACGGCCACCGACTACGACCCCCAGACGGGCATCGTCAGCCAGATTATCACCCGCTGCATCGGCTGCCGGTACTGCGTGGGCGCCTGCCCCTACCATGCCCGCTACTTCAATTGGTTCGACACGCCCTGGCCCGCCGGCCTGGAGCGGCCCTTGAACCCGGCGGTGGCGCCGCGCATGCGCGGCGTGGTCGAGAAGTGCACCTTCTGCTACCACCGCTACCAGCGGGCCAAGAACAAGGCCTTTTTGGGCGGCGGCAAGGTGGAGGAGATGGACTACCAGACCGCCTGCACCGAGGCCTGCCCCTCCGGGGCCATCACCTTCGGGGACCTGAAGAACCCCAACCACAAGGTGGCCCAGTTGGCGCAGAGCCCAGAGTGCTTCCGTCTGCTGGAGCGGCTCGGCACCAACAACAAGGTCTACTACCGCACCACCCGCGCGTGGGTGCGGCGCCTGGCCGACAACTACCTGAAGGACGAAAAGCCCGGCCAGGTGGCCGCCTCCTAGGGCTGCGGTCGTTAGGGTCTCGGTTGGCTTGAATGGATTCAAGGATTAGCGAGGTCACCCATGGATGATTCCAAGTTCTGGCCCCAGGGAGTCACCCGCTGCAAGCCCGGCGCCTTCATCGCGTGGATGGTGGTCTGCCTGGGCCTGCTCGGCTGGGCCGGTCTGTCGGCCTTCCTGTGCATTTTTAAGGGTCTCAACCAGACCAACATGAACGACTACTTCGCCTTCGGCGTGTGGATCGTGGTGGACCTGGCCATAATCGCCCTGGGCGCGGGGGCCTTCTTCACCGGCTTCATGACCTACGTGCTGCGCCGCGACGAGCTCAAGAACATCATCAACGCCGCGGTCATCATAGGCTTCATCTGCTACTCCGGCGCCATTTTGATGCTGGGCATTGACATCGGCCAGCCGGCCCGCGGTTGGTTCGGCTTCTGGCACGCCAACGTGCACTCCATGCTCACCGACCCACCACCTGCACCGCATCATGATCGTCTTCGCCGCCACCGGCACCTTCCTGAGCTTCTTCCACCAAGGCTCCCTGGGCGGCATGTTCGGCGTGCTCTACGCCCGGCCCTTCGCCTACCGCGCGGGCATCGTCATCTGGCCCTGGACCTTTTTCCTCTTCATCCTGAGCGCCATCGCCAGCGGTCCGTCCTTCACCACCCTCATGGTCATGCTCACCGAGAAGGCCAGCGGCCGCAAGCTGACCACCCACAAGGTCAAGATGCTGATGGGCAAGATCAGCGCCTATCTGCTCAGCTTCTACCTGGTGCTCAAGATCGCCGACACCCTCTACTGGGCCAACGTCAGCCTGCCCAAGATGGGCGTCACCTTCGCCGACCTCTACGCCGGCGGCCCCTACGGCACCTACCTGGTCTGGCTGGAGCTGGGCCTGTTCGGGGTGGTGCCGGCGCTGTTGCTCCTGCAACGCCGGGTGCGCGAGAGCTACGGCTTCTTGGCCCTGGCCATGGTGCTCAACTGCTGCGGCGCGGTGATGAACCGCTTCGTGTTCACCATCCAGCCCCTGGCCATCCCGGTGCTGCCCTTCGAGAAGTTCGTGGGCTACCTGCCCTCCTGGCAGGAGTGGGGCATCAGCGCCGGCGTCATCGGCTACGGCCTGCTGGTCTTCTCCCTGGCCTACCGCTACCTGCCGGTCTTCCCGCAGGAAGTGGAACTCAACAAGAGCTAGCCAGGAGCCCTGGCTGGCATAACGGGTCGGGTGAGGTTGTTGTACTAACAGACTGGATAGGCTCCCGGTGGGGCTAGTAGAGTAACGAGGCTCAGGCCCAGCGCCTGGGCTGGCATAGCGGGTCGGGTGAGGTTGTTGTTCTAACGCACTGAACGGGCTCCCGGTGGGGCTTGCCGAATAAAGAGGAGAAAACGCCATGCTGCCCATAGTCTTCGAGTGGCACTGGGACGTCGGACACTTCGTGTTCATGGGGCTGTTCTATGTGGCCCTGGCCATCATCGGCGGCGGCCTGGCCCTGGCCTTCAAGGCCACCATGCAGGACCTCTGCTCCGGCAAGGACCCCCACGAGCACGGCCACCACTAGGCCCGCGCTCGTTGGCCGGCGGGGGCCGGCCCTAGATCGCACGCGTTAACCACGGGGCCCCGCGGGGCCCCGTGGTTTTTTGTCGCCACGGCTGCCGCCGGTCAGGTGCCGTGGTACCATTGCCTCAGATACCACCCACTTCAGCCCTGACAGCCCCGGGAACCACGACCATGCCCAACCCCCTGGCTCAGCCCCAGACCCCGCCGCGCGCGGTGATCTTCGACCTGGACGGCGTCATCTTCGACTCCGCCGAGAGCAACGTGGTCTTCTACGACCACATCCTAACGGCCCTGGGGCACCCGCCCATCGCCCGCCAGGCCTTCGAGATCATCCACAGCGAGCCCCTGGACCGCTCCCTCAAGTACCTGCTGGGCGAGGGCGCCGAGTACCAGCGGGCCATGGCCTATTGCCGGGGACTGGACCCCGGGCCCTTTGTCACCAGCCTGGTCCTCTATGAGGGCGTGACCGAAACCCTGGAGGCCCTGGCGGGCCGCGCCCGCCTGGCCGTGGCCACCAACCGCACCGTCACCTGCCGCCTGGCCCTCAAGCACTTCGGTTTGCTGAAGTTGTTCGAAGAGGTGATAACCCCCATCGAGGCCGGCCGGCCCAAACCCGACCCCACCATGATGCACATGACGCTATCGCGCCTGGGCTTGGAGCGGCAAGAGGTGGTCTACGTGGGCGACACCGGGGTGGACGAGGGCATGTGCCAGGCCGCCCGGGTCAGGCTGCTGGCCTTCCGCAACCAGGGGCTCGCCGCCTGGGCCCACGCCAGCCATTTTGGCGAGATACCGGGGCTGTTGGGTTTGGCTTAGACCAAGTTACGATCAAACGAGTAGTTTGATCGTAACTTGGTATGCGGGCCATGGATTCACCCCAAGCAAACTGCGTTTGCTTGGGGACCCCGAGGATGGCCCGCCGGGCGCGTTAGCGCCCGGGAGGCCGGGCAAAACCACGCTTTTGCCCGGCCGATCAGCAATCAAAGCCATGGATGGTTTTGATTGCATATTGGTTTAGGCTAGGCTGGGCTTGGCTGGAAAGGGGGGTTGGCCGTGGAACCTCGTCTCAACATCATAACCTTGGGCGTGACGGACCTGGAGCGGGCCAGGGCCTTCTACCGGGACGGCCTGGGCTGGCCCATGTCCAGCGCCAGCGTGGGTGATTTTGTCATCTTCAAGCTGGCCACCGGCACGGCCCTGGCCCTGTACCCGCGCGCCTTGCTGGCCGAGGACGCCCAGGTTAACGACAGTGGCGGCTTTGGCGGCATCACCCTGGCCCAGAACCTGGGCAGCCCCCAGGAGGTGGACGAGGGCCTGGCGGCGGCCCTGGCGGCGGGCGGCAGGCTGCTCAAGGCGGCGCGTCGGGCCGACTGGGGTGGCTATTCGGGGTATTTCGCCGACCCAGATGGGCACCCCTGGGAACTTGCCTGGAATCCTTACCTTGAACTGATCGAGGGTAATCTGGCCCTGCCTGACTAGCGCCCAAGGCGGGGTTGGCGCCCGCCGGTCTTGGCTTCTAGTCCGCCATGGGTAGCCAGGCCTGGCCAGCCCCCGTGGCTTGCACTAGGGCCGCCGGCCTGGGGAGCCGGTTGGTGGGCCTGGTGCGCTGCGTGTCCAGGCCAGGGAACAGGGGCGGGCACAGGAAATCCCGCCAGGCGGCGCAGCGCTTGGTCTTGGGGCAGATGCGGCAGACCTCCAGGGCCACCCGGGGGGAGCCGGGGCGCTGGGAACAGACCAGGTATTGGTGTTGGCCAGACATAAACAGATGTATATCACACCAGATCAGGCGGCCACCAGCAATATTTGAATATCCATGACATTGGTGCGCGTGGGACCGGTGACCAGGAGGTCGCCCAGGGCCTGGAACAGGGGATAGGCGTCGTGGCGCTCCAGGCTGAGCCGGGGTTTCAGCCCCAGGGCCAGGGCTAAAGCCACGGTCTGGCCGTGGGCAAAGGCCCCGGCGGCGTCGGTGGGGCCGTCGGTGCCGTCGCTGCCGGCGCTTAAGAGCAGCACGCCCTCCAGACCCGCCAGGCTTAAGGCGGCGGCCAAGGCCAGTTCCTGGTTGCGCCCGCCTTGGCCCGGGCTATCGCCCAGGCTGACGGTGGTCTCGCCGCCGGCCAGCAGGCAGCAGGGCGGCGCCAGGGGTTGGCCGCTGGCCACGGCCTCCCGGGCCAGGGCCGAGAGCACCTGGCCCACGCTCCTGGCCTCGCCGGTGAGGCTGGAGCTCAAGAGCAGGGGCGCGTAGCCCAGCTCCCGGGCTCGGGCCTGGCCGGCCAGCAGGGCCTGGCGGTTGCCGGCCACGATGAGGTTCCGCACGCGCCCAAAGCAGTCCTGGCCGGGCTTGGGCGTCTCCTCCAGGCGGCCGGCCACGCCCATCTCCAGCCTCTGGCGCACCACGGCGGGCACCTTGTGCAGCAGGCCATGGCGCCTGAGCACCGCCCGCACCTCGGCCCAGGTGGAGGTGTCGCCCACCGTGGGGCCGGAGGCGATCACGTCCAGACGGTCGCCCACCACGTCGCTAACGATGAGGCTTATCACCGTGGCCGGCGCCGCCAGACGGGCCAGGCCGCCGCCCTTGATGACGCTCAGGTGCTTGCGCACGGCGTTGATCTCGCCGATGTCGGCCCCCGAGGCCAGCAGGAGGCGGGTGGTTTCCTGCTTGTCGTAAAGCGCCAGCCCCTCCGCCGGGGCCACCAAGAGGGCGCTGCCCCCGCCGGAGAGCAGGCAAAAGACCAGGGTCTCTTCGTCGGCCTCGGCCAGCGTTTCCATCACGGCCCGGCCGGCGTCCAGGCTACCTTGATCTGGCAGGGGGTGGCTGGCCTCCAACAATTCGATGACCCTGGTGGGGCCGCCGTGCCCCCGCTTGACCACCACCCGTCCGCCGTCCAGGCGCGGCCCCAGCACCTCCTCCAGGGCTCTGGCCATGGGCGCGCCGGCCTTGCCAGCCCCCACGGCGATGATCCGTTTAAAGTTGCCCAGATCATATACCTGCTCACCCACCCGCAGGCGGGCGCCCTCTAGGCCGAGGGCCTGGCGCACGGCCTGGTAGGGGTCCACGGCCCCCAGGCAGGCCTCCAGGATGGCCAGGGCATGGAAGCGCAGGTCAGCGGCGGTCATGGCGGGTCCAGTTTGGCGCCGTCGCGCCGGAGAGCCGGGCGGCTACTTGCCGCAGGGTTCACCGCGCTGGCCCGCGAACTCGCGCAGGTAATTTTCGCAGTTGCGTTCCTTGAGGGGCGGGGGGGAGTAGTGGATGCCGTTCTTGTCGGCGTAGCCGAAGAAGTAGTTGACCACCGGGTGGCCTCGCTTGACCCAGCCCACCATGCCGCCCTCGGTGCCGTCGGGGGCCTTGACCACCGCGTAGACGTTCTTGAAACCCGTGCGGTAGAGGTAGCCGGCCACGAACTTGGCGTGGTGCTCGGTGCGCGAGAAGACCCAAATCTCGGTGATGGGCTCCTTGATCTTGCGGTGTATCAGCGAGACGTTGCCGGACTGGATGTGGCTGGAGCCCTCGATGTGAAAGGCGTCGAACTCGGGATGGCTGCGCACGTCCAGCAGGATGGCCTTGGAGTTGCCGGCCAGGACGTCCTCCCACTTCTTGTGCAGATCGTCCACGGTCTTGAACTTGTCCTTGGGGATGGCGGCCGCGAACTCCTTGTGCAGGGCCTTGTCCGCCGCCACCAGGGGCGTGTCTTCCTCCTTGGCGGTGGCCGGGCCAGCCAGGCAGATCAAAAAAACCAGGCCCAGGAGTGAGGCCAGTAGGCGTTTCATCTGACTTACCTCCAGTTTTCGCGGTGTCCGCCCTGGATGGCGATTGCTGCCAGTGGGCCGATTATAGCAACCGGCCAGGCCAAACTCAACCGCCCTGGCGGCCCCCTCCAGGCCGGGAGCTCCCCACCCCGTGGGCTTGACAGCCGCTGGCCAGCATATCACTATATGAGGGCCGGCCACGGCGCGGCGGTCATCCCCTGCGGCGGGATGGCCATAATCAAGACATGGAAAACGCGGGCGGCCCGCCCGCGGCCAAGGGGTGTTGCCATATGATCCTGCTATTCAACCTGCTGCGGTTCGTGGATTGGCTTTTGGACATCTACACCTGGGTCATCATCGCCGCGGCGGTGGTTACCTGGGTCAACCCCGATCCCAGCAACCCCATCGTGCGCTTCCTGCGCGGCGTCACCGAGCCGGTGTTCCAGCGCATCCGCCGGCTCATCCCCACCAACTTCGGCGGCCTGGACATCGCCCCCCTGCTGCTCATCCTGGTCATATACTTCGTGCAGCGGGTATTGATGGGCAGCCTCTTCTCCTGGTTCAAGGCCGTCTAGACCCGGTGCCCGGGCTGGCATGGCGGGTCGGGCGGGGCTGTCCTCTTGGCCGGGCCTGCGGGCTCCCGTGGGGGGCTGGCGCGGCCAGGCCAGAATAAAGCGAAGAAATCTCTTTAACTTTGCTTAAAGTGGTTACTTCGCTTTATGCAGGGGGCTTACAGAGGGGCCGCCTGGCAATCGGCGGCTTAGTTGTTGAAGCATATCTCCACGATGAAGTGGCCGCCCGAGGTGGAGAAGGGGATGGCGATGGCCGGGGCGTTGGACATGTGCTTGATGGTGTGGTTCTTGCCGCTG
>JACQYR010000127.1 GCA_016208115.1 Desulfarculus sp.
ATGCGCCGCTCCAGGTCCTCCACTGCCTCGGTGATGCCCACGTCCCGGGGTAGCTCCGGGGCGCTGGCCTTCTCGCTGGGCGCCACCTCCAGGGGCAGGTCGCTGGGGTGTATCTCCGCCCCGGACATTATCACCGCCCGCTCCAGGGCGTTCTCCAGTTCGCGCACGTTGCCCGGCCAGGCGTAGTCGTAGATGCGGCGCATGGCCTCCTGGGAGACCTGGGGGGGCGTGCGGCCGGTTTCGGCGGCGTAGCGGCGCACGAAGTGGGCCACCAGGGCCGGCAGGTCCTCCTTGCGCTCACGCAAGGGCGGCAGGGCCAGGCGCACCACGTTGAGGCGGTAGAACAGGTCCTCGCGGAAGCGGCCGCTGGCCACGGCCCGGGTCAGGTCGCGGTTGGTGGCGGCCACGATGCGCACGTCCACGCTGATGGACTGGTTGCCGCCCACCCGCTCGAAGGTGCGCTCCTGCAAGACGCGCAAGAGCTTGACCTGCAAGGCCGGGGCGATCTCGCCCACCTCGTCCAGAAACAGCGTGCCCTTGTCGGCCAGCTCGAAGCGCCCCTTGCGGCGGCCCGCCGCGCCGGTGAAGGCGCCCTTCTCATGACCGAAAAGCTCGCTCTCCAACAGGGTCTCGGTCAAGGCCATGCAGTTGACCGCCACGAAGGGCTCCTCGGCCCGGGGCGAACGGCTGTGGATGGCCCGGGCGATCAGCTCCTTGCCGGTGCCGCTCTCGCCGGTGATGAGCACCGTGGCCTTGGTGGCCGCCACCTTGTCCACCATCTCGTAGACTTGGCGCATGGCCTTGCTGTCGCCCACGATCTGGCCGAAGCCCTGGCCCTGGGCCACCTCCTCGCGCAAGAGCCGGTTCTGGGCCAAGAGCCGGCTGAGCTTCAAGGCCCTTTGCACCGTGAGCAAAAGCTCCTGGTTCTCGAAGGGTTTCATGATGTAGTCCACCGCCCCGGACTTCATGGCCTCCACGGCGTTCTCCACGGTGCCGTAGGCGGTCATGACGATCACCGGCAGGTCGGGCCTGCGCTCCTTGCTGGCCTTGATAAGCTCCAGGCCGGTCATGCGCGGCATGCGCATGTCGGTGAGCATCAGGTCGGGCTCGTCCTCCTCCAGGAGGGCCAGCGCGCGCGCCCCGCCGTCGGCGGTGGCCACCTCGTAGCCGGCCTCGCTCAAGAGGGCGTCCAGCACCAGGAGGTAGTTCTTCTCGTCGTCCACGATAAGGATGCGTTCCAAGGCTAATCTCCGCGCGGTGAAACCCGTGCCCCGCGGCGGCTCCGGCCCTGGCGGGGACAGGTCAACGATAACACGGAAGGCTGCCCCACATAAAGGATTGGCGATGGCGGAGCCTTGGCCAAGGGTCAAAAATGCACATGGATTTCGGGATATGTTCCTAGTATAAATAAGCCGCCAGTGGCCAGCCTACCCAGGCAAGAGCATATCCCCAGGAAGCGAGTCGGCATGCCCTCCTTGGACCCCCGCACCATAATTCTAGTCTCCATGGTGATCTATGTTCTGCTGGCCATGGCCATGGTGCTGTTCAGCGCCTCCCTGAAGCACCAGCGCGGGCCTGGCTATTGGGCGCTGGGCACCAGCGGCTGGGCCTTGTTTTCCCTCTTGCTGTTCCTGCGGGACATCCTGCCCGATTGGCTGACCATCGTGGTGGCCAACCAGGGCCTGGTGGCCAGCCTGTGCCTGGTGGCCCAGGGCCTGGCCCTGCTCTTGGGCGGGCGCCCACCCCTGGCCTTCCACCTGGCGGTCAGCGTGGTCAATTTGGCGGGGTTCCTTTATTTCACCTACATGCTACCCAGCTTCTCGGGCCGGGTGGTGGTATTCTCGCTGGCCATAATCGTCCTGGGCGCGGAGATGGCCCGCCGCCTGCTGCCCCTGCGGCAGAGGCCCAACGACCCCACGCGGCTGTTGGTCCTGCTGACGCTTCTAACCTGCATCTTGGCTTTTTCCCTGCGCATTGCCTTGACCTTGCTGGATGGCGGCCAGGGTCTGTTGCAGGACCGGGTCGTAAACGTCGTCTTCCTGGTCTTCTTCCCCATGAGCGTGGTGGCCCTGATCTTCAGCCTGCTGGGCTTGGCCGCCTCGCGTTTTGCCCGCCAAAAAGACGAGGCCAACGACAACCTTGCCGAGGTAAATGCCGAGCTGGCCAGGACCAACGCCGACCAGGCCGAGACCAACAGCCAATTGCAAGAGGCCCTGGACAGCGTCAAGACCTTGAGCGGGCTCCTGCCCATCTGCGCCAACTGCAAGAAAATCAGGGACGACCGTGGCTACTGGCTGCGGATCGAGGCCTACCTGCAAGAGCACACCGGCGCCGATTTCACCCACAGCATCTGCCCGGCCTGCGCCCAGGAACTGTATGGGGATTTTATCAAGAGCCGAACCGTTGGCTGAGCCTCGGCGCCACACCGCCGGGGTGATGGATTGGCCATGCCCATGCCGCCCCTAGATGAGCTAGGCTTTGACCGCTATCAGCGTTTCGCCGCCACGGCCGAGCTGATAAGGCAAGTGGCCAATGAAGCCGGGGGCCGGCGCTTGAGCATCCTGGACGTGGGCGGCTTTGACAACGCCCTGGCCGCCTTTCTGCCCGGGCACGACCTGACCCCCTGGGGCGAGAAGGTGCTCTCCGGCGGCGGGGGCCTGCGCCTGCCCGACGCCAGCCAGGACGTGGTGGTGGCCCTGGACGTGTTGGAGCACGTGCCCCCCGGCGAGCGGCGCTTCTTTATCTCGGAGTTGGCCCGCGTGTGCCGCCTGGCCCTGCTAGTGGGCTTCCCGGTCAAGGCGGCCGAGGCGGCCGAGGCCTTCGTGCTGGAGCTGACCAAGAGCGCCTGGCTGGCCGAGCACCGTGAGCACGGCCTGCCCGACCCGGCGGCGGTGGAGGATATTTTACGCGACCTGGGCCTGACCTTCACCCGCCACCCCAATGCCTGCCTGCCCTCCTGGACGGCCATGATGCTCTTGATGCACGGGGTACAAGACCTGACCTTGCGGGCGCGCATCAGCCAGTTCTTCAACCAGCGCTTCGCGCCCCTGGAAAACCGCGAGCCGGCCTACCGTTACATCTACCTGTGCCGGCGGGGCTAGCCCTCAGCGATCATTCTCTGACGGCCAGAAAAGAGATTGCTTCGTCGCTAACGCTCCTCGCAATGACCCTGAAAAAAACCTAGCGGGTTAGCCCGCGGCCCGCAGGCGCACCTCCACCCGCGCCCCACCGCCGGCCGCCTGGCCCACCTCCACCTTGCCCCGGTGGCTGGCCACGATGCTGCTGACGATGGAAAGCCCCAGGCCGGTGCCCTGTTCCTTGGTGGTATAGAAGGGATCGAACAGCCGCCCGGCCGCCTCGGGCTCGAAGCCGGGGCCGGTGTCCTCCACGGCGATGACCACCCACTGGCGGCCACCCGCCTCGGCCTGGCTGGTGGAGACGGTGAGCGTGCCCCCGCCCTGCTCCTCCATGGCCTGGATGGCGTTGTTGAAGACATTCAGGAAGGCCCGGTAGAGCAGGTCGGCGTCGCCCAGGGCCGGCGCCTGACGGTTATTGTAGCGGCGCACCACCTCCACGCCGGACCGCTCTGCCTCAGGCGCCAGGGCCGCCAGGTTGCGCTCCAGCACCTGCTCCACCACCAAAGGGCGTAGCTCCGGGGTCTGGGGCCGGGCGAAGTCCAAAAACTCGGTGACAATGCGTCCCAGGCGGGTGGACTCCTCCACGATGACTTGGGCCAGGGGGCGCTGCTTGGGCTCCACCCGGCTGCCCAACAGCTCGGCGGTGGAGCGCACGATACCCAGGGGGTTCCTGATCTCGTGGGCCACGCCGGCGATCATGCGCCCCAGGGCGGCCAGGCGCTCGGAGTGGTGCAGTTGCTCCTCCAGGGAGGCCTGCAGGGCGGCGCGCAGGCCCATGATGCGCTGGCCCCTGATGACGATGGTGCGCAGGATCACGAACAACAGCACCATCATGACCACCAGCATGCCCACGATGAAAAGCTGATCGCGCCAGATCTCCTTGAAGTCCTCGCCCACGTCCAGGGTTATCTCAAAGACCGCCCGGGCCGGCCCCAGTTCGGAGGTGAGCCGGCGCTCGTCGCGCAGGGGGATGAAGGTCTTGAGCACCATGGGCCGGTAGCCGCCCAGCTCCAGGAAATCCAGGGGCGGCTCCAGCACCGAGGCGTGGGAGCCGGCCACGGCCTGGCGGAAGGGCTCGCCTTCCGAGCCCAGGCGGCTGATGAATTCCGGTTGGGTGGAGTAGATGATGTTGCCCTCCAGGTC
This sequence comes from Desulfarculus sp., assembly GCA_016208115.1. GTDB lineage: Bacteria > Desulfobacterota > Desulfarculia > Desulfarculales > Desulfarculaceae > JACRDC01. The sequence goes on from JACQYR010000127.1 coordinate 4,281, forward strand.
CAGGATGTTGACCTGGCGCACCTGGAAGGAATGGATGGTGTTCTTGACCACCGCGTCCAAGAGGCTGAACTGGGAGGGCTGGCCCACGTTGATGCCACCGTGGTCGCGCAGGGCCGGCACCACGAAGCGCACCATCACCTGGTGGTTGAGGTTCTCGGCCAGCAAGAGGGCGTACTGCTCGCGCTTGTGCAGCACCAGTTGGCTGGCCCGCTGGCTCACCACCGTGGAGATGGCCAGGGTGAAGAGCAGGATGATGACCAGGCTGGTCACCGAGAAGTACTTGACCAACTGGAAGGGCTTCTGCTGGGCCGGGTCGCTCTCGGCCTCCGGCGGATGGAGCAGCACCGCCTCCTGGTTTTTTGGTGTCATTGCCGGCGCCCCGGCCTAGACCACGAAGCGAGCGCCCTGGTCCATCTGTTCCAGGCGCTTCTTCTGCTCGGCGAAGCCGGGCCGGCCCATGAGGCCGTAGGTCAGTTCCTTGGACAGCTCCACGCCGGGCTGGTCCAGGGGGTTGACCTCCAGCATGGCCCCGGCGGTCACGGTGGCCGCCTCCAAGAGGAAGATGAGCTGACCCATGACCTGAGCGTCCAGTTGGGGCAGGCGCAGGCTCAAGGAGGGACGCCCCTGGCTGGCCAGGGCCGCGGCCGTGCAGGTCGGCGCCGTAGTTGGCCAGGGTGAGGAAGCAGACGAGCTTGTCCTGGGGTCCCTCCATATAAAGTTGAAGTTGGCTGTGCTGGTCGGTGGCCCCCACGGCGGCCACCGGGGTCTGGCCCAGGTTGACCTGGCGGCCGTCCAGGGACAGGGCCTTGCCCAGGCTCTCGGCCCAGAGCTGGGCGAACCACTGGGCCAGGCCGAAGAGGTCGCTGACATAGGGCATCATCACCAGGATGTTGCGGCCGGCCCGCTGGTTGGCCACGGCCAGGGCGGCGAACAGGTAGGCCGGGTTTTCCAGCAGCGAGGGGCGCAGGCAACGCCGGGCCATGGCCGCGGCGCCCTCCAAGAGGGCCTTGATGTCGTGCCCGGCGCAGGCCAGGGGCAAAAGCCCCACGGCCGAGAGCACCGAGTAGCGGCCGCCCACGTTGGGCGGCACCGTGAGCACCGGGAAGGGCCCGCGGTTGGCCAAGAGGCGCAGATTGCCCTTCTCGGGGTCGGTGGTGAAGAGAATGCGCCGGCGGGCCTCGGCTGGTCCCAAGGCGCGCTCCAGGCGCTCCAGCACCACCAGGAACTGGGCCATGGTCTCGGCGGTGGAGCCGCTCTTGCTCACCACGTTGTAAACGGTGCGCTGGGGGTCCAGGCCCGACAAGAGGCAAGAGAACAGGCGCGGGTCGGAGTTGTCGGCCACGTACAGGCGCATGCCCTGGCCGCCGCAGGGCAGGGACTGGCGGAAGACCCCGGAAAGGGCCATGTCCACGGACATGGCCCCCAGGGCGCTGCCGCCGATGCCCAGCACCACCAGGTTGTCGGCCAGGCCTTGCAGGCGGTCTGCCTCGCTGGTGATGGCGGCCAAGTCTTCCTGACTCATCGCGGGCAGTTGCCAGAAACCCAACTTATCGGCCTGGCGTTGCTGCTCCAGGCTGGCGTGGGCCTTGTCCACCTGGGCCTGCAGGGCCTTGAGCGCCGCCAGTTCCAGGCCTTGCCCCTTGCCCAGGGCCTCGCTCAGGCAATAGGCATAGTCCAGACGCACCGCTTGCTCGGACATGGGGTCTCCTTTCCCAAGGTGCGGCCTAGCAGGGCCGGGGCCCGGGCCGCCGAGCCCGCGATGGAAACGGCTGCCAGGTGAATTCGATTATACGTTGCCGCCAAGCGGCAAACAAGCAGCCGCAAGGAGGCCTCAGCGGGGGCCGTTGAATTTGACAAACCCTGGCCAGCGGGCTATCATGGGTAGCCAACCAAGCTTGTGCCGATGTGAATGCGGTTTCCACTCGGGAGGTTTTCCGTGCAGGACATGCTGGACCAGTTGGCCGACCAGATCTTGGACATGGATGCCCAAGAGTTGAAGGCCTTGCTGCCCCAGATACAGGCCCGCATGGACCAACTGGACCACACCCGGGAGTGGGAGCGCTCGGTGGTGGCCTTCTTCATCATCAACGCCCTGCGGGTCAAGGACAACCTGGCCGAGCAGGGCCACCGCCCCGATGTCGCGCCCCGCGAGGGCGCCCGCCTGCGCCTGGTCAAGTAACCCCCTCACCCTCGCCCTTGCCTCGCCGCAGCCGCGCCTTGGCTTGGCTGAGTTCCCGCAGCCGCTCGCGCAAAAACTTCTCGCGCCCGCGCTCCGTGGGCTGGTAGTAGCGCCGGCCCTTCAGGCGCTCGGGCAGGTACTCCTGACCCACCACCGCGTCCTGATGGTCGTGGGGGTATTCATAACCCCGTCCATAGCCCAGGTCCTTCATCAGGCGAGTGGGGGCGTTGCGGATGGTGAACGGCACCTCCAAAGGCCCCAGTTTGGCCGCGTCGGCGTTGGCCTGGCCAAAGGCCACGTACAGGGCGTTGGATTTGGGCGCGCAGGCCAGATACACGGCCACCTGGGCCAGGGCCAGTTCGCCCTCGGGCCGGCCCAAGAGGTCAAAGGCCCCCAGGGCGGCCACGGCCTGGTTGAGCGCGTAGGGGTCGGCCAGGCCCACGTCCTCGCTGGCGAAGCGCACCATGCGCCTGAGCAGGTAGTGGGGGTCCTCGCCGGCGGCCAGCATGCGCGCCAGTTGGCGCGAGTGTGGCGAATGATCTTCCTTATCAGTGACAGAATCGTCGATTTGATCGAAATTTTTGTAGCGACTCGGCCATGATCCGAGCTATTCTCAGCA
>JACQYR010000128.1 GCA_016208115.1 Desulfarculus sp.
GATGGCCCCCACCACCTGGCCCTCCACCTCCACCCGGGCCGAGCTCACCCGCTGTACCACGGCGCGCACGCCTACTCCAGGTGGTCTATCATGCCGGCCAGATAGCCGGCGCCGAAGCCGTTGTCAATGTTGACCACGCTCAGGCCCGGCGCGCAGGAGTTGAGCATGCCCAACAGGGCGGCCAGGCCGCCGAAGGCGGTGCCGTAGCCCACGCTGGTGGGCACGGCGATCACCGGCTTGTCCACCATGCCGGCCACCACCGAGGGCAGGGCCCCCTCCATGCCGGCCACCACCACGAAGACGCTTGCCCGCTCCAGCACCGGCCGCGAGGCCAGGAGCCGGTGCAGGCCGCTGACGCCCACGTCGTAGACCGTCTCCACGGCCGAGCCCATGAGCCGGGCCGTGAGCACCGCCTCCTCGGCCACCGGCAGGTCCGAGGTGCCGGCGGCCACCACGGCGATCAGCCCTCGGCCGGGGCGGGGGGCCTCCCGGGCCGGGCGGGTCAAGACCCTGGCCTGGGCGTGGTAGGTCAGCTCGGGCATCTTGGCGCGCACGGCCTTGGCCTTGGCCGCCTCCACCCGGGTGACCAGCACCGCCGCGCCCTGGGTCAAAAGGGCCTGGGCGATGGAGACGATCTGGGCGGGGGTCTTGCCCTGGCCGAAGATCACCTCCGGGAAGCCTTGGCGCAAGGCCCGGTGGTGGTCCACGCGGGCGAAGCCCAGGTCCTCGTAGGGCAGGGACTTGAGGCGCTGCAAGGCCTGGCCGGGCTTGGTCTGCCCCGCGGCCACCTCCTCAAGAAGCTTCTTCAAGGCGTCGCTGGTCACCGGGGCCTTGTCCTTTCACGAAGGGTACCATATAGTTGAAGCGATATTTTATCCTGGGCGCCCCCCGCGCGCAAACCGTCGGCCCTTGAGGCTCCCACGGCCCTGGTACGGGAGCCGGCAAGTCTGGACAGGGGAGAGCGCCACCCGACACGTCATTGGGAGCCGAGGCACTCGACCCCAGGCCCTTGTATGTTGAACAAGGTCGGCACGGGAGCCGACGAGGCCCGTGGGGGAAGAGCGCCACCCGACACGTCATTGGGAGCCGAGGCACTCGGCCCCTGGTCGAGGGAGAGCCATGCCGCAGTCCGAGCCCCCCGCCTGGATAGAGGTAATCCTGCTGGCCCCGGCCCCCCAGGCCGAGGCCGCGGCCGACTTTTTGGTCACCCTCACGGGCCTGGGGGTGGAGGTGGATGACTTCAGCGACCCGCCCGGCCCCGTGCAGGTCAAGGGCTTCCTGCCCGCCGGCGGCGACCTGGCGGCCCAGAAGGCCATGCTCTCCCGCTACGCCCGCGAGCTTTCCGAGCAGGCCGGCGAGGAGGTGGTGGTCAGCTTCCAGGACCTGGCCAGCGAGGACTGGGGCCAGAACTGGAAGAAGCACTTCAAGCCCCGGGCGGTGACCCGGGGGCTGATGGTGGCCCCGCCCTGGGAAAAGGCCGAGCCGGCGCCGGGGCAAAAGGTGGTGGTGATTGACCCCGGCCAGGCCTTCGGCACCGGCCAGCACGAGTCCACCACTCTGTGCCTGGCCCGTCTGGAGCGTCTGGCCGAGCGCGACCTGTTGCCCCCGCGCCTCTTGGACGTGGGCTGCGGCACCGGCATCCTGGCCCTGGCCTTTTTGCTCTTCGGCGGCCGCGCGGCCCTGGCCCTGGACCTGGACCCCGAGGCCGTGGCGGCCACGGAGCACAACGCGGCGCTCAACGGCCTGGAGGGGCGCCTGGAGGTCAGCGCCACCCCCGTGCAGGAGATCACCGAGCGCTTCCCCCTGATCGTGGCCAACCTCACGGCCAAGGACCTCACGGCCCTGGCCTCGGCCCTGGCCGCCCGTTTGTCGCCCGGCGGCGAGATGATCGTCTCGGGGCTCTTGGTGATGCAAATCCAGGCCGTGCGCGCCGCCCTGGAGGCGGAAGGCCTGGCCCTGTTGGAGCAGGACTCCCTGGCCGGCTGGGCCTGCCTGGTGATGGGTTGAGCCTACGCCGCTTTTTGGTGCCCCCCGGCGCCCTTTCCCAGGATTTGGTGGAACTGCCGCCCGCCGAGGCGGCCCACGCCCGGCAGGTGCTGCGACTCAAGACCGGCGACGAGGTCTGGCTGCTGGACGGCCAGGGCCTCAAGGCCCGGGCGGTCATCAGCCGCCTGGACAAGGCTGGCGCCACCTGCCAGGTGCTGGAGACCCGGCGCCCCGCGCGGCCCCTGCCCCGCCTGGTGCTCTGTCCCGGCCTGCTCAAAGGGCCAGCCATGGAGCTGTTGGCCGTCAAGCTCAGCGAACTTTGCGTGGACGAGGTGCGGCCCTATGTGGGGCCGCGCACGGTGCCCAAACTGGGCGAGGCCACGGCCAGGCTGGAGCGCTGGCAACGCCTGGCCGCGCAGGCCCTCAAGCAGTGCGGCGCGGCCTCGCCTCCCCTTTTCCAGGCCCCGGCGGACCTGCCCGCCGTCTTGTCCGCGGCCCCGTCGGCGGCGCTCAAGATCATGCTTTACGAGGATGAGCGCCAGACCACCCTGGCCCAGGCCCTGGCCGCCCACCCCGGGGCCGGCGAGGTCTGGGGCCTGGTGGGTCCCGAGGGCGGCCTGGCCCCCGGGGAGGTGGCGGCGGCCCGGGCCGCCGGCTTCATGGCCTGCGGCCTGGGGCCGGTGGTGCTGCGCGCCGAAACGGCCTCCCTGGCCCTGGCGGCGGTGGTCAGGCTGGGGCGCTGAATCCGGGTAGGGGCACTCAACAAGACGGGCTTGCCAACTTCAAGCGATAGCTGTCATTGCGAGGAGCATCCCGGCAGGGATGCGACGCGGCAATCCACCAAATTTATTGCTTATATGCCTGTGGATCAGCAGCAGACAAGCCAGGAATTATGTAGGGTGGATTACTTCGCTGCGCTCGCAATGACATTTTTCTAGATTTGTTTGGCCGCAAGTCTAGGGCATCAGCCTTGCCAATCCCCCCTCCTGGGCCAGGGCCTGCTCCAACTCCGCCAGCCCGCAAGCTCGTGCCCGAGCCCCCCGGGGCGCCCACACCAGGGGATCGCTGGCCTGGAACACCGCCAGGGCCGGCGCCCCCAGGGCCGCCGCC
>JACQYR010000129.1 GCA_016208115.1 Desulfarculus sp.
CCTCACCCTGACCCTCTCCCCCCGGTGGGGGGAGAGGGGAGAAAACAGGCTATCGTTGCCCAACAGAGGTGATTCCGGCATCACAGCCCCAGCCGGCGGAGTACCTCGTCCGGCTCCAGGCCCTCCACCCACAGGCGCTTTTGGCGGGAGTGCTCGCCGGCGATGACCCGCACCCGGCCCTTGGCCACCTCCAGGGCCTTGGCGATGAGCTTGACCAGGGCGGCGTTGGCCGCGCCCTCCACCGGCGGGGCACCCAGGCGCACCGACAGCGCGCCTTCCTGCACCGGCCCCAACTGGTCGCGGGCGGCCCTGGGGACCACCCGCACGTTGAAACTGGCGCCACCGTCCTGGGCCTTGATTGCCAGCACGGGATTATATCGTGATATGCGGGCCAGGGATGGCCCGCCGGGCGCGCCAGCGCCCGGGAGGCCGGGCAAAATCACGTTTTTGCCCGGCCGATAGGCAATCAAAGCCATGGATGGATTTGATTGCCACCTGAATTAGGAGGGGGAGCGCAGGAACTTGATCTTGTCTTCCAGTTCGGCCAGCTCGCGGTCGCGGTCCCGCTCCACGTCCAGCAGCTTGAGGTGAGCCTCGACCAGGGAGCGCAGGCGCACCTCGAACTGGGCGCGCTGGCGCTTGAGTTCGGCGATGTCGTCGTGGATCTGGGCCAGGCGGTTGTGGGCCTGGCCCAGGGTCTTCTCGGCCTGCAACTCGGCCTCGGCGATGAGCAGTTGGGCCTCGCGCTCGGCGTTGGCCTTGATGCTCTCGGCCACCTGGCGGGTCTGGGCCAGGGCCGCCTCCAGGCTCTGCTCGCGGCCGCGGTATTCCTGGATGTCTTTCTTAAGCTCCTCCACCTCGTGCCGCAAGCCCTCGGCCTCCCTTTGCAGGTGGCCCATGCCCTCGGCGGCCTGCTCCAGCACCGCCCGCACCTCCTGGGGGTCCAGACCCCGGAAGCGGCGGTTGAAGCTGCGGCGGCGGATATCCTCGGCATCCATGGGGACGCCTCCTTTCCCAATAGCCCCGGCCGGGGCGGAACGTCTACCCATTAATAGCGGTTCAAAGGCAAAAAATCAAGTCTTTTCAGCTTGTAGCCCTAAGCGGCCCCGGAGGCGCCCTTTTCCTGGGCAAACATCTCGCGCAGGCGGAACTTCTGTATCTTGCCCACCGGGGTCATGGGGAAGCCCTCCACGAACTTGTAATGCGCCGGCAGGTGGTTGTCGGGCACCTTGCCCTGGAGGAAGTCGCGCACCTCATCGGGCTTAAGGCTGGCGCCCTTCTCCAGCCTTATCCAGCAGGCCACCTCCTCGCCCAGCTCGTCGTGGTCCACGCCGAAGACTTGGGCGTTGTTGATGGCCGGGTGGGTGAAGAGCACCTCCTCCACCGCCGCCGGGAAGATGATCTGCCCGCCCCGGCGGATTACCTCCTTGAGCCGCCCCGAGATGCGCAGGTAGCCCTCCTGGTCCTGGCTGCCCAGGTCGCCGGTGTGCAGCCAGCCCGCGGGGTCCAGGGCGGCGTGGGTGGCGGCGGGCATCTGGTAGTAGCCGTGCATGTTGAAGCCCCGGGCGCAAATTTCGCCCACCTGACCCGGCCCCAGGGCCTGGCCGTTCATGGGGTCAATCACCTTGACCTTCACGCCGTCAATGGGCCGGCCCACGGTGGAGACGCGCAGCTCCAGGGGGTCATGCGGGCGGGTCTGGGCGATCCAGGAGGAGGCCTCGGTCTGGCCGTAGCCGTTCAAGATGTAGGTCACGCCCATGTCCTCCACCACCTTGCGCATCACCTCTATGGGGCACTGGGCCCCGGCCATGATGCCGGTGCGCAGGCTCTGGTGGTCCAGGGCGCGGTATTCGTCAAGCTCCATCATGGCGATGAAGGAGGTGGGCGGGCCGTAGAGGGCGCTGCACCTCTCGCCGGCCACGGCCCTGAGGGTGGCTGCCGGGTCGGCGGCGCGCCAGGGGATGACCAGGGTGGCCCCGGCGATGATGCCGGCCAGCGCCACGCAGACGCAGCCGAACATGTGGCACAGGGGCACTGACAGGCACAGACGGTCGCTCGCGGACAAGAGTTGATTGCGCGCCCCGAAGGCCGAGGTGTTCAAGAGGCCATAGTGGGTGGACAGCACGCCCTTGGGCGCGCCGGTGGTGCCCGAGGTGTAGAGCAGGGTGGCGGGCTGGCGGCAATCCAGGACGGCCTGGCGCTGGGCCAGGGCCTGGGGGGGCACCTTTTGGCCCAGCTCCAGGAGCCCGGCCCAGGAGAGCGCCCCGGCCGGGGGCGCGGCTGGCCCCTCCATGACCACCACCCGGGCCAGGTCGGGCAGGGGCTGGCAGCCCAGTCCCTGGGGTGCGGGCTGGTCCACCTCGGGGCAGAGCTGGCTTAAGGTGTCCAGGTACTCGCCGCCGGCCAGGCCCGGGGCCATGACCAGGCACCGGGAGCGCGACTGGGCCAGCACATAGGCCAATTGCTGGGAGCTGGCGCCCATGTCCACGCTGGTCAGTACCAGGCCGGCCTTGGCCGCCGCGAACCAGCAGATGAGCCATTCGGGGCGGTTGGGCGACCACAGGGCCAGGTGCTGGCCCGGCTCCAGGCCCAGGGCCAGAAAGCCCCGGGCCAGGGCCGTGGCCTCTTGGTTGAATTGGGCGTAGGTCAGACGTTGGCCACTGGGCAGGTCCACCAGGGCCTCGCGCTCGGGGGCCTCGGCCGCGATGCGCTCCAGCAACTCGCCCAGGGTGATGGTCAGGGGCTCGGGCATGGGCGCGCCTCCAGCCTGGCCGCCCCCCCGCGAGGGACCCGCTATCAGCCCGCCCAGTGGGGCTTGAGGCGCTGGGCCAGCTCCTCGGGGGGCAGGAAGGTTATCATCTCGTCGTGTAGCTTCTCGAAATAATTTATCTCATCCACCCCCATGGGCGGGATGTCCACGCGGCTGACCAGGCGCAGCATGCAGGGCAGCCCCGCCCCGGATTTGAGCTGGGTGTGCAGGGTGAAGTTGAAGTAGCCCACGCCCTCGGACTCGTAAAAGGCCAGCACCCGGCTCATGCCCTGGGCCAGCTTTTCGATTTGGCCCGGCTTGAGGTCCATGAGGCCCTTGTCGCCGGGGATGAGCGCCATGACGTCGTAGATGGCCCGGGGCGCGAAGGGGGTCAGCCAGGAGGCCGGTCCCAGGCGGCCCAGCCAGCGCTCCCCGGCCTGGCGCTCGGCCAGGATGTAGTCGCTGGCGATGTCGCCGTTCTCCTTGGCGCGAGCATAGGCGCGGGCGCGGGCGCGCAGGTTGGCCTGGAAGCGGGTGGGCGACTTGCCGGCGGCCAACTGGAAGTGGGGATGCACCAGGCCGGCGCCGGCGGGCATAAGGTAGTTCCAGTTGACCGAGGCGTAGGTCTGGCCCTTGGCCAGGCGCTTGAAGGCCAGGGCCGCCAGGGACAGGCCGTTGGCCAGTATCTCGGTGGTGAACTGGCTGGGCCGCAGGTAGTGCTCCGGGCAGAGCACCAGCACCGCGTTCATGGCCTCGTAGGGAAAGGCGTTGGGAAACACCGTGGCCCCGCCCTTGCTGAGCCGGCCCTCGGGCAAGTCCTGGGGCACATAGCGGGTGGTCATGCGTTCCAGGTTCTCGGGACAGAAGGGGCAGGGCCGCTCCTGGGAGCGCTCTAGGTACACCTGGTGGTCTATGGGACCCAGGGGCCGGGCGCGGAAGGAGAGCACCCGGGTGGAATCGCCGCTCAGGGGGTCCTTGCGGGTCTCGATGTCCAGCTCGGTGGTCTCGAATTTTTTGAAGGGGTCCAGGAAGCGGGTGCGGGAGCGCGTGATTTCGAACTTCAGTTCCATGCCAACCTCCGGGGCGGCTTGAGCGGCCGCCGGCCATGGGCTTGCTTGCCTAGGGCAGGCGCGGTTTCATCCCCCCGTGACATGAACTCAGACAGGCGACCTTTTAGCTTCCCGCAGACATCCTACTAAACCAGGGCCTGGCGCACCAGGGCGAAAAGCTGGCTGGGGCGGAAGGGCTTGGCCAGGCGGGGATAGCCGTGGCGGTCAATCTCCTCCATCAGCTCCCCCCGGATGCTGCGTGTGCCAAAAAAGCCGCTGATGAACAGGGCCTTGATACCTGGCTGGCGCGCCCTAAGCTGGCGCACCATCTCCACGCCGTCCATGATGGGCATCACCACGTCGGTTATGACCAGCTCGGGCCGGAAGGACAGATGGGCCTTGAGCCCCTGCAAGCCGTTGCTGGCGGTGCCCACGTGGTAGCCCTCCAGGCGCAACAACTCGGCCAGGTTCTCCTTGAGCCCCTCCTCGTCCTCCACCACCAGCACCCGGGGGTGGCCGTCGGCGGTGCGGGTGGCGGCCCCGCCCAAAAAGCGGGCCATTTCATCGTCGCCAGTCATGTCCAGTCGCTCCTTGATGGCGTTGAGCTTGCGCTGCCCTTCCTCGGCGGCCTGGCGGCGCTGGCGGTGCAGGTCGGGGTGATAGACCTTGCACAGCAGGCGGTAGGAGGAGCGCACGTAGACCACGGCGGCCTTGGCGCCCAACTCGCCGGCGATCTGCACGGCCTTTTCCAGCACCCCCAGGGTGCGCAGGTCCAGTTCCAGGCTAGACACCAGGCGCCCCCCACCAGCGGTCCAGGGCCAGGAAGATCAGGTACAGGATGGAGACCAGGCCATTGAGGGTGAAGAAGGCCATGGGCACGTTGGCCAGCCGCCGCGCCACCAGCCACTGCTCCACCAGCAGGATGGCCGCGATCAGCCCCACCCCGCCGAAGTATACCCGTCCCAGGCCGAAGATCAGCCCCACCAGGAAAAAGCCCAGCATGGCAAACGCGTGCAGGCCCCGGCTGACCCACAGGGCGCGCGTAAGCCCCAGGCGGGCCGGCAGGGACTTCAGCCCCTGCTCCTGGTCAAAGGCGATGTCCTGGCAGGCGTAGATCACGTCAAAGCCAGCCACCCAGGCGGCGCAGGCCGCGGCCAATATCACCGCCCCCCAGGAGAACTGGCCCGCCACCGCCAGCCAGGCCCCCAGGGGGGCCAAGGCCGTGGCCAGGCCCAGCCAGATGTGGCACAGGGCCGTGAAACGCTTGGTGAAGCTGTAGCCCAGCACCCAGATGAGCGCCACGGGCGAGAGCTTTAGGCAGAGGTCGCCCAGCATGGCCGCCGCCAGCACGAAGACCGCGCAGGCCGCCGCCAGCCACAGCCAGGCCTGGAGGGTGGTCACCCGGCCGGTGATGAGGGGGCGGTCCTGGGTGCGGGGGTTCTGGGCGTCGTAGTCCTTGTCGGCGATGCGGTTCATGACCATGGCCGCCGAGCGCGCCGAAACCAGCGCCACCACCACCCAGAACAGCACGCCCAGGGTCAGGGGCCGCACCCCGTGGGCCAGGATCACCGCCGAGAGCGCGAAGGGGAACAGGAAGATGGTGTGGCTGAACTTGACCAGGGCCGCGAAGTCGCGCAAGCGACGGGCCAGGGCGGCGGCCCAGGAGGGCCCCTGGGCTTTGGCTGAGGTGGTTGAGTCAACCGTGGCTTTCATTGGCGCCTAGCTTCAATCCAGAAAAATGGTCACCGCGAGCGTAGCGAAGCAATCTCCCGCTTCGCTCTTGTTCCATTCATGCATTAAAAGCGAAGCGGGAGATTGCCGCGTCGCATCCCTCCCGGGATGCTCCTCGCAATGACAGCCGCTCCCTATATCTTTTTGCATGCCCGGCCCAGCATGATCCCTAGCGCAAGAGCCCCCACTTCCTCAGCTTCTCGTTGGCCTTGGCCTGCACCTCCGGGGTCATGACGATGCGCTCCGGCCAGGGGCGGGTAAAGCCCTCGTCGGGCAGCTTACGCGTGCCGTCAATGCCCATCTTGCTGTGCAGCCAGGGCAGTTGGGCCGCGTGGTCCAGGGCGTCGGCCGGGCCTCTGGTAAAAAGGATGTCGCGCTGGGGGTCTATGTGGTTCAGGGCCTCCCACCAGGCCTCCTGGGGGTCTTGCACGTTGACGTGCCCGTCCACGATCACCAGCACCTTGGCGAACATCATCTGCCCCTGGCCCCACAGGGCGTTCATCACCTTGTAGGCCTGGCCGGGGTACTCCTTCTTGATGCTCACGAAGACCAGGTTGTGGAACACGCCCTCGGCGGGCATGTGGTAGTCCACGATCTCGGGCAGCACGGTCTTGAGCAGGGGCAAAAACAGGCGCTCGGTGGCCAGGCCCAGGTAGAAGTCCTCCATGGGCGGCCGGCCCACGATGGTGGTGGGGTAGATGAAGTGCTTGCGGTGGGTCACGGCGGTCAGATGGAAGACCGGGTAGTCGTCGGCCAGGGAGTAGTAGCCGGTGTGGTCGCCAAAGGGACCCTCGCGGCGCCAGGGCTCCTTGGGGTCCACGTAGCCTTCCAGCACCACCTCGGCCTCGGCGGGCACCAACAGGTCGCTGGTCACGGCCTTGATGACCTTGAGCGGCTTGCCCAGCAGAAAGCCGCTGAGCATGGTCTCCTCCAGGTGCTCGGGGAAGGGCGCGCAGGCCGCGTACACGGCCGCCGGCGGCCCGCCCAGGGCCACGCGGTACATGCCCCAGTTCTGCTTGCCGGTCTGGGGATGGGCGGTGATGACCTGCGGCAGGGTGATGAAGGGGCCGGCGTCGTCGGGCCAGCAGGTGAGAATGGGCAGGATGTCCAGGCTGGCCTTATCGCCTTCCAGCACCACCTCCTGGCAGGGGGCGTCCTTGACCTGCTTGGGGCCGAAGGCGGCCAGCTCCTTGAGCTTGGGCAGGGCGGTCTTGATCTTGGGCCACAGCCCCTGGGGCAGGTCCATCTCCATGAGCGATTTCAGCCGCTGGGCCGTCTCCTCCAGGCGGTTGACGCCCAGGGCCAGGCACATGCGCTCGCGGCTGCCGAAGAGGTTGATGGCCAGGGGGCAGGAGACGCCCTTGACCTTCTCGAAGAGCAGGGCCGGCCCCATGGCCTTCATAACCGGCTCGGAGAGCGCCGTGATCTCCAGGTGGGGGTCCACCTGCTCGGCGATGCGCTTCAAGCAGCCGGCCTTTTCCAAGACCTTGATGAACTCGCCCATGCTGGCCGGTGCGTCCATGCTCGCCTCCCCGCGGGAATTCTAGACTATAACCCAGACGCAATCTTTATGCAATCATGGGGCGGGTTTAGCAGCCGCCGCCCGCCTTTCGCCCCTGGTGCGGCATCTCGGCGATGAAAAGCATTAGGCGGGCCGGGTGCCCCCGGCTGGGCATATACGTGTCGGGTGACGCCATGGCCCTGTCAGGCCCTGCCGGCTCCCGTGGTGGGCGCGCCGAAAAATATCGTCAGCGTCCGCCCCCCACCTTGCGCCCCTGGTGCAGCATTTCGGCGATGAACAGCAGCAGGCCGGCCCAGATCAGGCCGAAGGAGACCAGGTGCAGGCGGGTGAAGGTCTCGCCGTAGAGAAACACCGCCAGCACGAATTGCAGGCTGGGACCCAGGTAGGCGCTCATGCCCAGCGCCGTGAGCGACAGGCGCCGGGCCGCCTTGGTGAACCACACCAGGGGCAGGCTGGTGGCCAGGCCGGCGGCCAGCAGGAGGGCCTGGGTGAGCCAATCGGCGCCGAGGAAGGCCATCTGCCCCCGGCTGTCCAGCACCACCAGGCAGACCAGGGCTACTGGCGTCAGGGCCAGGGTCTCCAGGAAGAGGCCACCCACGGCGTTTATGTCCACCCGTTTGCGCAATAGGCCGTATAAACCGAAGGAAGTGGCCATGAGCAGGGCCAGCCAAGGGGCCTGGTGTAGCCCAGCCAGTTGATGCTGATGCACAGGGCGCTGCCCACCAGGGTCAGGCGCACCCCGGGGCGCCCCAGGGCCAGGGCCAGCTCGCTCCAGCGCGCACGGCCGCCCAGCATCAGGGCCGTGACCGGCACCGACCAGATGATGCGGTGGCAGAGTATCTACAGGGGGTTGGCTGCGGACATGCCCTTGATGTAGATGGGGAACAGCCCCCAGACCGTCACCGCGGCCAGGGCGTACCATAGGCCGGCCATCCCGGCGCTTCGGCCAAGGCCGGCGGCGGGGGCGCTGGGGGGCGGTGCGGGCACTGGGGGCATTTTAATCCCCTTTCAGGCGGCAAGAGGCCAGCGCGGCGGGCGGTCAAACCAGGGGCTGACCAGCGGCTAATCCAGGTTGCCCGGGGTGAGCCCCAGCAGGCGCTCCAGGCGGCGGCGCAAATGGCGGGGCATCTCGGCCTGGCCGTGCAAGTAGGCAAAGACCTGGCTGGGCCGGGCGTCCAGCATCTTGGCCAGATGGTGCACCCGCCAGCCCCGCTGATCCAGCAGGGCCATCAATTGGGGCCAACGAGGCAAGGGACAGGCGGCGGGGCTCACGATGACGGTTCCTCCCAGGTGGTGGCCCAGGCCCGGCCAAGGGCCAGGTACTGGTCCAGGATTTGGCGGGCCTGCCGTTCCTGGCCGGCCAGCAGGGCCTTGGTCACCCGCACCTTGGCGGCCAGGCAGGCCCGCTCCCCCAGGGCCAGGCGGGCCAGCAGGTGGCTGAGATCGCCGCCGGCCGCGGTCACATCCGGTTCAGGGGGCAGAGTTTTTGCCAGGCGCTCCATCTCGGACTCGCAGGCGTGCAGCAGATCATCCGCTCTGGGGAGATTCTCCCCAGGGGCTGCCACACGCACCTGCTGGCAGTACTCCGGTCCCGGGGCCAGCACCTCCGCCGGCAGGCTCACCCCCAAGCCGGCCCAGGCCCGGGCGATGCCTTCCTGGGCCAAGAGGGCGGCCTGGCGGCGTTCCGCATAGACCGCCGCCGGCCACAGGCCATAGGCCCGGCAGGCCAGGAAGCGCCGGGGGTAGACGGCGCAGGCCGTGGCCTCGGCCCAGGGGCAGGGCCGGCGCTGGGCGGCATTGGTCAAAAAATGCTCAATAAGGGCTGATGCTTGCGCTACACGCTCCCCAGTGGGCCGGGCCTGGAGCCCAGCCAGCCAGGCCAGCAACTCCACGGGCGCCAGCGGTGGCAGCAGACCGCAGCAATGCCCCTGGCGCTGGCAGGTGGTGTCCGGCAGGCGGTGGTATATGTCCTCCAGGGCCTGGGCCAGGCCTTGACGCCGGAAGGCGGCCAGGGCCGCAGCCAGGGACCCTGGCAGGCCCTGGGGTGAGGTCGCGCGGTTCATGGGGAGCAATATTAGGCCAGAGGACGGCCAAACGCCAGCCATGGCTGGCCGGCGTCGCGGGCCTGACATGATTAATCAATAATTGAGCAGGTTTGAGCTTAAGAAGCGGCAACCCAGGTCAAGACGTTAGGTCTACCCGAGCATGTAAATGCCCCGCCGCGAGCCCCTGGCCCAGCCCAAGGTTCTTGGGTTGTATGATGACCTTGAACGGGAACCGCCAAGCTGGTGCCTGGCGACGGCCTCAACTGACCCGTTTATGCCCAGCCCGGGGCACCGGGCTAGGTGGTGATCTCGGCCTGGTCCGTGGGGCCGGCGTAGGTGGCCAGCAGGGTGTCCACGTCCATCTGGCGTACCATCACCTGCCCGCACTTGTCGCAGATCACGGTGTGGTCGTCTATGCCGGTGATGCGCACCTCGCGCTCGGGGCAGTTGGTGCAGGTGTACTCATAAGCTGGCATGCTAAACCTCCCTAGACTCGATGCGCTTTTGCCCTTGATAGGCAGGCACCAAGGCACTTAAGCAATTTGCATACCAGATTGGGCGGGGTGGGAGGCTTGGAGGTTAAGATAGAGTTTTTGCTATATAAATATAAAAACTTCCATCGTTGTGCATTAAGCGAGCTTTTTCACTTTTCCACATTGTTGGGCCAAAAGCGGCTTCCTGCCCCATGGCCCGGGGAGAAACACCCCAAAAGTGCACAACGGGAGGTCTTGCGGAGCCGGGTGCTGCAAATACGCACAAGGGTCCGCCCGGCTTCAGCGGGGCTAGACGGGCAGGTCCAGGCCGAGGACGCCCAGTTGCGCCAGCATGTCCTCGTGGGTCAGGTCGTGGCGCACGGGGGTGACGGTGACGTAGCCGGCCCGCAGGGCGGGGTAATCGGTCTCCAGGTCGCCCTCGGTGCCCATGGTCTCGCCGGCCTGCCAGTAGTAGATGTGCCCCCGGGGGTCGGAGCGGCGCAGGAAGCGCTCCACCAGGCGGGCGTTGGATTGGCGGGTGAAGCGCAGGCCCTTGATCTTGTGGGCGGGCAGGGCCGGCACGTTGACGTTGAGCGAGACGTGGTTGGGCAGCCCCAGGGAGGAGTGCAGGCCCACCAGGTGGGCGGCCACGCTGGCGGCGTAGGTGAAGTCCGGGTCCTTGAGGGTGCCCAGGGAGAAGGCCACGCCCGGCAGTCCCAGGATGGCCGCCTCGGTGGCCGCCGATACGGTGCCCGAGTAGAGCAGGTTCACCCCCACGTTGGCCCCCAGGTTGATGCCGCTGACCACCAGCTCCGGGGCCTGGGGCAGCAGCTCGCTGACCGCCAGCTTGACGCAGTCAGCCGGGGTGCCGGCCACGGCCCAGCCGTCGAAGCCGGTGCGCGGCCCCAGGCGGCGCACCCGGATGGGGTCGGCCAGGGTGATGGCGTGCCCCACGGCCGACTGCTCGGTCTCCGGGGCCACCACAATGACCTCGTGCAGGGGCGCCAGGGCCGCGTGCAGGGCGGCCAGGCCAGGGGCGTAGACCCCGTCGTCGTTGGTGAGCAATAGGCGCATGGGCAAGGAGTCTAGCCGTGGGCCGCCAACCTGTCAATCGCGCCCGCATTGACAAGCGGCTGTCCCCCGCTTACCTTTATGGCGAAAATTCCCTAACCTTTACTCCATAGGGTACTGAAGATGAACCAAACCAAGACCGTGCTGCTCCTGGGGGCGCTGACCGGCCTGCTGGTTTTGCTGGGCGGGGTGATCGGCGGGCGCGGCGGCATGATGATCGCCCTGGTGCTGGCCGTGGCCATGAATTTCTTTTCCTACTGGTACTCCGACAAGATCGTGCTGGCCATGTACCAGGCCCAACCCGTGGATGAGTACCAGGCCCCGGGGCTGTACAACATGGTGCGCGAGCTGGCGGCCACGGCTGGCCTGCCCGTGCCCCGGGTGTACATCATCGAGGACGAAACGCCCAACGCCTTCGCCACCGGCCGCGACCCCGAGCACGCCGTGGTGGCGGTGACCAGCGGCATAATGCGCATCCTTAACCCCCGCGAGCTGCGGGGGGTGCTGGCCCACGAGCTGGCCCACGTCAAGGGCCGCGACATCCTCATCGGCTCGGTGGCCGCCACCCTGGCCGGGGCGGTGATGGTGCTGGCCAACCTGGCCCGCTTCGGCGCCATTTTCGGCGGCGGCCGCGACGACGAGGAGGGCGGCGGCGGGGGCATGCTGGGCATGATCCTCATGTCCATCCTGGCGCCGGTGGGGGCCTTCCTCATCCAGATGGCCGTGAGCCGTAGCCGCGAGTACCTGGCCGACCAAGAGGGCGCGGCGTTTGCCCGCGACCCCGAGGCCCTGGCCGCCGCCCTGGGCAAGCTGGAACAGGCCAACCAGGCGCAGCCCATGCTCCAGGCCCAGCCCCAGACCGCCCACATGTTCATCGTCAACCCCCTGAGCGGATCGTCCTTGGCCAGCCTGTTCTCCACCCACCCGCCCATCGTCGAGCGCATGGCCCGCCTGCGCGCACTGGCCGGCCAGGGTTACGCCCAGCCCCACGCGGCCCCCATGGCCCCCACGGGCTACGCCCCCCCGCCCCCGCCCCCGCCGCCCAGCGGGCGCGGCGGCATTGACTGGTCCTAGGCCGGTGGGAAGGCGCGCGCTGCTTTTTTGGGTCCTGGCGTCCCTGCTGGCGGCCTTGTGGCTGACCCCGGCCCCGGCCCTGGCCGACCGCGCCAGCCGCGCCACCTCCACGGTGCGCGTGGTGCAAAGCGCCGGTCCGGCGGTGGTCAACATCTCCACCAAGACCCGCGTGCAGGCCAGGGCCTTCCGCTCCGGCGACGAGGCCATGGACCGCTTCTTCGAGGAGTTCTTCCAGCCCACGCAGCGGGAGCACTCTAGCCTGGGCTCGGGCTTCATTCTGGACGGCCGGCGGGGGCTCATCGTCACCAACAGCCACGTGGTCAGCGCCGCCAGCGAGATAAGCGTGCAGTTGGCCGACCAGCGGGTCTTCGCGGCCCAGGTGCTGGGCGCCGACCCCCAGAGCGATCTGGCGGTGCTGCGCATCGCCCCCCAGGGCGCCCTGCCCCAGCTCAGCCTGGGTGACTCCGAGCAGATCATGATCGGCGAGGACGTCATCGCCATCGGCAACCCCTTCGGCCTGTCCCACACCGTCACCGTGGGCGTGGTCAGCGCCCTGGGGCGCAAGGTGCGCTCGGCGGGCAACCAGTGGATGCACGATCTGATCCAGATTGACGCCAGCATCAACCCCGGCAACTCCGGCGGGCCGCTCTTGAACGCCGACGGCGAGGTCATCGGCATCAACACCGCCATCTTCCAACAGGCCCAGGGCATCGGCTTCGCCATCCCGGTCAACCGGGTGCGGAGGGTGGTGGAGGACCTGGTGCGCTACGGCCAGGTGGTGCCTTCCTGGCTGGGCCTGGAGTTGCAGGACGTCACTCCCCGCCTGGCCCAGCACTTCGGCCTCAAGGAGCCCCGGGGCGCCCTGGTGGTGGAGGTGATGGAGCAGAGCCCCGCCGCCGAGGCCGGCCTGAGCCGGGGCATGGTGCTGACCTCCCTGAATGGCCGGGCCATCAAGGACAGCGGCGACTACGGCCTGGCCCTGGCCGAGGTGGGAGTGGGCCAGGAGGTACGCCTGGGGCTGTTGCAGGGCGGCCAGCCCCTGGAACGCTCGCTGAAGGCCCGGCCCTTCCCCCAGGAGCGCGCCATGGAGATAAGTTGGCGCCGCCTGGGCTTCACGGTGGTGGACTTGAGCGGGCCGGCGGCCCTGCGCCACCGGGTGCGGCCGGGCTCGGCGGTGATGATCGAGAAGGTGCGGCGCGGCTCGGCCGCCGAGGACGTGGGCCTAGAGCCCGGCGATCTGATCCGCCAGGTGGGCGACGGCCCTACCCCCAGCCGCGAGGCCTTCCTGCGCCAGATGGCCAAGCACCGCCTGCTGCCCCGGGTCACGGTGCTGGCCCAGCGCGGCGCCGTGGCCCAGTCCCTCACCCTGGGGCCGGCGTAGGCCGGACCTCTCAGCG
>JACQYR010000133.1 GCA_016208115.1 Desulfarculus sp.
CCTCCAGGGAGCAACCGGAGTAGAGGAAGTAGTCCATGCTAGCCCTCCTTCCTGGCGCCCATGGCCTTGGCCTTGTCCAGCATCTTTTGCAGGTCCTTGAGGCCCTTGATCTTGTGGCTGCCGGGGATGAAGAAGTTGGGTGGAATGAAGAGCTTGGGGGTCAGGCGCTTGGCCTTCATCAAGGCCAGGCCGATGTCCAGCATGCTTAGGCTCTTCTTGAGGCCGGCGATCATGCCGTCCTTGAGGCAGTACTTGATGGGCACCGTGGCTTCGTCCACGCGGCCGGTCTCGTAGATGCCCTCCCAGAAGGCCTCGCCGAACTTCTTGGTCTCCTCCCGGGGGGTGATGCCCTTTTCCAGGGCGTAGTGGGCCAGGCCGTGCATCACGTCAATCACCGGGATACCGCGGGGGCAACGAACCTTGCAGGTGTAGCAGGAAGTGCAGAGCATGATGTCGGAACAGGTGAGGACCTCCTGGCGGCGACCGGCGCGGATTAGGGTCCACAATTTGCGCGGGGAGTAGGTCATCTTCTCGCGCAGGGGGCAGGTGGAGGCGCACACGCCGCACTGCATGCACACCTTGATCTCTGCCCCTGAGTCCACCTTCTCGTAGACTTCTTTGGCGAAGTCCTGCTGGTAGTCCATGGACATCCTCACTTAGGAGTAGTTACACAAAATATTGTTCAGCCCTAGGCAAGGGCAAGGGGGCCCGCCCCTGATGGGCGGCGCCCCCTTGCTCGGCTAGAAGCCCTTGTAGGGGTTGGGACCCACGGTTTCGATGGTCTCCTCGAAGGTCTTCAGGATGCCCATCAAGGTCTCGACCTCGTTGATGCCCACCTCGGAGACGTTGATGCGCTCGGCCTCCAGGGCCAGACGGGTCAGCGTCTCGTAGATCTTGGACATGCGTACGTTGGCGATCTCGGAGCCCTTGATGAAGTGGCACTGGTAGTCGTCGCCGCGGCGGCAGCCGAACAGGCCCACGCCGTCAATGCCCTTGCTTAGCGCGTCGGCGATCCACACCAGGTTCACCGAGCCCAGGCAGCGGACGTTGATGAAGCGGAACATGGGCGACCAGGTCTTGCCCATGCGGGCGGCCATGTCAATGACCGGCAGGGCGTCGTTCTCGCAGACCAGGACGATCACCCGGGGCTTCTCCTCGTCCTCCTCGGGCACCTCGACGGACTTGATCTGGCTGCCCACGATGTCCACCGAGTAGTTCTTGAAGGAGATGATGCGCTCGGGGCAGGCGCCCATGCACACGCCGCAGCGGCGGCAGCGGGTGGGATTGGGCAGGGGGTTGGCCTTCTCGTCCTCGTTGATGGCGCCGAAGGGGCATTCCTCGGTGCAGCGCTTGCACTGGGTGCAGCGTTGCATGGCGAACTCGGGGTAGGTTTCGTCGCCGGAGCGGGGATGCACCGCGCAGCCCACCTCGGCCGCCCGGATGGCCTGGATGGCCTTCATGGCCGCGCCCACGCCGTCACTCTGGGCCTGGCTGACCCGCATGGGGCGGCGCACCGTGCCGGCGGTGTAGATGCCGGTGCGGCGGGTCTCGTAGGGGAAGCAGATGAAGTGGCTGTCGGGCATGGCGTACTTGAGGGTGGGCAGGTTGGGACCCTGGCGGTAGGCCAGGTTCAAGACCGACCAATCCTCGCTGTCGGCCTTGGCCTGGGCGGCCATGGCCTGGGCCTTTTCCTGGTCCTCGCCAAAGGCCACCAGGGGCGCTTCCACCACCTTGGGGTTGTTGGGCTTCATGCCCGTGGCCAGCACCACCATGTCCAGGTCTTCCAGGCTGACCTGCTCATTGAGCAGCACGTCCTTGGTGGACAGAGTCAGCTTGCCCGAGCCGCTGATGCTGGGGTAGGTCTCGTCGCGGCGGATGAAGATCACGCCCTGGCGCTGGGCCTCGCGGTAGACCTCCTCGGACTGGCTGGGGGTGCGGATGTCCTTGTAGACCACGTACACCGATGCCTCGGGGTTGGCGGCTTTTACGTACATGGCCTGCTTGCAGGAGACCAGGCAGCAGAAGGCCGAGCAGTAGGGCAGGTGGTTCTGGTCGCGGGAGCCCGCGCACTGCACGAAGGCGATGGCGTTGATGCCCGACAGATCGCCGGTCTTGGCTTTTTCCTCGAACTGCACGTTGGTGACTATGGCCGGGCTACTGCCGTAGGCCAGGTCGTCTTTGAGGTTCTCGGGGTCGTAGGGGGTCCAGCCGGTGGCCTGGATGATGGCGCCGGCGCGCACCTGCTCGCCGTTACTGAGCGTCACGGTGAAGTTGCCGGGAGCGCCCTCGGTCTTGTCAATGGTGACGCCGGTGTAGACCTTGATCTGGTCCAGGCCGCTGACCTGGGCCACCAGCTCGTCCACCTTGGTGTCCTCCAGGGCGCGGTAGGGCGGGGTCTGGGGGCCCAGCTTGGCCATCTTACCCAGGAAGCCGCCCAACTGGGCCTCTTTTTCCACCAGGACCACCTGGCTGCCGGCCTGGGCCGCGGCCAGGGCGGCATTGAGGCCCGCCACGCCGCCGCCCACCACCAGCACGGCCTTGGCCACCTCGCCCTCCAGTTGGTAGGGCGTGGGGGGCTCGCTCTTGCTGAGCTTGATGGCGCCCATGCGCATGTAGTCCTCGCCGGCCATGAGGGTGTCTTCCTCATCGGCGCCGGACAGGGCCCAGACCACCTGCTCGCGCAGGGAGACGCGCTCGATCAGCACCTGGCTGCCGAAGCTGAACTCGTCGGTCTTGACCCGGGCGGAGCAGGCGGCGATCAAGAGGGCGTTGGTGCCGGCGTCCACGTCGGCCTGGATCATGGCCACGCCCTCGGGGGAGCAGAGCACGTCGTGCTCCTTGAACTCCTTGACACCCTGCTCGCCGGCGGCCTTGGCCAGCTTGGCCGGGTCCAGAGCGTCGCCGATGCCGCAGCCCTTGCAGATGTATCCACAGACTTTCTTGCTCA
The DNA here is from genome assembly GCA_016208115.1 of Desulfarculus sp. Lineage (GTDB taxonomy): Bacteria > Desulfobacterota > Desulfarculia > Desulfarculales > Desulfarculaceae > JACRDC01. Next base: position 2,948 of record JACQYR010000133.1, read on the forward strand.
TGATAGCTACCTCCTGGCCGCGCTGATGGCCTTCAGGGCCGCCGACGTGCCGTCCTGAACGCAGGTGACCACCTCGCTGGGCCGGCGCACGGTGCCCGCGCCGATGATGGCCTGGTTGCCCAGTACGAAGCCGTAGTCGTCGTAGGCCACGTCGTAGGGAATCTTGTTGAGTGCCGTGTTGGGCTGCATGCCCGTGGCCAAGACCACCAGGTCGTGCTCGGCCTTGAAGCGCTCGCCGGTGGTGGTGTTCTCGCCCTCCAGGATCAGGTTGCCGCCCTCGGTGGGGGTGATGAGCGCGATCTTGGATTTCACGAAGCTGACGTTCTCGTCGGCCTTGACCTTGGTGTAGAAGTCCTCGTTGCGGTCCATGGCCCGGATGTCAATGAAGTAGATGGTCACCTTGGCGTCGGCCAATTGGGAGCGCACGTAGGTGGCCTGCTTCAGGCTGGCCAGGCAGCAGATGGAGGAGCAGAAGGGCAGGTTGTTCTCGTCGCGGCTGCCGGCGCACTGGATGAAGGCCACGTTCTTGGGGGCCTGGTTGTCGCCGGGGCGCTGGATGGCGCCCTGGGTGGGGCCGAAGGGCGCCGCCAGGCGCTCCATCATCACGTTGGTGATGATGTTGGGGCTCTGGTTGAAGTTGTAGTACTCGATCTTGGTGGGATCGTAGGGGGTCCAGCCCGCGGCCCAGACCACGGCCGAGACCTTGAAGGTCAGTTCCTGGCCCTTGTCCCCCAGGTCCACGGCGCCGTAGGGGCAGGCCTGGAAGGCCTTCTGGCCATCCTCGGTGCCGGCGATGCTGGGGTCAATGACGAAGCGCTGGGGCATGGCCAGCTCGTGGGGCAGGTAGGCGGCCTTGATTTGGCTCAGGCCATAGTCAAAGGGGTTGGGGATGGTGGCCGTCACGGCCTCGGAGCACTTGCCGCAGCCGGTGCACTTGTCGTTGACAAAGCGCGGGTTCTGCTTGACCTTGACGGTGAAGTCGCCGGGCTGGCCCTCGATGCCGCTGACCTCGGCCAGGGTGTGGTACTCGATGCGGGGGTTGCTGCGGATGCGCCGGAAGTTGATCTCCAGGCCGCAGTAGGGGGGGCACAGCTTGGGGAAGTACTGGTGCAACTGGGCCACGCGCCCGCCCAAGTAGGGGTTTTTCTCCACCAGCACCACCTTGAAGCCCGCCTCGGCGGCCTCCAACGCGGCGCTGAGCCCGCTCATGCCACCGCCCACCACCAGGATGGCTTGGCTCATGCTGTCATCTGTCATCGAGACACCTCCGAAGGTAGTTAACTTGCGCCATGTACGCCAGCCCGCCCTGGCCGTGCCCGGGGACCGAAGGCCCCGGCCGCGCGCCGCTTGAGCAGGGCCGGTTGATGCCTGGTTAAACCGCGATCGGGCCAGGGTGCGCCGCTGGCCATACAAACCGGCCTATCATACATATCCACCCCAGCCCAGTAAAGAAAAACCCGCCGGAGCCATGGGGGGAAACGCTAGTGCCCAGGTAATTAACGGACCGAACCCCTTGGTTTTTTGCCTGCCCCGGGAGGAAGGCCTCCGCCCGGGGCGGGCAAAAAACTCCAGGCGCCACGAATGGCGCCTGGAGTCGTCGGTCAGGGCATCAACTTACGGCATCAGCTCGACGACGTCGCGCTTCACGAACTCCCAGGTGCCGTTCTTGTAGGTGCAGTTGCAGAACACCTTCCAAGCCGGGTCCATCTTGGGCTTGTCAGCGCGGAAGTAGTAGCCGGGCCAACGGGTCTCCTCACGGAAGAGGATGGTGCGCAGGTGGGCTTCGCCCTGCCACATACGCTGGTAGTTCTCCCAGCAACGCTCCAGGTCGTAGCGGTCCTTGGCGCCCATCTTCTCGGCGTCTTCCTTCAGCATGACCATGAGCTCCAGGCCGCGGTCGCACAGGGCCTTGGAGGTCTTGAAGGCGCTCACCACGCCACCGGCGTACTCGTCCATGATCTTCTGCATACGGAACATGAACTGCATCGGCAGGATGTAGTTCGGGTTGATCATGGGGTCGGAGGTGAACTTGCAGTTGGCGGCGTAGGTGTCCAGGGGCTTCAGGCACTTGGCCTTCAGCTCGTCAACGCCGGCCACGTTGGGCAGGGTGTTGTTGGCCAGGATGAAGCGGACGGCTTCCTTGGCAGCCCAGCGACCCTCGGCGTGGGAGCCCGAGGAGAACTTGTGGCTGCTGGCGCCCGTGCCGTCACCGGCCGAGAACAGACCCTTCACCGTGGTCATGTTGCCGTAGCCCCACTTGTAGGGGGTGTTGATGTCCTCGGGGCCGGACACCCAGGCACCAGAGCCACCGGAGTGCGAACCGATGAAGTAGGGCTCGCAAGCCGCGATCTCGGAGCGGCTCTTCTCGGGGTAGATGTTGCTGGCGGCCCACAGGATGGCCTGGCTGACCGTCATGTCCAGGAAGTCTTCCCAGGCCTCGGCCTCCAGGCTCTTCATCTTCTTTTTGAAGGCCTTCTCATCGTCCTTGTACTGGTTGGCGATGTTCTGGATGGCCTCGGCGGACTCCATGTACAGCGGGCCCATGCCGGCGTCAACGTCCAGCATGCCCAGGTAGTTACGCAGGTCTGCCGGGATCGGCTCTTGAAGAGCAGGAACCACGCGCCCACGGGGCCATAGGCGTCCTTGAAGCGCACGGGGATGAAGCGCACTTCCTGGTTGGTCATCTCGGCGCCGGCCGCGATGGTGAAGTAGGCGGTGGAGCCGCTGTTGAAGGGCGGATACCAGGAGCGGCCCAGGCCCTCACCGATGGACCGGGGACGGAACACGTGCACCGCGCCGCCCATCATGGCGCAGACGGCCTTGGCTTTGAAGATGTAGAACTTGTCCTCGCGGGTGCTGAAGCCGTAGGCGCCAGCCACGCGATCGCCGTCCATGATCGGGCCCACGATGAAGATGCGCTCGAGGATCTCGAAGCCGGCCTTCTCCATGGCGTTCTTGGCGGCCTCGGCCACGATGACCTTGTAGGACTCGCCGTTGATCATGATCTGCCACCGGCCCTCGCGAACGTACTTGCCGTTCTCGTCCGTCCAGATGGGCAGGCCCCATTTCTCGAACAGATGCACGGAGCCGTCCACGTGGCGAGCGATGTTGTACACCAGGTCGTCGCGGGCGATGCCCATAAGGTCGTTGCGGACGTAGCGCACGTAGTCTTCCAGGGTGTTGTCGCCCTTGGCGTAGCCCACGTACTCGTTGATGGCGCTAAGGCCCATGGCCACGGCGCCGGAACGGGCGAAGGCGGCCTTGTCAACCACGGTGACCTTCAAGCCGTTCTTTTTGGCCCAATAAGCACCCTCGACCGCCGCGCCGGCGGCGGCCATGCCGCCACCACAGATCAGAAGGTCAGTGGTGACCTCTACGGTTTCCCAATTCGCCATGTGTTATCCTCCTCCTAAAAGGCTGCTTACGGGGTGGGGAGCTTGTCGGCGCCGCAGGAAGCGGGCTCGGTCATCAGGCAGGCGCTGTTGATGTCGCCGTCGCCCTCGGGGAAGCCACCCATGGGCTCAGCCGAACCCTCGGCCGTGGTGCGGATCGGGAACTTGAACCGCTTGACGGCCCCATCGCGGAACTTAACCGTCCACATGATGTCCTGGGAGCCGCGCAGCGGCACCACGCTCGCGCCCATGGGCACGAAGTCGGCGTAGCCACGGCAGTCAATGGCCTGCTGGGGGCAGATCTTCACGCAGTTGTAGCATTCCCAGCACCAAGAGGGGTCGCGGTTCCAGGCTTTCATCACGCCATAGCCAGCCGACCCGTCTTTGTCCAAGACCATAAGGTCGTTGGGGCAGATGTACATGCAAGCGGTCTTATCCAGACCCTTGCAGCCATCGCACTTCTCTACCATCACGAAGCTTGGCATTCAGTTCCTCCATTGGGTGTTGGTTGTAGTTGGCACAACCTAATTTCTTACCCGTTTACTAGACTTCGGACACTGGCCCGACAATCTGCTTGAAACCCTGAGATTCTTTGCACCTCCTTGAGTTTCGGTAGCGACCAATCCTCATGGCCGAGGCCCCGGCAAGGGCTGCTCCCCTGGGGGTGGCCTCCCTTGTGCGGGTAGGAACAAAGCATCTAACAACTCACCCACCGTTGTTCGCGCGGGGTGCGCGCCAGGATCATGCGGGACCTGCCAACCGTCCCGGATGACCCCCAATTACGCGCTTCCGACGGATTTTTTTGTGGGTCGAGTCCTTTTAACTTTTTCTGGCCGGACCTGTCAAGAAAAATGTAATACCCATCACAAGCTAGCCCCTCGAGGGGCTAGCCGTCACGGTACCTGGCAAGAAAAGCCATTGAATTGATTTAGTTAGTAGGCATAATCCCGCCCTAGTCTAACCGGCGGGGCGCGGCTGGGTGCGCGGCTGGGTGCGCGGGGGCTAGTCCTGGGACGTGGGCGAGGCCGGGCCCCCGGTCTCGGTCTCCTGCTGGGCGGCGGCCTTGCGGGCGCGGCTGCGGCGCCGGGCGCTGCCCGAGCGCCGGCGGCCGCGGCGCTTCTTGGCCGAGGCCTCGCCGCCGGCACCCTCGCCGGCCAGGGGCGGGGCCTCGTTTTCGCTGGCCGCGGCGGCGGCCACGGCCTCGGTGGAGGCCTCGGACCCGGCGGTGGGCTGGGCCTCGGTCTGGGCCGGGGCCTCGGCGGTGGCCTTGGCCGCCGCTGGCTTGCGCGAGCGCCGCGAGCGCGAGCGGGAGCGCGCCTTGGGCTTGTCGCCCTGGCTGGCCGGGGCCGGCGGCTCCGGGGGCTCGTCCGCCTCCGGCTCTTCCTCCAGGTCCGGGGCCGGCTCGGCGGCGCGGGCGGCGGGGGGCGCGGCCGTCCGGAGTTGACGGGGCTCCTCGGCGGGGGCGGGCAGGGGCCAGGAGCCCTCGCCGCGCTCCAGGTGGACCTCCTCGGGCAGGCAGTCCTGGTCGGCCACCACCTCCAGGCAGACCCCGGTCTTGGCCTCCAACTCGGCCAGCTCGGCGCGCTTGGCGTTTTGCAGGTAGTTGGCCACCTCGGCGGCCAGACGCACCCGCTGGCAGCCCTCGCCGCGGGCGATCTTGCGCCCCAGTTGACGCAACGCCGCCCGGCCCAGGGCCTCGATGGTGCGCAGCATGCCCCGTCCCTGGCAGGTGGGGCAGATGCGGGTGGCCCCGAAGTCTATGGGCGGCCGAATGCGCTGGCGCGACAGCTCCAGGAGCCCGAAGCGGCTGATGCGCCCCACGGTGACCTTGGCCTTGTCCTTCTTCAGCTCGTCCTTTAATGCCTTCTGTACCTTGGCCTGGTGCTTGCGGTCGCGCATATCAATGAAATCTATGACTATCAACCCGCCGAGGTCGCGCAGGCGCAACTGGCGGGCGATCTCGCTGGCCGCCTCCAGGTTGACCACCAGGGCCGTCTCCTCGATCTCCTTGCCCTTGATGGCCTTGCCCGAGTTGACGTCCACGGAGACCAGGGCCTCGGTGGGCTGGATGACGATGGAGCCGCCGCAGTCCAGGCGCACCAGCGGTTGGTAGATGCTCTCCAACTGCTGCTCGATGTCGTACTTGGCGAAGATGGGGCGCTTTTCGCGGTAGAGCTTCAGGGCCTTCTTGCGCCGGGGGTTGACCAGGCTGATGAAGTCCTCCAGGCGGGCGAAGACCTCGGGGTCGTCCACCAGCACCTCTTCCACCTCGCTGGTGAACAAATCGCGCACCGTGCGCACCGCCAGCTCCTCCTCGCGGTGGATCAGGGCCGGGGCCTTGGCCTGCTTGCCGCGTTTCTGGATGTCCTCCCAGAGCCGTTGCAGGAGCTTGGCGTTGGCCAAGAGGTCGCGCTTGCTGCGGCCCTCGCTGGCGGTGCGGGCGATGATCCCCAGGTCCTCGCCCAACTGCATCTCGGCCACCACGGATTTGAGCCGCGTGCGCTCGGCCTCGGACTCGATCTTGCGCGAGACGCCCTGGGACATGTGCCCCGGGGTGAGCACCAGCGACTGGCCGGGTATGGAAAAATAGGTGGTGAGGCTGGCGCCCTTGTTGCCGGTCTCCTCCTTGACCACCTGCACCAGGACCTCCTGGCCACGCCTGAGCACCTCCTGGATGGGCGGCAGGCCCTTGTCCGGGGCCTTGGGGCCAAAGAGGTCGGGGCGCACGTCGCTGATCTGCAAGAACCCGTGGCGGGGCGCGCCGTAGTCTATGAAGGCGGCCTGAAGGCTGGGCTCCACGTTGGCCACCACGCCCTTGTAGATGTTGCCCCGGGTCTGCTCACGGGCGGCGGTCTCCACGTAGAAGGCCTCCAGGCGGCCGTCCTCCACCAGGGCCACGCGCAGTTCCTCGGGGTCGCCGGCGTTTATGAGCATCTTCTTGACCATGGCGGCCATCCTACCGTATGCGAAGGCAAAATTCCAGCCGCCTCGTTGCCGGGGCGGCTGTTGGATAGGGCCAGTATAGCACAAGGCCAGGCTGGACAGCCCCACGGAACCGCGGACGGTTTTCCGGGGTATTGCCCGGGCCGGGCCTATTCCTCGTGCCCCCTGGGGGTCTGGGGCGGCAGCTCGGGGTAGAAGCCCTGGCCGCTGGGATTAATCAGCAGTACCGGCAGGGAGCTGTGGCGCACCACCCGCTCGCTCACCGAGCCCAGGAAGCTCTCCGGTCCCAGCTCGTGATGACGCCCCACGGTGGCCATGACGATCAGGCCGGCCCCGATCTCCTGGGCCAGGCGCAGTATCTCCCGGGGGGGATAGCCGGAGCGCAGGTGGCGCTGGATGGCCGGGCAGCCCGCCAGCTCGTCGTGGCAGACCGCCTCCATCTTTTTAAGCGCCCGCTGGTTCTCCATCTCCTGGAAGCCCCGCAGGAACTCGGGGTTGGCGTCGCCGTAGGTGTGGTCGTAGTCCTTGATGCCCTCGCAGACGAAGAGCATGTGCACCTCGGCCCCCAGGGTCTGGGCCAGGGACTGCACCGTGGGCAAGGCCTTGGCGGCGTTGTCGGACAGGTCGGTGGGCCACAGGATTTTCTTGATCTCCATGTCCATGCCTCCCATGGGGTTGGTTGCGCGCCACCGCTCCGGATGGCCGGCCCGGTCGGCGGCAGCGCGGGGTTTTACATAATTATAAGGCCAGAAAGACGATGGGTGGGGAAGGTGTTTACCGCATGGTGTGATCCAACCATCTCAGACGGGAGCCGCCAGCGCCGGCCACCCAGACAGCCCCACCCGACCCGTTTACGCCCGCCGCGGCTCGCGGCTAGTCCAGGGGCAGGCGGCCGCCCACGGGCAGGATGGTCACCTGGGGGTTGGCCTGGGGGGGGCGCTGTTGGTCCAGGCGGGCCAGGTCGCCGGGCAGCCAGCCCACGGGCTCGTCGCCCAACTTAAGGCTGCCCCAGTGGCCGGGCACCAGGCGCCTGGCCCCCAGGTCGCGGGCGGCTTGCACGGCCTCGGCCGGGTCCAGGTGGGCGTAGTGCATGAACCAGCGCGGCAGGTAGGCCCCGATGGACAAGAGGGCCACCTCTATGCCCGGGTAACGCCGGCCGATCTCGCGGTAGCCCGTGAAGTAGCCACTGTCGCCGCCGAAGAAGACGCGGCGGCCCTGGCGTTCGATCAGCCAGGCGCACCACAGGCTCCGGTTGTAGCCCTGCCCCCAGCGCAGGGACCAGTGCTGGGCCGGCAGGCAGGTGAAGGTGGTGCCCTCTATGGTCACGCTCTGCCACCAGTCCAACTCCTGGACGTTCTTGGCTCCCATGTCGCCCAGCAGTTCCCCCAGGCCCAGGGGCGCCAGGAAGACGGCCCGGCCGCCCAGGGCGGCCACGCTGGGCTCATCCAGGTGGTCGTAGTGGTTGTGGCTGATGAGCGCCACCGTGCCGGCGGGCAGCTTCTCCGGGCCGAAGGCCGGGGGCACGACCCGCCGGGCCGGGCCGGCTTTGGCGCCGAAGAAGGGATCGGTTATCACCGGCGGCCCGCCCAGGCGCACCACGAAGGTGGCGTGCCCCACCCAGGCGATATCCCTGGCCGCCGAGGGCTCGGCCAGATAGGCACCGTCGTTGTCCACGCGGGGGGTGGGCGGGGCCTCCTGGGCCTGGGGACCCAGGCTGTTTTTGGCCAACAGCCAGTAGACCAGGGACCACCAGTGGTGCTCGCGGGGTTGCCAGGGGTTGAAGAAGCGGCCGTCCGGGTGGCGGTGGGGGGCGTGGAGGGCCTGGACCGGGGCCGACTCCACCTGGCGGCGCCAGGCCTGTTCGTCAAAGGAGCGGGGGGGCAGGCAGCCGGCCAGGAGCGCGGCCAACAGGCAGGCCGCCAGCCAAGGAGCCACGCGCATGAGTGGGGGGATCACGGCTCTTCGGGGTAGCGCCCGTGGATGGAGCGGATAACCTCGTAGATGTCCAGGAAGGCCTCCACCACCTCGGGGTCGAACTGGTTGCCCGACCCCTGGTGGATGATCTCCAGGACCTTGTCCTCGCTGAAGGCCGGCTTGTAGACCCGAGCCGAGATCAGGGCGTCGTAGACGTCGGCCAGGGCCGTGACCCGGGCAAAGAGGGGTATCTCCTCGCCGCGCAGGCCCGGCCCCAGCTCCACATTGGGCGCGAAGATGTCGGGGATGCGCCCGGGATAGCCGCTGCCGTCCCAGCGCTCGTGATGGTTCAGCACGATGGCCTGGGCGGCGGCGTCCACCTCCGAGGTGGTCTGGCTGAACAACTGGGCGCCGTAGATGGTGTGGTACTTGATGACGTGGAATTCCTCGTCGCTGAGCTTGCCGGGCTTCTTGAGTATGGCGTCGCTGATGGCCACCTTGCCCACGTCGTGCTGCATGGCCGCCACGCGGATGATGTCCTTGCTGCGCTTGATCTCCTCCAGGGCCAGGCCGCGCCGGCGGGCCCAGCTCTGGTATATCTCGGCGGCGTAGGCCCCCACGCGGTTGACGTGGGGGCCGGTCTCCTTGGGGTCGCGGAGCTCGGCCATCTTGGCGGTGCGCAGGATCAGCTCGCGGGTGATGATGGCCCGCTCCACGGCCAGGGCCGCGTTGTTGGCGAAGAAGGAGACGTAGGCCTGGTCGCGGAGGCTGAAGGGCACCGCCTGGCCGGCGGGGTCCTGGGCGTTAATGAGCTGCAAGACCCCCACGATGCCGCCGCGGCTGGTGCGCAGGGGCACGGCCAGCACCGAGCGGGTGCGGTAGCCGCTGGCCTGGTCGAAGCTGCGGTTGAAGCAAAAGGGCAGGGTGGGGTCCAGGTCGTAGGCGTCGTCTATCTTCAGCGGCTGGCCGGTGACGGCCACGTAGCCGCACAGGGAGGAGGTGTCAACGGGTATCTCCCAGTCCTGGTAGAGGTACTTGTTGCTCTCCTGGCTGGTGAGCAGGGTGTCGTTGTGCACGTAGCTGAAGGCCAGGTTCTTGCCCCGGGTCAGGAAGATGGAGCCAGCGTCGGAGTTGGTGAAGCGGCGGGCCTCATAGAGTATCTTGTCCAAGAGCGCCGAGACGTCGTGCACCTGGATCAGACCCTCGGTGACGGACATTAGGTTGTCCAATAGGTCCCTGTCGCCTACCTGGATGTCCATGCGCCCTTGGCCCTCGCCGGAAAGAGTGACCCGCCCTGCCATTTTTTGACCATACTAACAAATTATTCGGCGGCCTTACACACTTGTTTCGCGCGGGCGCCGAGCCGGCTTGCCTACCTCTATTATGAGGCCAGCCCGTGGCGGCGCAAGGCCCCGGCCTGGCGCCGCCACGTCCTCAGGCCCCGTAGCGGGCCTGGTCCAGGTCCCGGAGCTTGCGCTCCATGAGCCGCGCCAGTTCCTCCAGGTTCTCCTCGCCGCCCAGGAGGTTGCCGTGCACCTCCAGGTGCAGGTTGACCTGGGGTGGCGGTTGGGCGGGGCCGGCGGCCGGCTGGCCGGTCTGGTTCAAGGCCGTGAGCAGGGGCAGGGTGGCGGCGTTGACGCTCTCGGCGCGCACGATGTACTCGCCCCGGCGGGCGATGATGGGCACCTCGTCGTGGGCCAGGCTGGTCACCTGGGCCCCGGCGTGGAAGCGGGGCAGGGACTCCAGCCAGCCGCCGTCGTGCATGACCCGCCCGCCCTGGTGGTACTTGGGCTTGTCGCCCACGGTCTCGTACTCCACGCGCACATGGCTGGTCCACTCGGTGGGGATGGAGCGGATGGCCTCCTCCAGGGCTTTCATCTGCTCCCAGGTGGTCTTGGCCTCGCGGGCGGTGCCCACCAAGGCCGTGGAAAAGGAGTTCTTAAGGGCGGTGGTGAGGGCCTCCACGGTCAGGTTCCCGGTGGCAAAGCGCTCCATGAGGGTGGCGATGGACTGGTGCAGCACGGCGGCCTGGTCCGTGGGCAGGTGCATGGAGCCGGCCAGGTTCTCCACCATGTCGCGGAAGGCGCCGGTCTGGCTGGTGGAGCCGCTCATGGCCTGGCCCTCCAGGTCGGCGGAGACAGCCATGGCGTCAATGGCCTGGCCGGCGTCGGCCAGCACTTGGGAGGCCTCCACCAGCTTGGCGCTCAGGGGGTCCAGGTTCTTGACCATCTTCTCCAGGCCCTGATTGCCCAGGCCCGCCCGCTCGGCCAACAGCCCCATCTGCTCCACGGTCTGGCCCATGGAGGGCAGGATGTTGGTGGCGAAGCCCTCCACGCTGATCTGGGCCGAGTCAAAGGCCTCCTCCACGCCCTTGGTGGCCCGCTCCAGATACTCCATGTCGGCCTTGATGGTGGACAGGGCCGACTGCTGGGTGTGGCCGCCGCCCCCGCCGAAGGCGCCCATGATGGCCTCCACCGGGCCGGGCATGCCCAGGAGGTTGGCCCCCAGGCTGGTGACGCCCAGGGCGGCGCCGATGGGCGCGGCCACCGAGAGGGCGCCGCCGGCCTGGCCGAAGAGCCCGCCCAGGAACCCACCCCCCTCGGAGCCGCCGCCGAAGATGCCGCTCAGGAACCCACCCCCCTCGGAGGCGCCGCCGAAGATGTTGCTCAGGAAACCGCCGCCCTCGGCGCCGCCGCCCAGGAGGCCGCTGAACAGGCCGCCACCGCCACCCAGGCCCAGGAGGCTGCCCAGGCCGCCGCCCCCCGAGCCGCCGCCCAGGAGCTTGCCGGCCAGGCCCTTGGCCAGGCCCCCCAGATTGAGGCCCTTGCCGCCGCCCAAGAGGGAGCCCAAGCCCCCGCCCTTGCCCAGGAGACCGCCTAGAAGCCCGCCCAACCCCGGCAGACCGCCGCCCTCCTCACTGCCCTCCCCCAGGCCGTCTAGCCAGCCCTCCCCGTCCAGGTCCAGGCCGCCCAGGGAATCGCCCCAGCCCCCCTCCAGGCCGGAGAACATCTGGCCCAGTTTCTCCTGGGGCACCTGGCAAAGCTCTTGCCAGGCCTGCTCCCAGGCCGGGCCGGCCTGGGCCAGGCCGTCTTGCAGGCCTTGGCTGACGGCCTGGCTCAGGCCGTCGCCCAGGCCCTCAAAGTCCTGGTCCCAGCCCGAGGACCAGGCCTGGCTGAAGTCGCCGCGCAGGTCTTCCAGGGACTGGCCCAGGCCCTCTGCCCAGGATTGGCCGATGGATTCGCCCTGGAACAGGCCGCTGGTCTCCTGGCCGATGGCGTTGAACTCGGTCTTGATCTCCTGGGCCTTCTCCAAGAGCCCGTCCAGGGAGCGCTCGGCCTGGCCCAGGCCCGAGCCGTCGGTTTCGATGCTTATGCCGATCCTGATTTCCTGGGACATGACCGCCTCCTTGTGTTTTCCTGTCTCACCAGGTAGCAGGGGGGCCGGTGGTGGCACATGGAAGCGGCTCAGGAAGTTGGCCGGGAGGGCCGCCGGGTCAATAGAAGCCGCCCCGGCCTGGGCGAGGCCGGGGCGGACGCAGAGAGCGGTTGGGGGTTGTGGTGGTTGTTAGGCGGCGGGGCCGCCGAAAAGTTCCTTGAGCCTGAGCAGCAGCATCAGATTGCCCTCCACCTGGTACTGGCCGGACATGAAGGCCGCCTGGCCGTCCTGGCGGCCCTGGGCGATGGCCAGCCAGACGTGGGCCGGGGTCTTGATGATTACGTCGGGCTGGGGCGCCGGGCCTTCCACGTACTGGCAGGCGCCATCGCTGATGGCCAGGTGGGCGGTGAACTCCTCGCCCTCGCGCACCTCGAGCTGATAGATGGCGCTCAGGCCCTGGGCGGCCTGGGGATTGAAGCCCAGGGGCATCATCCGCAACAACTCGCGGCAGGTGCGCGCGGCCTGGGGGCCGGCGGGGGCGGCCGCCGGCTGGGGGGACGGGGGGACGGCCCGGTTGGCCTTGGCTGGGTCCTGGCCGGCCTGGCGGGCGGCCATCATCTGCTTGATCCAGGCCTGGCGCATCTCGGAGTTGAAGGGCGGATGGGTCTGTTTCTGCCCCACATAGGCCTCGAAGCTCTCCAAGAGCCCGCAGTCCTGCCAGTGCTTGTAGTCGTGGCCCATTACGCTGTCCTTGTGGGCCGCCACCAAGTCCTTCATGAATAGGTAGAAGATCAAATCGTGGCCAGTGGCCGGGTAGCGCCGCTTCTCCTTGACCGCCCGCGCCAGGTCGGCGGCCAGGTCGTCGGCGCGGGCCTGCACCGCCTCCAGTCCCAAGAAGCCGCCCGGGCCGGTGGCCAGGGCGGTGAACCTGCCCACACTGAAGGCGCCGAAGACCTTCAAGACCCCGCCCAGGTACTCGGCCGTCTCCACCTCGCCCACGCTGGCGGCCACGCTGATGGCCAGGCCCGGCTTCCAGGAGGTGCGCGGCTTGTGCCCCCAGGCCAGGCAGCGGTCCAGGAAGGTCTTCATCTGGGCGGTGACGTGGAAGAAATACACCGGCGAGGCCAGGATCACGGCATCGGCCTCCAGCAGGCGTTGCATGATGGCGCGGTGATCGTCCTTGATCCAGCAGGCGCCTTTTTCCATGCACCAGCCGCAGCCTTGGCAGTAGACGATTTCCTGGCCGGCCAGGGTTATCACCTCCAGGGCCAGGCCCTGGGCGGTGAGGCCGGGGCGCAGCATCTCGATCATCTGGGCGCTGTTGCCTATGCCGGCGTGGGGCGAGCCGTTCAAGGCCACCACCGTGGGGGTCTGGGACATGGTTTCCTCCTTGGTTGGGGCGTGGGGTGCGTAAAGGTGATCGCTGGCGGGGTCCGGGCGCGCCGGTTCAGGGACAGCCGGCGGCGCGGCCTCCGCCGGGATCAGGCCCAGCCGGCGCTGGTACCAGGCTGGGTAGCGTTTGTTCAGCGGCAGGCCCAGGCCCAGCATCAGGGCCGCGGGCAGCAGGTAGCGGCAGAGGATGTCGCCCAGGGGAGTGGCCAGGGCCGGCAGCCATAAGGGCAGGCTGGCGGCCAGGGCGCCCAGGGCGAAGAGCCCGGCCCAGACCCAGGACATGTCGCGGTTGATGACGCGGAAGACGTCGGTGCGCCACACCGCCTGGGGGGTAGTCTGGCGGGCGAAATAGACCGTGAAGGGTGGGCGGCCCAGCACTTGGGGCAGGCTGGCCATGAGGGTCAGCAGTAGGTAGAAGAGCACCAGCCACCAGGCCCCCAGGCCGGCGGCGGTCTGGGGAGCCAGGGCGAAGGCCAGGCCGGCCAGGCCCAGGAAGCCGGCCATGGTCAGGTGGATGGGCGAGGCCTGACCCCGCCGGCCCAGGTAAACCATCACCGGGATGAGCAACAGCACCAGGCCCAGGGTGAGGGGGCGCAGCCGGGCCGGGTCGTGCCCCCAGGCCTGGCCCAGACCGAAGAAGGCCGCCAGGGCCAGCATGGGCAGGTGCCTGAGCAGGCGGCTCATGATTCCTGCCCCGGGTCCTGGAGGTCGCGGGAGGCGGCCACCCGTTTCTGAAACAGGCGGTCTATGACATAACCCCGGGTAGCGCGGGCGGCCTGCACCATCTGTAGGGTCAGGGCGGCGTTCTGGGAGATGGGCAGGTGGCTGGTGAGGCGGTGGCGCAGGGCCATCTCCTGGTCCACGATCTGGCGGCCCAGGCGGGGGTAGAAGGACATGTCTTGCACGGTCAGCCCCCGGGCCAGGCCGTTGGCGTAGAGACTGCCCATGGCCACGTCCTGCTGATCGAACTGGTCCTCCTGTAAGGGCAGGAGCATGCCCACCGCCAGTAGGCCGTCCAGTTGGGCGGCCGTCAGGCCCGTGGACTCCAGAAAGGCCGGCCTCTCCAGCAACGGGCCGGCCTCCGCCCCGAAAATGGCCTGGCTCAGCTCGATCAAGGGCGAGATGTCATGCCCCTGGTCCTGCAAGTCCAGCAAGGCCTTTATCTTGCCCAGGGGCAGGCGGTGGCGGGTTTGCAGGGTCTTGATGCGGGCCAGGCGCTCCAGACAGGAGGGCGGGTAGTAGGCCATGTTGGGGCTGGTCTTGATGGGCGCCGGCAGAAGCCCCTGCTCCACGTAGTAGAGCAGGGTGGATTTGGGCAGGCCGCTCTGGGCCGCCAGTTCCTTCATGCGCAGGCCGGGCTTGGGGTCGCGTGGGGGCATGGCTGCTCCTCGGGGTGGACCGTCTGAGTCGTTGAAGTCAGTTTAACTCCGGGTGTCGGTATATGTAAAGTGCAAAGTGGTGCTTCACACTAAATAGATTGCCCGGCGCCACACGGCCTTACCGCCTGGCCATGGGAGTGCTATCATGTCCCGGAGTGGCCAGGCGCGGGTCAACACCAAGGAGGATACATGCGGCCGGGACAACTGGGCTGGGGCACCATAGGGCTGCTATTGCTGTTGTCGCTGCTCTGGGGCGCCAACATGGGGGCCATCAAGCTGGCCAGCCAGGAGATGTCCCCCCTGTTCATGGCCGGGTTGCGCTCGGCCGTGGCCAGTCTGTGCCTGTGGGTCTGGATGCGCCGGCGGGGCCTGGCCGTGTTCCCCGCGCCGGGGCTGTTCTGGCACGGCCTCGTGGTGGGGCTCTTGTTCGGCGGCGAGTTCGCCTGCATCTACGTGGGCATCAACCACACCCTGGCCTCGCGCACGGTGCTCTTGGTATACACCGCGCCCTTTTTCGTGGCCCTGGGCGCCCACTGGTGGATCGCCGGCGACCGCCTGGTGACCGCCAAGGCCCTGGGCCTGCTGCTGGCCTTTGCGGGGGTGGGGCTGTTGTTCGTGGGCCAGTGGGAGGTGCTCCTGGGCGGCCAGCTATTGGGCGACTCCCTGTCGCTCCTGGCCGGGGTGCTGTGGGTGGCCACCACCCTGTACATCAAGCTCTTTTTGGTGGGCAAGGCCCGGCCGGTGCAGGTGCTCTTCTATCAGTTGGCCTTCTCCATCCCTTTCCTGTTCGCCTGTAGCCTCATCTGGGAGACCCAGCCGGTGCGGGGCCTGTCCTGGCCCCTGGCCGCCAATCTGTTCTACCAGTGCATCATCGTGGCCTTCCTGAGCTTTTTGTGGTGGTTCCGCCTGGTGGACCGCCACCCCATCAGCCTGCTGCACGGCTTCACCTTCTTCACGCCCATCCTGGGGGTCTTCATCAGCGGGGTGCTGCTCTTGGGCGAGCCCCTGACCTGGCGCCTGGTCTCGGCCCTGGTCCTGGTCAGCCTGGGCATGGTGCTGGTCAACCGGCCGGGCGGCGTGCCCGCCGCTGGCCCGGTGCCCCGGGCTGGGCATAAACGGGTCGAGTAGCGCCCTCCCCTGGCCAGGGCCGGCGGCTCCCGTGGAAAGGCCCTCGCGCTGATACCCCAAAAACGTAGGGCAGGTTAGCGATAGCGTAACCCGCCAGGTACCAAAATACGGCGGGCGGGGTTTGTCCCCGCCCATGCCCTGGCCTCAACCATGAAGGGCCGCGCCTCCTGCGGGAGACGCGGCCCCGGTTTGCCTGGGCTTGACGCCGCCTAGTCGCGCTTGGCCTTGGCCCGGCCCGAGCGCTCGCCAATGTCGCCGGGGTACATCACCGCGTCGTGGCCGCGCTCGCCGGTGCGGATGCGCACCACCTCCTCCACGGGCAGCACGAAGATCAGGCCGTCGCCGGCCTCGCCCTCCTCGCCGGTCTTGGCGGCCTTGAGGATAGCCTCGATGGTGGCGTCCAGGTTGTGCTCGCTAAGCACGATGTTGAGCTGCATCTTGGGCAGCATGTCCACCACGTAGGAACCCGAGCGCCCCGAGAGCACGATGCCCCCCTGGCGGCCCCGGCCGCGAATCTCGAAGATGTTCATGCCCAGGATGCCCACCTGCTTTAACGCCTCGCGCACGTCGTTGACCTTGTCCTCGCGGATGATGGCCTCTATCTTCTTCAGCATGACGCTGTCTCCCTTCTGATTGGGTGCTGGCGGTCCTAGGAATATGCTCTCTCACCGTGGGAGCTGATGTCCAGGCCCACTTCTTCTTCCACGTTGGTCACGCGTAGGCCGATGGACCAATCCAGGAGCTTGGCCAGCACGTAGGTGACCGTGAAGGCGAAGGCCATGGTCACGATGACGGCCAATATCTGCACGCCGAACTGCCCGGGGTTGCCGTAGAACAGGCCGTTGCCGCCCGAGGCGTTGACCTCGCTGGTAGCGAACAGGCCGGTGGCCAGGGTGCCCCAGGTGCTGGCGATGCCGTGGCAGGCCCACACGTCCAGGGACTCGTCCAGGCCCCGGTTCTGGCGGAAGCGGATGGCGTAGTAGCTAAGGGGCGCGGCCACCGCGCCGATGACCATGGCCGCCAGGGGGGTTACGTAGCCCGAGGCCGGGGTGACGGCGGCCAGGCCCACCACCATGCCCGTGGCCAGGCCCAGGGTGGAGGGGCGGCCGTCCAGCCAGGAGAGTACCATCCACACCAGGCCGGCGGTGGCCCCGGAGGTATTGGTGGTCAAGAGCGCGTTGCCGGCCACGCCCGAGGCCGTGAGCGCCGAGCCGGCGTTGAAGCCGAACCAGCCGACCCACAAGAGGCCAGCGCCCAGCACCGTGTAGGGGATGTTGGTGGGCTCCATTGGGAAGCTGCCGAAGCCCTTGCGCGGGCCGATGGCCATGGCGAAGGCCAAGGCGCTGAAGCCGGCGGCGATGTGCACCACCGTGCCCCCGGCAAAGTCCAAGACGCCCATCTCGGCCAGCCAGCCGCCCTTGCCCCAGACCCAATGGCACAGGGGGTCATAGACCAGGGTGGCCCACAACAGGGCAAACAGCAGGAAGGTCTTGAAGCGCACTCGCTCCACGAAGGCGCCGGTGATGAGCGCCGGGGTGATGACCGCGAACATCATCTGGAAGGCGGCGAAGACCGTCTGGGGGATGGTGGTGCCGTAGTCTGGGCTGGGGGCGGCGCCCACACCCATGAAGCCCAGGAAGTTGAGCCCGCCGATGAAGCCGCCGATGCTCTTGCCAAAGGACAGGCTGTAGCCAAAGAGAATCCACTGCACCCCGATCAGGGCCATAAAGACGTAGCTCAGGGTGAGGGTGGAGAGCAGATTTTTTTTGCGGACCATGCCGCCGTAGAAAAAGGCCAGGGCCGGGGTCATCAAGAGCACCAGGGAGCAGCAGACCAGCACCCAGGCGGTGTCGCCGGCGTTGATGGCGGGGGGCATCGGTGAGTTCTCCTTACTTAAGATGCGTGGGGCGCCGATTGGCGGGCCGCCGGGCGGGAGAGGCCACGGGGCCGTAGCTACGGAGGCGGCGTGAGCAGGTATCGTGCCAGGCGGGGGAAAGCGGCGATTACTTACAATAATGTTGATAAGTTATATTGACAATTTTGGCAACGCCGCCCCAATAAACCTACCAGGAGGTAGCACATGGGCCTGACGCCAGGGCGCGGCCAGGCCTGCCCGGGCCAGGAAGGCGGCCTGGCGGGGCCGACCCGGCCAGGGCGGCGGCCCAAATGCGGGGATTTTTCGCGGTTATGGGGCGGTCAGGTTGGCGGAGGGGGCCGGGGTCAGCCGAGCGGGGCAAAAACTACGGCTGGGTACGACACAATGGTCAACCCACTAAAATGTAGCAATGCCCGGGGCTGCCAGGCCCCCCGGACACGGTTTGGTAGGAATCGGCGGCCCTACCAGGCCACCACCCCCAGGGTTCGCAGTTCATCCGCCTCCCGGGGGGCGTAGCCCAGGCCCGCCAGCACCTCCCGGCTGTGCTGGCCCAGGCCGGGGGCCGGGGCCAGGGCCAGTGCCGGCGAGTCCGAGAGCTTGAGCGGGCAGGCCAGGTGGGCGCGCCCCTCTTGGTCTTGCTCCAGCATGCCCCGCTCCTGGGCCAGGGGGGCGGCGGCGGCCTCCTTGAGGCTCAGCACCGGCTCGGCGCAGCAGTCGGCCGGCCCCAGCAGGTCCACCCATTGGGCCAGGTCGCGGGCCGCGAAGATGGCCGCCACCTCGGCGATGGCCTCCGCCCCGCCGAACTGGCGCTCCACCAGGTCGGGGCGGGCAATCGCCTGGCAGAAGTTTTGCCAGAACTTGGGCTCCAGGGCGCCCAGGGACATGTGCCCGCCGTCCTGGGTGCGGTACAGGCCGTAACAGGGCGCGCCGCCGTTGAGCAGCATGCGCGCCGGGCCGTCCTCGGACAACCCGGCCGCCACCCCGGCGAAGACCATGGTGGCCATGGACAGCGAGCCGTCGTACATGGCCGCGTCCACCAGTTGGCCGCGCCCCGTGTTGCCCCGCTGGATCACCGCCGCCAACAGCCCCGCCAGGGCCGGCCAGGAGCCGCCGGCCAGGTCGGCCATCTGCACCCCGGGCAGGGCCAGATGGCCCTCGCGGGTGCCGGTCATGCCCAGCACCCCGGCCTGGGCCAGGTAGTTGATGTCGTGGCCGGCCTTCTGGCTGTAATCGCCCTCTTGGCCGTAGCCGGTGATGGAGACCTGGATCAGGCGGGGGAAGCGGGCGCTCAGCTCGGCGAAGCCCAGGCCCAGGCGCTCGCACGTGCCGGGGCGGAAGCCCTCCACCAGGATGTCGTGGCTCTCCAGGAGCTTGAGGCAGATGTCCCGGCCCTTGGCGTGCTTGAGGTTGAGCGCCAGGCTCTGCTTACCCCGGTTGAGGGTGGCGAAGTAGGCGGCGCCCAGGCCGGCGCCGATGCCCCGGGCGTAGTCGCCGCCCACGGGGTTCTCCAGCTTCAAGACCTCCGCCCCCAGGCAGGCCAAGAGCCAGGTGAGGTAGGGGCCGGGCAGGTTCATGGACAGGTCCAACACCTTGAGGCCAGCCAGGGCGGGGGGCATGTTCTATCCTCCTCAGGGTCAAGCCAAATTGCTTTTCGTTGCCACCGGCCATGATAACGCCGGGGAGCAGTTTGTATAAAGAATAGTGTCATTGCGAGCGCAGCGAAGCAATCCACCCTACTTTGTATTTCTTGGGCTACGCAACGCCCGCGCCATTACTAAATACCAAAGTAGGGTGGATTGCCGCGTCGCATCCCTCCAGGGATGCTCCTCGCAATGACACGCTTGCTGATTTTTAGGGAAAACAAAGGCCTGTCGCAAATACAAGGGCTAATCAGTTAGCTTGTAGCCTGACTTGGTCATGATCCCGCCACCTCCAGCAGCGCCCGCTCGGTCGCCTCCACCATGCGCTCCAGGGAGAACTCGCCCCGCACCCGCTGGCGCAGCTCCCGGCCCAGGCGGGCCAGTTCGGCCGGCGGCAGGGCCAGCAGCTCCAGGCAGCGCCCAGCCAGGCCGGCGGCGTCGCCGATGGGGGCCACCAGTTCGGGCCGGCCCAAGAGCCAGGGGGCGTCGCCCACCGCCGTGACCACACAGGGCTTGGCCGTGGCCATGGCCTCGGCCACGGCGTTGGGCAGGCCCTCGCCAAAGGCCGAGGTGAGGAGGCAAACATCCAGGGCGTTGAACACCGCCGGCATGTCCTGGCGGGAGCCGGCCCAGATCAGGGCCTCATGCAGGCCCAGGCCGCGCGCCTGGTCCGCCAAGGCCTGGGCCTGGGGGCGCGGCCCGCCGCCCACGCAGACGAAACGCGCCTGGGGCCGCTGGGCCAGGACCAGGGCCGCCGCCTTCAGGAACGTGGGGTGGTCCTTCATGGGGTCCAGGCGGGCCACCAGGCCCATGAGCGGCGCGGCCGGGTCCACGCCCCATTGGGCGCGCACCCGCGCCCCGGCCTCGGCCTGGGGGTGGAAATGGGCCAAGTCAATGCCGTTGGGTATCACCCTGAGCTTGGCCGAGGGCCAGCCCTGGCGCTCCCAAAGGGCGGCCCCGCTCTGGGAGTTGACGATGATGGCTGCCGCGCCCCGGGCCGACAGCCCCAAAAGGCCGTGGCTCAGGCGGGCGAACCAGTCGTAGCGGCTTAGGTCCATGTCGCTGGCCCGCACCCCCCAGACCACCTTCAGCCCCGGGCAAGAGGGGCCTATCCAGGCGGCCATGAGGTTGGGGGTGTCCAGGAAGCTGTAGAGCGCCTGGGGCCGCTCCCGCTTGAGCCAGGCGCGCAGCCGCAAGGCCACGCCCAGGAGGTCCCAGCGGCCGGCCTTGGCCAGGTCCACCACCGTGACCCCGGCGGCGTCCAGGTCGGCCTCCAGGGGACCGCCGCCGTAAAAGACCAGCACGCTCACCTGGTGCCCGCGCTCGTGCAGACCCCGAGCCAGGAGGCTGAGCTGGCGCTCGGCCCCGCCCAGCTCCAGGCAGCGTATCAAGAGGGCGATCTTCATGCCGCCGCTCCGGGGTACTGCTCCAGCCAGAGCTGGAACATCAGAATCGGCCACAGGTAGTAGTGCCAGGCTTTGGCGCCGGCCTGGTGCTCGGCCCAGGCCCGGCGGATGGGCGCGGGATCAAAAAAGCCCTGGCGCCGCAGGCGGCCCTCGTCCAGCAGGGCCTCGCAAAAATCGCGCATGGGGCCTTTCAGCCAGACGTCAATGGGCAGGCCGAAGCCCATCTTGGGCCGCTCGATCAGCTCCCGGGGCACGTATTTGTACAGCACCTGCCTGGGCAGCCACTTGCCCACGTCGCCCCGCATCTTCATGCCCAGCGGCAGGCGCCAGGCCAGCTCCACCACCCGGTAGTCCAGCAGGGGGGCGCGGGCCTCCAGGGCCACGGCCATGCTGGCCCGGTCCACTTTGACCAGGATGTCGTCGGGCAGGTAGGACACCAGGTCCAGGTACATCATGCGCTGGCGGAAGTCGGGGAGGGCGGCCCACTGGCCGGGGTCGCTGAGCGCCGTGGGCGGTTCACTGCCGCCGGGCACCAGCCTGGCCGGGTCCTTCCACAGCGAAACCAGGCCCCGGTAGAAGGCCTCGGGGCCGCCGGCGGCCAGCATGCCAGCCAGCTCGTGCAGGTGGTCGCCGGGGTGCTTGAAGTGCATGCGGCTGGGCAACAGCCAGCGGCAGGCGCCGAAGAGCCGGTCCCAGGCCGAGGGCGAGGCCACGCGTATGGCCGCGCCAACCAGGGCCTTGAGGGGCGCGGGCAGGCCGCCGGCCCCTTGCCAGATGCGGCTGGCCAAAAAGTAGCGGTCATAGCCGCCGAAGAGCTCGTCGCCGGCGTCGCCGGAGAGCGCCACGGTGACGTCGCGGCGGGCCATGCGGCTGACCAAAAAGGTGGGTATCTGCGAGGAGTCGGCAAAGGGCTCGTCGTACATGGCCGCCAGGCGGGGCACCACATCCAGGGCATCCTGCCAGGAGACGTAAAGCTCGGTGTGCTGGGTGCCCAGGTGGGCGGCCACGGCCCGGGCCTGGGGGGCCTCGTCATAGCCGGCCTCGGGGAAGCCGATGGTGAAGGTGCGCACCGGCTGGGACGACTGGGCCTGCATCAAGGCCACGATCAGCGAGGAGTCCACTCCCCCGGAGAGAAAGGCCCCCAGGGGCACGTCGGCCACCATGCGCAGCTTGACCGCGTCCAGCAGAAGCTCTTCCAGGCGGGCGGCGGCCTCCACCGGGTCCTGGGTCAGGGGCGAGGCCTGGCCGGCCTCGGCCATGGCGCGGGCCGACCAATAGGGCCGGGGCGCGGGCAGCAGGCCGCGATCAGCGGCGCCCAGGCTGAGGATGCTGGCGGGGGGCAGCTTGCGCAGCCCCTGGTAGATGCAGTAGGGGCCAGGCACGTAGTTGTGGCGCAGGAACAGGGCCAGGGCATCCTGGTCCACGCGGCCGGTAAAGGCCGGGTGGGCCATGAGCGCCTTCAGCTCCGAGCCGAAGAGGAACACCCCGCCCATCCAGCCGTAGTACAGGGGCTTCTTGCCCAGGCGGTCGCGGATGAGAAAGAGCCGGCGCTCGGCCCGGTCCCACAGGGCGATGGCCAGCATGCCGTTGAGGCGCTGGGCGGTAGCCTCCACGCCCCAGCGGGCCAAGCCCTCCAGGATCACCTCGCTGTCCGAGTGCCCTCGCCAGGCTATTTGCCCAAAGTCCTTCTCCAGGGCCGCGCGCAGTTCGGCGAAGTTGTAGACCTCGCCGTTGAAGACCATGGCCCAGCGGCCGTCGTGGGAGAACATGGGCTGGTGGCCCATGGGCGACAGGTCCAGGATGGACAGCCGGCGGTGCCCCAGGGCCAGGCCGGCCGGGGCGTCGGCCCAGGCCCCGGCGTCGTCGGGGCCACGGTGGGCGATGGCCTCGGCCATGGCCGCCACCCGCCCGAGCATCTCGGGCTCGGCCAGGCGGGCGTCGCTATCCAGAAATCCGCAGATGCCGCACATGTCAGCCCACCAACTCCGAGAGCATGCACAGCTCCAGGTCCAGGACCCGCGCGAAGCTGTAGTCGGCTACCATCTGCTCCCGCGCGGCCTGGCCCAGGCGGGCGCGCAGGGGCTCGTCGCCCAGGAGCCGGCCCAAGGCCTGGTGGATGTCCGCCGCCTCCAGGCCGCTAAGTAGGCCGCTCACCTCCGGGGCGATGATCTCGCGGATGCCCGGGGCGTCGCTGCCCAAGACCGCCGCGCCGGCGGCCATGGCCTCGATCAGGGCCTTGGGGTGGTGCTCGCCCTTGCTGGGCAGCACGCAGACCGTGGCCTGGCGCATCAAGGCCGGTAGTTCCTGGTTGGCCACCCGCCCCAAAAAGCGCGCGGCCAGGCCGCGTTCCTGGGCCAGGGCCTCCAGGGCCGGCCGCAGGGGACCCTCACCCACCAGCCAAAGCTCGGCCTTTAGCCCCTCCATGGCCAGGAGCAGGGGCTCCAGGTTCTTCTCCACGTGCAAGCGCCCCACGTAGAGCACCACGTCGCCGCGCTTGGGTTCGGGGCCGCCGGGGGTGAAGAGATCGGTGTCCACGTAGTTGGGGATGACCCGGATGCGCCGCGCAATCGGCGGCGTTCAGCACCCGGGCCTCCAGGCGGAACCAGCGCTGGGCCTCGGCGGAGTCCGTGCCCTCGCGCCAGATGGCGATGTTGGAGGGCAGGTAGCCGCAACGGGCCACGAAGGCATGACCGGCCCGCCGGGCGGCCTTTAGCGCCAGGTCGGCGCCCTGCATCTGGTTGGTCTTGACCACCGCCGGTCCCTGGCCCCGGATGGTCAGGCCGCTTTTGAGCAGCATTTGATACAGGCGCGGGTGCAGGCCCAGGCGGTTATCCAGCACCGTTAGGCCCCCCAGCTCCGGGGCCAGGGCGCGGTCGTGCCTGCCATAGCTGACCAGGCTCACCCCGGCCAGGTGGCGCAAGAGGGCGCGGTAGATGGCCGTCTCGCGCTCCAGGGTGCCCAGTGCCCGCCAGTCGGCCAGGGAGGAGCCCAGGCTGAGGAACAGGTATAGCCGGGCCTGCCCCAGGCCGGTGAGTCCCGGGCCGCAGCAGATGGCCGGGGCGTGGATTATGCCCATGGGCCGCTCACGAGCCCGCGCCCCGCCGCGCCAATAGCCACTCCACCAGCTCCAGGTCAAAGGGCGTGTCTATGTCAAAGGACTCCTCGGGCGCCATGATGAGCGGCAGGGTGCGCTGGCCGTAGAGCCGGCCTTCATCCATGACCACCGCGCGGGTGCAGGCCAGCACCGCCGGGCCGTTGCGGGCGAAGACCTCGGGCTTGTCCTGGCGGCGCAAGAGGTGGGCCAGCTCGGGCAGGAAAGGCTGGAGGCAGCCGTCCTTGAGAAGCATCACCGAGGCCGGGTTGAACTGGTGGGGCACCGGCAGCACGCTGACCACGGTGTCGGCCCGCTCCCTGAGCAAGAGGTCCACGGCGGCGTCAATGTGCGCGGCCCGGCGCAGCGGCGAGGTGGGTTGCAGGTAGACCACCACGTCGGTTCGCCAGCCCCGGTCCTCCAGCCAGCCCAGGGCGTGCTGGATCACCGGCAGGGCCGGGGTATCGTCGCGGGCCAACTCGGCCGGGCGCAAAAAGGGCACCTCCGCCCCCAGCCCACGCCCCGCCTGGGCGATGGCCGGGTCGTCGGTGCTGAGAACCAGGCGGGTCAGGCGGCGGCTCTTCAGCCCCGCCTCCACGGTGTGGGCCAACAAGGGCTTGCCCGCCAAGGGAACCAGGTTCTTGCCTGGTATCCCCTTGGACCCGCCCCTGGCCGGGATCAGCCCCAGGATGTTCATGGACTCAGGCATGGCTGATGGGTTGCCTCCCGCAGGATTCCAGCAGCAGCATAGCCCCCTGGGGCGGCCCGCGTCAAAGGCGGGCTTGCGGCCGGCTTAGTAGGCGATTCTCTTCTGCACCTTGACGCCCTCCAGGCGGGCCAGGATGTCGGCTATCCGCCGGCCGGCGGTGCCGTCGCCGTAGATGGGCTGGCTGGGGTAACGGCCGTGCACCAGTTGGCGGCGCACCGCGTCCAGAATCTCGCCCTGGTCGTGGGGCACGTCTATCACGTTGGCCCCGCGCTCGCGGCCGTCCTGGCGGGAGCCCACGTTCACCGAGGGCACCCCCAGGAAGGCGCCCTCGCGCACCATGGCGCTACTGTTGCCGATCATGCAGGCGCAGCGCAGCATCAGGCGCACGAAGGTCTCCACCGGGAAGTTCTTGTAGAAGCGGATGTGGTCGTGCTTTTGGCGCTCGCGGAACTTGCGGATGCCCCGGCTCAGGTCGTCACTGCCCGCGTCCACGTTGGGCCAGAGCATCACCGTGGGCATGCGCAGCTCGGCCAGGGCCAGGAGGGTCTCGTGTACCTGGCGCTCGCTCTGGCCGAACTCGGTGGTCACCGGGTGCTGGCTGACCAACAGGAAGGGCAGGTCCGGGTCCAGATGGCCGCCCACGCCCTCCTTGAACAGGAGGTCCTTGTCCAGGTTCCTGCCGTCGTTCCGCACTATCTCGGCCACCAGGTCAATGCGCGGGCAGCCCACCACGTACACGCTCATGTAGGCCGCGGCGATGGCCGTGGCCATGGTCTCGAAGCGGTCGCCCACGGTGATGACCACGTCGGGCCTGAGGTTGTCGAAGATGGTGGGCAGCTCCATGAGCCCCAGGCCGGTGGATTTGGCCATGGTCACCGGGTTCTCGCCCTCGATTATCATGTGCACCTTGGCGTTGGCCGTGAAGCCGTCGGCCTCGATGACGTCCACCACCGAGCCGAAGCGGTCCAGGAGCGCCGAGGCGCCCACCACCAACTGAAGCTCCAGGTCCGGGTGGGCGGCCACGGCGCGCATCACGCTCTTGATGCTGCTGTAATTGGCCCGCGAGCCCACCACCACGCATATCTTGCGCATGTCTCGTCCGTCCTCTCCCCAACGGCCAACCGGCCCTGACAAAGCAGAATATGCCATGATACCGGAGGGAACGGCGGCCCACAAGCGCCGGGGGCGGGACCGGGGCGAGCGGTCCAGCGCGGGGCCTCTACCGCTCCCGGAGCGCTCTCTCGATGAGGGCCTGCAATTGGTGGATGCGCACTGGCTTGTCCAGGTGGGCCAGCACGTTGCCGCCGGCGGGCAGCTTTGCCCGGGCCTGGGCCGGGTCGCCGCTGACCACGATGACCTTGACCCTGGGCTGGATGGCGAGCAGGCCTTGGAGGCACTCCGGCCCGCCCATGCCGGGCATGTGCAGGTCCATGATGACCAGCCCCACCGGCTGGGCGCGGAAGACCTCCAGCGCCTCCTGGCCGCTCTGGGCCTTGAGGACGCGGTAGCCGTGCAGGCTCAAGAGTTCGCCCAGGCCCTCCAATACGGCGATTTCATCATCCACCAAAAGCAGGGAGCGGCCGCGGGCCTGGCGAGATTCTTCCACCGGCGAGGCTGGCGGTGGCGTGGGCAGAGGGTGGGGGCTGGCGGGCCAATAGAGCGAGAATACCGCCCCTTGGCCCAGGGCGCTGGCGCAGGTGATGGCCCCGCCCTGAGCCGCCATGATGCCCTGCACCGTGGCCAGGCCCAGGCCGCTGCCCTGGCCGGCGGGCTTGGTGGTGAAGAAGGGGTCAAAGGCCCGCTCCAGGGTACGCTCGTCCATGCCCTGGCCGGTGTCGGTCACCGTGAGCAGGACGTAATCCCCCATCTTGAGGTGAGGGAGGGGCCGGGGGGCCTTGCGGGTCAATCTGACGTTGCTAGTGGCGATCACCAGCCGACCCCCTCGGGACAAGGCGTCCTTGGCGTTGAGGCCCAGGTTGAGCAGCACCTGCTCGATCTGCGCCAGGTCGCCCAGGATAGCGGGCAGCCGGGGGGCCAGGTCAAGCTCCAGGGTGACGGCCGAGGGCAGGGTGGAGGCCAGCATACCGGACACCCGCTGTATTTCCCGGTTCAGGTCCAGGGGGCGGCGCTGGGCGGGGCCCTGGCGCCCCAGGGAAACCAGTCCGCGCACCAAGTCGCCGCCGCGCTTGGAAGCCTCGGAGATGCGCTCCAGCCCTGGGCGGTCCTGGGCGTGGGTATCTGGACGGGTCAACATCAAGTCGGTGTTGACCGAGATGACGGTCAGCAGGTTGTTGAAATCGTGGGCCACCCCCGCGGCCATCAGGCCCAGCACCTCCAGCTTCTGGGCTTGACGCAGGCTCTTTTCCAGGATGAAGTAGCTCTTGATGGAGACCCCGGCGATGGCGAAGCAGAAGCCCAGAAAGCCGTATTCCATCAGGAAGGCGCCCACTTGGTGCCCCAGGCCTCCCCATATGTCGTGAGCCACCAACACCGCCCAGAAGGTGAACCCGCTCACCACGTAGTTGAGGCCCATGATATGGCGGCGGCGGTTGCGCCACCAGGACCAATACAAGGCCACAAGGGTGCCAAAGCAATAGAGAAACAGAAAGGGGCCCAGGGGGCCCAGGGCGGGCTCGATGTAGGGCTGGGCCAGCCAGAGCATTTGGCGGGCGACCAAATGCTGGGCCACCACCAAGTCGGTGAGCCAAATAATGGCCAGCCAGCATAGGTGGAAAAGGAGAAACAGGCGGTTGGCCAGCGGGGAGTGGCGCCCGAAAAGGCTGTATATCATCCGGGCCAGGGTGTGGATGATGAAAATGACCGCCGTGAATTGCAGCCGTTCGTTGAAGAAGAGCAAGGGCGCGTGGATGGCGTTGTAATTAATGAATTTCGTCACGCCATAGAAGGCCGCCGCCAGGGAAACCAGAGCGCCCCAGCCCACCCAGGCTTGCTGTCTTTGCCTGAGGAAGAACCAGCCCTGGAAAACCGCCAGGGAAAAGGCGATGGCCCCCACCAAGAGCGGCCCCAGGGAGGGGATTTCCACGCACTCCTTGAGCATGGAAAGGCCTACCAGAGGCTTCCGGCGGGCGCCGGCCCTTTTCGAAATTTGCCGGGATCAGACATTGAACCGCGCGTGCGGGATGTCGCCGTCCCGCACCAGGGAATCCCGGCCGCGGAGCTTTATCAGGCCTGCCTTCCTCACCGCCGCCTCAAACCCCAGGGATTGGCCCGCGAGCCCACCACCACGCATATCTTGCGCATTTCTTGCGTCCCCTTCCCCGGGTGGCCAAGCGAGCCTAATCAGGCCGAATGGGCCATGATACCTGAGTGGGCGGTAGCCCACAAGCGCCGGTGGCGGCACCGGGGCGGGGACCCTACCGTCCCTGGAGCGCTCCCTCGATGAGGGCCTGCAATTGGTTGAAGCGCACCGGCTTGCCCAGGTGGGCCAGCACGTTGGGGCCGGTGGGCAGGGTCTCCCGGGCCTGGGCCGGGTCGCCGCTGACCACGATGACCTTGACCTGGGGGTTGATCCCGCGCAGGCGTCTGAGGCACTCCGGCGCGGACATGCCCGGCATGTGCAGGTCCATGATGACCAGCCCCACCGGCTGGGCGCGGAAGACCGCCAGGGCCTCCTGGCCGCCCTGGGCCTTGAGGACCCGGTAGCCGTGCAGGCTCAGGAGTTCCCCCAGGCTATCCAAGACCGACACCTCGTCATCCACCAAAAGCAGGGAGCGCCCACGGGCCAGGCCAGGGCTTTCCCCTGGGGAGTCCAGAGGCTCCGCCGGCAGGGGCTGGGGGCTGGCCGGCCAGTAGAGCGAGAAGCGCGTGCCCTGGCCTGGGCCGCTCTGGCAGGCGATGGCCCCGCCGTGGGCCTCCATGATGCCCTGGGCCGTGGCCAGGCCCAGGCCGCTGCCCTGGCCGGCGGACTTGGTGCTGAAGAAGGGGTCAAAGGCCCGCCCCAGGGTGTCCTGGTCCATGCCCTGGCCGGTGTCGGTGACGGTGAGCAGCACGTATTCACCCGGCCGCAGGGGGGGATGGGCCTTGGCTCGGCGGCCATTCAACTTCAATGCACGGGTGGCCAGCACCAACTTGCCTCCCTGGGGCATGGCGTCGCGGGCGTTCAAGGTCAGGTTGAGGAGCGCCTGCTCTATCTGCACGGGGTTGCCCAAAATCAGGGGCAGGTTGGGCGCAAGGTCGGTGGTCAGGTTGATCTGGCTGGGCAGCGTGGTTTCCAGCATGCCGGTAAGGCGGCGTATCTCCTGGTTGAGGCTTAGCAAAGTCAGTTGAGCGGGGCCTTGCCGGCCTAGGGACAAGAGGCCGCGCACCAGCTCGGAACCGCGCTGGGCCGCGTCGGCGATGCGGGTCAGGCATTGGTGGAGCACAGGGGCGGGGGCATGGGTTTGCAGCAGCCTCTCGGTATTGGCGGTGATGACCTGCAGCAGGTTGTTGAAGTCGTGGGCCACGCCAGCGGCCAGGGTGGCCATGGCCTGGAGCTTCTGGGACCTACGCAGGGACTTTTCCATGGATAGGTAGTTGGTGACGGTAAAGCCGGCCATGGAGAAGCAGAAGCCCAACACCCCGTACTCCATGAGGAA
The DNA here is from genome assembly GCA_016208115.1 of Desulfarculus sp. Taxonomy (GTDB): domain Bacteria; phylum Desulfobacterota; class Desulfarculia; order Desulfarculales; family Desulfarculaceae; genus JACRDC01. The sequence goes on from JACQYR010000133.1 coordinate 31,788, forward strand.
TATGCGAGAGGGCATGCCCTGGGAAACCAGAATGTCATGGAAGGCCAAGATGGCCCAAAAACCCATCCCCACGGCGAGGTAGGGGAACTCTGGCAGGCGTTTTCTAGCCTTCCACGGCCAGATGAACAAGAAGTGGCAGATGATCGCCCCAAGATATATCTGCATCACAATCCCCAGGGGCTTCATGGATGGCCTGGGGTAATAACCCTCCAGCCAGAGGCTGGCGCGGCTTACCAGGTGGTCCACCACGATGAAGGGGCTGAGCCAGATAAGGGCCAGCCAGACCAGCAGGGACAGCGCAAATAGGTGATGCAGCAGCCGCGAGCCCCTGGAAAGATAGGCATAAATTAAATTGGCCACGGCGTACATCGTGAGCAGCATGACGCTGTACAGGCTGCGGTGCAGCACCGCCAGGATTGTGATGTTGTTGGTCTGGAAATTAAAGAAAATTAAGGTGTTATAGAAAGACGCCGCCAGACAGGCCAACGCCCCCCAGCCCAGCCAAATTTGGCGTTTTGTCTTGAGGAAAAACCAGAACTGGGCCACGGCCATGGAAAAGGCCACGGAGGCCACCAGCATGGGCCCCGAGGAAACCAGGAATAAGTAATCAACGTACATATTGGGTATTCCGGGACCTTTCGCGCCGGGGCCGGCTGGGGCGGGCCTGGCCGGGGGCCTTGCCGGAGATATTGAATTAACGGGTGATTTTGGCGCTGATATTCTTCTAGATGTTGAAGCGCACGTGCAGGATGTCGCCGTCCTGCACCAAGTAATCCCGGCCGCAGAGCTTCATCAGGCCGGCCTTCTTGACCGCCGCCTCGGAGCCCAGGGAGATGATGTCCTCGTAGCGCATGACCTCGGCGCGGATGAAGCCCTTTTGCAGGTCGCTGTGGATGACGCCGGCGGCCTCGTCGGCGGCGGCGCCCCGGCGCACCGTCCAGGCCCGCCCCTCGTCTCCAGGGCGCTTTCGGTTAGCCCCAGGTCGGCCATGAACTCAGCGCGCTCCTCGTCGCCCAGCTCGGCCAAGTCGGCCTCGATGGCCGCGCGCACCACCACCGGCGGCTCGGGCGTGCCCAAGTCCGGCGGGGCGGGGTCGTCCTCGGCGTTGTTGGCCACCACGATCAGGGGCCGGGCGGTCAAGAGGCCAAAGCCCTTGAGCTTGGGATGGTCCATGAAGACCCGGTCGCCGCGCAGGGGCCGGTTGTCCTCCAGGATCACTAAAGCCTGCTCGCACAGGCTTTGCTCCTCCTGGTCCACCTTGCGCCCGCGCTGGCGCTCGCCGGCCATGCGCTCCAGGCGCCGTTCCACGGTGATGAGGTCGTTCAACAATAGCTCGTCGCCAAAGGCCGCGTGGTCGCCTTTGGGGTTGGGCGCGCCCAGGCCGGCGTCGAAGTTGCGCACCACCTCGATGAGCCCCTCGCACTGCCGTAGCTCGGGCGGTAGCCGGGTGGTGGGGTCCTCGGGCTTGGCCAGGGCCGGGGCTGGGTCCAGGTAGGTGATCTGGGCGTGGGTGGTCTTCTTGGGGTTGAACAGGGCCGAGAGCTTGTCCACCCTCTGGTCGGGCACCGGCAGGATGTCCGTGCCGGCCTGGTCGCTGCCCTTGTCGCCGGTTAGTTTGCGCCCGGCCAGGGCGGCGAAGAGGGTGGATTTGCCCGCCCCAGGCAGTCCGCAAAGAGCCAATCTCATATGAAAATCACTCTTAAGTAGAGATGATAAGAGCTATTATTGATTGCCAGCGTGGTAGCGAGATTAAATACCGCCATTTTTGATCGGGGTCAAGGCCTAACTACGCTGAAAAGCGTTCACATTATTAAATAAATTTGGCCGGACCATTTGGCGTTCCCAGCGAATCTTGGCGGTATTTGTGGCTTGTTTGGGTGGGTATCGGCAGGGGGCTATTAAAAGTTGCCAAGGATAATGAACCATGCCTGGCAGGCTGATGGCTGGGGATTGCCGTCTGTCATAAGCCGCCAGTTAAAGGCGTAACGCCACCACCCGGGTGGCTGGCAATAAACCATATTGGTTAGTATTGCTAAATAAAATTAGTATTCACAACTGTGCCGAACATGGCCGGACCATTTAATTGGCGGCCTTAGAGCAGCTTGGCCGCCTGCATGGCAAAGTAAGTGAGGATGATATCGGCCCCGGCCCGCTTGATGCTTATCAGGCTCTCCATCATCACCCGGTCGTGGTCAATCCAGCCGCGCTCGGCGGCGGCCTTGACCATGGCGTACTCGCCGCTGACGTTGTAGGCGGCCACCGGCAGATCAAATTGCTCGCGCACCCTACTGATGATGTCCAAATAGGGCAGGGCCGGCTTGACCATGACGATGTCCGCGCCCTCCTCGATGTCCAGCTCCACCTCGCGCAGGGCCTCGGCGCCGTTGCGGGGGTCCATCTGGTAGGCCTTGCGGTCGCCGAACTGGGGCGCGCTCTCGGCGGCCTCGCGGAAGGGGCCATAGAAGGCGCTGGCGTACTTGGCGGCGTAGCTCATGATGGGGATGTGCTCAAAGCCGGCCTCGTCCAGGGCCTCGCGTATCTCCATGACCCGGCCGTCCATCATGTCGCTGGGCGCCACCATGTCGGCCCCGGCCTTGGCGTAGGCCACGGCCGCCTTGGCCAACAGCTCGATGCTGGCGTCGTTGTGCACGTCGTTCTTCTCGATTATCCCGCAATGGCCATGGTCGGTGTACTCGCACATGCACACGTCGGGCACCAGCAAGAGATCGGGCACCGCCTTCTTGACCGCGCGGATGGCCCTGGGCACGATGCCGTCGTCGGCGTAGGCCCCGCGCCCCAGGGGGTCTTTCTTGGCGGGGATGCCGAAGAACATCACCGCCGGGATGCCCAACCCCGCCACGGCTTTGCACTCCTCCACCAGCTTGTCCACGCTGAAGCGGTCTATGCCGGGCATGGAGGATACCGGCTGCACCACGCCTTTGCCCTCCACCACGAACATGGGGTAGAGCAGGTCGTTGACCGTGAGCGTGGTCTCGGCCACCATATCGCGCAGCCTCTGCGAGCGGCGCAGACGGCGCATGCGGGTGATGGGGAAGGACATGCTAAGCCTCCGGGGAAGAGGGGGAAGACGAAGATGGGGAGATTATTACAGGAAGGCGGGAGGGGGGTCAACCACGGCGGGCGCCGGGTCAGGCCTGGGCACCCGCCGCCGGCGGCCCATCGAGGGCGGGATGCTCGTATAATCTATAGGAAAGCAACCCTGGCACGGAGGACGGCCATGCGCTGGATTGGCTCTGCTTGGCGAAAGGGCATGACATATCTGGCCCTGCCCCTGTCCCTGGGGCTGTTCCTGGGGCTGGCCCTGGGGGGCGCGGCCTGGGCGCGATGCCCGGGGGGCTATGTTGACGCGCACACGCACCTGATGGTCATGGAGGCTCGGGGCGGCGGGCGCCATGAGCCAAACATGGCCGGGGCCTCCCAGGCGGCCTCGCAGGTGATGGAGCACCTGGGCATGGGCACCCTGCTGGTCATGCCCCCGCCCTTCACCAGGGGCCAGGGTGACCTCTTCGACGCCGAGGATCTGGCCCAGGCGGTCAAGGCCCATCCCGGGCGGCTGTATTTCCTGGCCGGCGGCGGGTCCTTGAACCTGATGATCCAGCAGGCCGTGGCCGATGGGCGAGTGAGCCAGGAGCTGCGGGCGCGCTTCGCGGCGAGGGCCGAGGCCATCGTGGCCCTGGGGGCTCGCGGTTTTGGCGAGCTGGCGGCGGAGCATCTTTCCTTTCGCCCCGAGCACCCCTACATCTCGGCCCCGCCGGACCATCCCCTGTTCCTGCTCTTGGCCGACCTGGCCGCGCGCCATGGTCTGCCCATGGACCTGCACATGGAGGCCGTGGCCACGGACATGCCCCTGCCCGAGGGCCTGGGCGCCCCCAACCCGCCCCGCCTGCGCGCCAACATTGACGCCCTGGAGCGCCTTTTGGCCCACAACCGCCAGGCCAAGATCATCTGGGCCCACGCGGGCTGGGACAACACCGGCCAGCGCGACGCGGCCCTGTGCCGCCGGCTCCTGGATGCCCACCCCAATCTGTACATGAGCTTCAAGCTGGACAAGCGCCGGGGCCTGCCGGCCAGCCGGCCCCTGGACGGGCAGGGGCGCCTGAAGCCGGAGTGGCTGGAGCTGGTGGCCGCCCACCCGGAGCGCTTCATCCTGGGCAGCGACCACTTCTTTCTGGCCAGCGGCGACATGCGCCAACTGCCCCAGCGGGCGCCGGGCATGAAGATGCTGCTGGGGTTGTTGCCCCCGGAGTTGGCCGAGCAGGTGGGGTGTGAAAATCCGAGGAGGATATTTGGGTTGGGGGAGTAGGGGGAGGGGGGCGATAATAGCGAGCATTTTTATTGACAACAAAAGTATAGTATAGTAATTTGTTCTGGAACTTAGCTATGGTTGTGGGGGTAAAACTGTTTAGGGGTGGGGGAGTATGGTAGACCAAACTTGGTTTGAAGAGGCGACTCCACAGTCCATAGTCAAAACGAAAATTGTTTCCAGCTATTTTCAGGCCTGGGCTGGAGTAATGACAAATGTCATCAAACGCAGCCCACGATTCACGGAAAGGAAGTTGGTATACATCGATCTGTTTTGCGGACCAGGAAAGTATAAGGATGAAACTATTTGCACCCCTTTATTGGTCCTAACACACGCGGTAAATCATCCAGAGCTATCCCAATACCTTCAAACTATTTTCAATGACAAAAATCAGGGTAACATAGAGTCATTAATGGCGGCTGTTGAAGAGATTGAAGGTATTGGGCGATTAAAATTCAAGCCCATATTTATCTGCGACGAGGTTGGGGAAGAGTTTGCTGAGAGGTTAGCCAAGAGCAACATGCCACCTAGCCTCATATTTCTTGATCCTTGGGGGTATAAGGGTTTATCTATTAAACTGATTAAATCGCTCATCCGTAGCTGGGGCAGTGATTGCATTTTGTTTTTCAATTACCAACGTATTAATAGATCGTTAACCTACCCCCTATTTGCGCTCCATTTTCAGCAACTATTTGGCGAAGAGCGCTTTTCAGCTTTGTCAGCCCTAGTTGATACGTTACCATCGGAAGAAAGAGAAGCGACTATCATTACCGCATTAGTCGAGAGCCTACAGCAACACTGCGGAGAGTTTGTTTTGCCTTTTAAATTTAAGGATGATGGTGGCAATCGGACGAGTCATTATCTGGTATTCGTTAGTAAAGCGTTTAAGGGATATGACCTTATGAAGGGGGTCATGGAAAAGACTAGTTCAAAAGAATACCAGGGAGTTGCCAATTTTGAATATGCACCGGTTGTTAATGAAAAATATCCTTTGCTCTCAATGTTAAACAGACCATTAAGTGATTTATATAAAATGATATTGATGGACTATTCTGGTATAACCAAAACTGTATGGGAAATCTATAGGGAGCATAGCATCGGCAAACCATACGTGTTGCGACACTACAAATCAGTATTGAGCCAACTCGAAAAGGATGGCTTAATATTTATCAAAATACCAGATGGCAAGCGTCGCAAGGGCAACCCAGGCGATAAAGCCATTGTGACTTTTCCGTAGGGCGGTTTGAAAGTGGCCACTCAATCAAAGATCGAATGGACTGAATCCACCTGGAACCCGGTCACGGGCTGCACCAAGATCAGCCCGGGCTGCAAGCACTGCTACGCCGAGCGCCTGGCCAAGCGGCTCAAGGCCATGGGCCAGCCCAACTACGCCAACGGCTTCGAGGTCACGCTGCACCCGGGCATGCTGGAGGCCCCCCTGGGCTGGCGCAAGCCTCAGATGGTTTTCGTCAACTCCATGAGCGACCTTTTCCATGACGATGTGCCCCCGGATTTCATCCGCAAAGTCTTCAAGATCATGGAGTGGGCCACGCAGCACCGCTTTCAGGTGCTCACCAAGCGGGCTGAGCGCCTGGCCGAACTGGCTCCCGGCCTGCCCTGGCCGGCCAATGTCTGGCAGGGCGTTACCGTGGAGAACGCCGACTACGCCTTCCGCGTGGATTATCTAAGGGAAGTGCCGGCGGCGGTGAAGTTCCTGTCCCTGGAGCCGTTGCTAAGCCCCATCCCCAACCTGAAGCTGCGTGGTATTGATTGGGTGATCGTGGGGGGGGAGTCAGGGCCGGGCGCGCGGCCCATGGACCGGGAGTGGGTCTTGGACCTCCGCGACCAGTGCCGTAGGGCCAAGGTGCCCTTCTTTTTCAAGCAGTGGGGCGGCACCAATAAGAAGAAGGCAGGCCGCCTGTTGGACGGCCTCACTTATAGCGAGATGCCGGTTGCGGCTTGACGCTAACCTCTGCCTCCAGCGGGACGCTCCCGTCTACCGGCCATCCTTCCCGGCCTTGGGGGGCGCCCCAGTTGGTTTCGGCGTGGCAATTGGTTGGCGTAATGCCAGCCAGCAAGGCGTCCAGGCTGTACCCCTCTTTGGCTACCTGGGTCGGCACAGGTCCTCCTGCCACGTATCCCCGCCTCCAGCGGGTTACCCTCGCCTTATCAGCCATCCTTCCTGACTGGCACGGGCCCGCCCCAGGACGAGCCTCAGGGCGCGGGCTGGGCCTCGGGCTTCTTGATCTCCTCGGCGGTGAGGTAGCAGGCCGGGTCGTCGGCCCACAGGTCGCCAAAGGCCGCCTCGGCGCGCACCCTGAAGTTGCCGCCGCAGATGTCCAGCCAGCGGCACTCCACGCAGCGGCCCTTGAGGTGGGGGCGCTTGTCCTTGAGCTTGCTCAGGATGGGCTGCGCCGGGTCGGTCCATATCTGGCTGAAGGGCCGCTCGGTTACGTTGCCCACCGTGAGGTGGCGCCAGAACTGGTCGGGGTGTACCGAGCCGTCCCAGCTAACGCAGCCTATGCCCCGGCCCGAGCTGTTGCCCTCGTTCCATTGCAGGAGTTTCAATACCTCGGCCGCCCGAGCGGGGTCTTCCCTAAGTAGCCGCAGATACACGTAAGGCCCGTCGGCGTGGTTGTCCACGGTCAGCACCTCCGGGGCCTGGCACAGGTCAAAGAGGCGCTGGCTGCGGTCCATGATGAGGTCCAGCAGGGCGCGGGTGCCGGCGTGGTCCAGGTCCTCGTCAATCAGCTTGGAGCCCCGGCCGGCGTAGACCAAGTGGTAGAAGCAAACCCTCGGTATGCCTTCTCTTTCCAGCAGATCGAAGACTGCGGGCACCTCGGGGGCGTTGTGCTTGAAGACCGTGAAGCGTAGCCCCACCTTGAGCCCCGCGGCCAGGCAGTTGCGGATGCCGGCCAGGGCGTCGTCAAAGGCTCCGGGCACCCCCCGGAACTGGTCGTGCATGGGTTGCATGCCGTCCAGGGACACGCCCACGTACGACAGGCCTATGTCTTTTAATTCCTTGGCCTTGTCGCTGGTAATCAGGGTGCCGTTGGTGCTGATGACCGCGCGCATGCCCTTGGCCACGGCGTAGCGGGCCAGCTCGGGCAGGTCGGGGCGCATCAGGGGCTCGCCACCGCTGAAGAGGATCACCGGCGCGCCGTACTGGGCGAGGTCGTCAATCATGGCCTTGGCCTGGGCGGTGGTCAGCTCCGAGGGCGCCGGGCCGGCGGTGGCGTGGGCATAGCAGTGCTGGCACCTTAGGTTGCAGGCCTTGGTCATGTTCCAGACCACCACCGGCTTCTTGTCGGCGGCGAATTGCAGCAGATGGCTGGGCAGGTCCTTGGAATGCCTACCGTAACGCAGGGCGTCCGAGGGCTCCACGGTGCCGCAGTAAAGCTTGCTAATGCCGATCATGGTACAGGCCCTCGCTGGGGTTTAAGCGTTGGCGCTGGGTTATAACCCACGGGTGTGTTTGAGGATACCAGCCAAGCCCCGCTTTGTGAAGTGTGGCGAGGGGAATCCAGGGCAGCGTAGCCCGGATTCCCCTCGCGAATTGGCTTCAGGAAAGGTCTGGCCTAGTTGCCGCCCAGGGTCTTGGTGTAGTGCTGCTGGAACAGGGTGCGCAGAAAGGCCTCGGTGTCCAGCACGGCCTGGTCGGAGAGCAGGAAGTCGTATTGCCCCGTGCGGTCGCGCACCAGCTTGAGCCCTGGCTCCAGGACCTGGTCCAGACGATTCAAGTAATAACTTAAAGCACACTCCTCGGCAGCGGCCCCCGCCAGGATGGCCACCTCGGCGGCCTCGGTGAAGCGAATCCTGATTCCGTAGCGCTCGAAGAAGCTTACCTCGAACTCCCGCACCTGCTGCAAGCGTTCAAGCACATTCTCGAAGGCCGTGCCCAGGGTCATGCCCACCTGGTAGTACTCGTCGGCGATGAGGTCCATGCGCGCCGGGGTGAGGGGCTGGTCCAGGCGGTCGGCGTACAGGGCCTCGCGCTTGGCGATCATCTTCAATAATTCCAGGCGTTCCTGGCGGGCGGCCTCCTCGAAGCGCCGGGCGGTTTCGGGGTCAGCCGGGTCGGCCAACAGGCGCTCCAGGGAGCCTTGGGGGTCGGCCACCACCTCGGGGGAGAGCAGAAGCTCGCGTATGTCGGTGCTGGGCAGGCGCTTCTCAAAGGGCAGCAAGGCCTTTTCCAGCACCGAGACCAGGGCGCGGGCCCCGGTGCCCAGCTCGGCGGCTTGGCCGGCCAGGGTCTTGAGGGCCTGGTCCTCCAAGCGCAAATCTATGCCATAGCTGGCGAAATCGCGCTTCTTGCTGATGACCACCGGGTTGTTGGGGTTCTGGAGGATGTGGTAGAGGTCGCCGGCGGTGAGCTCCTCCAGCACCACGGTGACCGGCAGCCGGCCCACGAACTCGGTCTCGAAGCCGAACTCCACCAGGTCCTGGCTGGTAAGCTGCCGGAAATATTCCTGGTTCTTGATGGGATCGCGCACGTCGGCGGCGAAGCCCACGGCCTTTTGGTGCTGGCGCTTCTTGATGATCTCCGGCAAGCCGCCAAAGGCCCCGGACATTATAAAGAGGATATGCCGGGTGTTGATGGTGCGCTTGTCGCGCTTGCCGGTCTTGCGGTACTTCTCGATGGCCTGGATCTGGCTGATGGGGTCGTGGGCCGTCTTGAGGTCCACCTCGGTCTCTTCCATGGGCTTCAAGAGGGCGCGCTGCACGCCGGTGCGGCTGACATCGGGGCCGATGAGGCTGTGGGCGCTGGCGATCTTGTCCACCTCGTCAATGTAAACGATGCCGTACTGGGCCATTTCCAGGTCGTCGCCAGCCTCGTGCACCAGGTCGCGGATGAGGTCCTCCACGTCGCCGCCCACGTAGCCGGTCTCGCTGAACTTGGTGGCGTCGCCCTTGACAAAGGGCACGCCCATCTTGGCGGCGATGAGCTTGACCATGTAGGTCTTGCCCACGCCGGTGGGGCCGATCATCAGCACGTTGTTCTTGATGAGCCCCACGCCGTCGGCGGGGTCGGCGCTGGCGCGGCTGGCCAGGTAGCGGGCGCGGTTGAAGTGGGTGCAGACCTTGGTGGCCAGCACGGCCTTGGCCTCGTCCTGGCGCACGATATACTGGTCCAGGTAGGCCACCATCTCCTCGGGGCGCATGTCAAAGTTGATGCGCGCCCACACGCTGTCCTCGTCGAGCTTGTCGGCCTTGGGCAGGGGGCACAGGCGCGGGGCCAGGGCCCGGCTGCGGTCGCCGTACTTTTGGGAAAGATATTCGCTAAGTTGGCGTTCCAGTTGCTCGGGGTCGCGCCGGGTGCGCGGGCTGTCTTCGCCATTGATGGGCTTGTCCATGGTGCTGTGTCCTTGCGCGTTAATTACGGGCCAGTCCCCGGTGATTCCAGGAAATTGCCGGCCCTTGCATAAAAATATAAGGCCGCCCCCCGGCTCTGGCAAGCAAGGGAGGCCGCGCAGTGGCCCGGGGGCTAGGCGGTTTTTTTATGGTTGTCAAGCGGACGGGTTTGTGTAATATTACCACGGTTGTTGCCCTACTCCCTACTGGGCAGGGTCCGGCGGTTGGTTCAGTGGTCTTGCCAAGGTGGGGATGGCGGGGTATATTCCGAGCTTCGGCTGGCGTAGCTCAATTGGCAGAGCAGCTGATTTGTAATCAGCAGGTTGCGGGTTCGATTCCCATCGCCAGCTCCAGCCAGTGGCCAGCCGGCTGGAGGCCCGTGCCAGGGCAAGGCGCGCCCCCAGGGCGCCCGCCCGCGTGAGGCAGGGACCCGGCCAACGGCCGGACAAGAGATATATAGTGGTGGGGTTCCCGAGCGGCCAAAGGGAGCAGACTGTAAATCTGCCGGCGAAGCCTTCGGAGGTTCGAATCCTCCCCCCACCACCAAAGCGCCAAGGCGTGCCGAGCGGCGTGACCGCCGGTTGAGATAAGACAGCTTGTTGTTGGGACAGGCCCACGTAGCTCAGTAGGTAGAGCACTTCCTTGGTAAGGAAGAGGTTCATCGGTTCGATCCCGATCGTGGGCTCCACCATTTATTGGCTCCAGCGAACAGGGCGACGAGTAAGGGCGTCCCAGATCCTTATCGCCACAAGGAGAGGTCCCCATGGCCAAGGCGAAGTTCGAGCGTAAGAAGCCGCACGTTAACGTAGGGACGATTGGTCACATTGACCACGGCAAGACCACGTTGACGGCCGCGATTAC
>JACQYR010000088.1:0-13698 GCA_016208115.1 Desulfarculus sp.
CGTCCTCGCCGGCCTTGAGCTGGGCCACGCCCAGGCTCACGGTGACCCGCACCTCGTGCTGGGAGCGCGGCCACAGGGCCAGTTGCTCCACCCCCCGGCGGATGCGCTCGCCCACCTGGGTGGCCGCCTCCAGGCCGGTGCCGGGCAACAGCACCGTGAACTCCTCGCCGCCGTAGCGGCAGGCCACGTCGCCCTCGCGCACCGCCCTTTTCAGCACCCGCGCCACCCCCAACAAGAGCCGGTCGCCCTCCACATGGCCGTGGGCGTCGTTGTAGGCCTTGAAGTCGTCCAGGTCCAGCATGATGAGCGATAGGGGCTGATCCAGGCGGCGGGCGTGCTCCATCTCGCTGGTGAGCTTGCTCTTGAGGAAGCGCAGGTTGTACAGGCCGGTGAGTCCGTCGGTGACCGAGAGCTCCTGATAGCGGCGCTGGCTGCTGGCCAGCTCCTGGCGCTCCTGGTTCAAGAGCCTGATGCGGTCGGCCAGGGCCAGGGTCAAGAGCAGCGACTCCAAGGCCGTGCCCACAGGCAAGAGGTAGGCCGTCCAGGGGCTGTGGGGCAGCCAGCCCAGGGAGACCAGCTCAAAGGCGAAGACGCTGACGACGAGCACCGTCCAGGCCGCCAAAAAGAAGCGGGCCGAGTGGAAACCCCGGCGCAGGCAGGCCGCCGCCGTGCAGATGGCGTGCACCGGCCCCAGGGCGGCGGTGGCGTAGCCCAGGGGGTTGGCCAGGTCCAGGCGGTCCACCAGCACCAGCACCGCCATGACCACCGGGGCGTAGAGGAAGATGTTCAGCAGCTTGTCCCAGAAGGGGGCGTTCTGGCGGCTGTCCAGGAAGACGCGGGTGAACAGGGCGGCAAAGAACATGGAGCAGGCCATGAAGAAGGCCTGCACCTGGGACAGGCTCGCCTGGGGCATCGGCAACATGGCCCCCAGGTGGCCTTGCAGGGACAACTGGGCCATGAGCATGGAGAGTACGTAGAAGATGTAGGTGACGTAGGCCCGCTGGCGTAGCGAAAAAAAGATCAGCAGGTTGAAGATGACCATGGCCACCATGGCCCCGAAGATGACGCCAAAGGCCAGGCCGTCGCGGAAGGCGTGGCCCATGAAGTCCCGCCCGGTCCACACCCTGACGGCCATGCTCAGGGAGATTTGGCTGGAAAGACGCACATAGGCCGGGCGTGACGGGTCCAGGCCGTTGGGCAGCAGAAATACCGGGGTGCGAAAGTCGGCCTGCTCGAGCGGGCGGGGGCGGGTGGTGCCGGCGGCCAAGTGGCGCCAGGCCCCGGACGAGGCCTCCAGGGGCAGGAAAATGTCCGCCTGGTCAATGATGGCCTTGCCCAGTTCCAGGAACCTGACTTGCTCCCGGCCAAAGACGGTGGCCGGCAGGGAGGGCGGCAAGTGGAAGCGCAGCCAGACCGCCCCGCTTTTTAACCCCAGGGACAGCGGCCTGGCCCCCCAGGGCTGGAAGCTATCCCGCTTGGCCGCTGACGTCACCTCCTCCAGGCCCAGGTGCCCGCCGGGGTCCTCCAGGATGTCCAGGGAGGGCAGGTGGGGCCCGTTGGCCGCCCAGCCAGCAAGGTCCGGGTTATCCTGGGCGGCACAGGGCAGGGCCAGGCCCCAGCACATGAGGGCCAGCAACAGAAGCCACGCGGGCCTGTGAACAAATGCCTTCATGCCTTGGCTCGCCCTGTGAATTCAAAGATGGCGCGACCTGGCGATGCCTCTAGCCATCAGCCAAAACAGCCACGGCGCCGAATCCTGGCCCGGCGCCATGCCGCGTGGCTAAAGAGGGAATAATTATTAGCATGGTCGCCAAATAAGCGCAAGATGTCGGTATTTGTTTTAGACCCCTGTCCCCGGCCAGGGGCTTGCCAGGGCCAGCCGCAGACCCTAATATAGGTAAATGGTCCCAGCCGGGGCCGGCGTATAGGCGCGTCCCCGGCCCCACCCCCAGCATCGGCGAGGAATTGGCAATGAAAATCAAGCGACTGGCCCACATTGGCGTGGCGGTGAAAGACATCGCCGAGGTAGCCAAGGTCTACACCGAGTTCCTGCCCCTGGAGCTGGCCAGCACCAGCGACGTGGGCGAGCTCAAGACCGGCCTCCTGCCCGTGGGCGACACCTCCATCGAGCTGGTCATGAGCACCACCCCCGAGGGCATCATGGCCAAGTACGTGGAGAAGAAGGGCGAGGGCGTGCACCACCTGGCCTTCGAGGTGGACGACGTGGCCCAGGCCATCGCGGAACTCAAGGCCAAGGGCGTGCCCCTGACCAGCGACGAGCCCCGTCCGGGGGCCCACGGCAGCAAGGTGGTCTTCATCCATCCGAAGGCCACCCGGGGCGTGCTCATCGAGCTGGTGGAGTACGCCAAGGAAGGGCACTAAGCCCCAGGCGCCCCCAGGCGGGCGCCAGCCCCGGGCTTGAGATTCCCCGCGCACCGTCTTGGCTTGAGGGACGCGGAGAGCCTGGCTCGTTCCCGCCACGCAAAGGCGTTACTCGATATTCCCGGGCCGCCCAGGCCCGCCAACAGGAGACGAACATGTGGGAGTACACTGACAAGGTCAAGAAATACTTCACCGAGCCGGTGAACGTGGGCGAGGTGGAGAACCCCGACGGCGTGGGCGAGGTGGGCTCCCTGGCCTGCGGCGACGCGCTCAAGCTCACCTTCAAGCTGGACGAGTCGGGCCGCATCGCCGACGCCAGGTTCCAGACCTTCGGCTGCGCCTCGGCCATCGCCAGTAGCTCCGCCCTCACCGAGATGATAAAGGGCATGACCCTGGAGCAGGCCTCCAAGATCACCAACAAGGACATCGCCGCCTTTTTGGGCGGCCTGCCGCCCGAGAAGATGCACTGCTCGGTGATGGGCGAGCAGGCGCTCACCGCCGCCATCCGCAACTACCAGGGCCTGGAGCCCCTGCCCAGCGAAGAGGGCGAGGTGGTCTGCGAGTGCTTCGGGGTCACCGACAAGGAGATCGAGAAGGTGGCCCGCAACAACAACCTGCACACGGTGGAGGAGATCACCAACTTCACCAAGGCCGGCGGCGGCTGCGGCAAGTGCGTGGACAAGATCGAGGCCCTGCTGGCCAAGATATGGTCCATGCCGGCGCCCACCCAGGCGGCCCCCATGGCGCCGCCCAAGAAGAAGATGACCAACATCCAGAAGATCAAGCTCATCGAGGAGACCCTGGAGCGCGAGGTGCGCCCGGCCCTGAAGGCCGACGGTGGCGACATCGAGCTGATAGACATCGCCGGCGACGTGGTGCAGGTTTCCCTGCGGGGCACCTGCTCCTCTTGCGCCGCCAGCCAGGCCACCCTGTCCCAGTTCGTGCAGACCAAGCTGAGGGAGTTCGTCACTCCCGAGTTGGTCGTGGAGGAGGTGAAGCCGTGAGCCATCACCAGACCGTGTATCTGGACAACAACGCCACCAGCCAGACCGCGCCCGAGGTGGTGGCGGCCATGCTGCCCTTCTTCGGCGAGCTCTACGGCAACCCCAGCTCCATGCACACCTTCGGCGGTCAGGTCAAGGCGCACATTGACGTGGCCCGCCAGCGGGTGGCCGACCTGTTGGGCTGCGGCCCCGAGGAGATCATCTTCACCTCCTGCGGCACCGAGAGCGACAACACCGCCATCATGGCCGCCCTGCGCTCCTTCCCCCAAAAACGCCACGTGGTCACCACCCGCGTGGAGCACCCGGCGGTGCTGAACTTCTGCCAGGACCTGGCCCGCCGGGGCCACGAGGTCACCTTTTTGCCCGTGGACCGCCAGGGCAACCTGGACCTGAACCAGGTGGAGGACGCCATCCGCGACGACACGGCGCTTGTCAGCGTGATGTGGGCCAACAACGAGACCGGCGTGATCTTCCCGGTGGAGAGAATCGCCCAGATGGCCAAGGCCAAGGGCGCCGTGTTCCACACCGACGCCGTGCAGGCTGCGGGCAAGGTGCCCATCGCCCTCAAGGACACCCAGATAGACATGCTGGCCATCTCCGGCCACAAGCTGCACACCCCCAAGGGCGTGGGTATCCTCTACGTCAAGAAGGGCACCCCCTTCGTGCCCTACGTCATGGGCGGGCACCAGGAGCACGGCCGCCGGGCCGGCACCGAGAACGTGCCCTATATCGTGGGTCTGGGCAAGGCCTGCGAACTGGCGCGTGAGCGCATGGTGGACGAGAACACCCGGGTCAAGGGCCTGCGCGACCGCCTGGAAGAGGGCCTCTTGCAGGTGGAGGCCACCATGGTCAACGGCGACCCCAGCCGGCGGCTGCCCAACACCTCCTCGGTGAGCTTCGAGTACGTGGAGGGCGAGTCCATCCTCCTGATGCTCTCGGACCTGGGCATCTGCGCCAGCTCGGGCAGCGCCTGCACCTCGGGCTCCCTGGAGCCCAGCCACGTTCTGCGGGCCATGGGCGTGCCCTTCACGGCGGCCCACGGCTCCATTCGCTTCTCGCTTAGCTACTACAGCACTGACGAAGAGATTGACCACGTGCTGGGGCACATGCCGGCCATCATCGAGCGTCTGCGCAATATCTCGCCCTTCTGGCAGAAGTACAGGACCACCAAGGCCTGCGCCACGCCGGGTTACGTGGAGCCGTAGGACAACGAACATACCCGCCGGGGCCTGCCCGCCATGGCCAGGCCCCGGCGCCCCGCCCACCTTGAGCCCGGGAGGCCAGGCCATGCGAGCAAGGCGCTTTGCGATCAGTACGTTGGTCCTGGCGGCGGCCCTGGCCCTGCCGTCCGCCCCGGCCCTGGCCTTGGGGCGCCTGTTGCCGTCCGACAACATCTGGAACACTTCCGTGCGCGGCCTGCCCGTGCACGCCCGCTCCACGGCCTACGTGGATAGCATAGGGGCCGGCGAGGGCCTGCACCCCGACTTCGGCTCGGGCCTGTGGGAGGGGCGGGCCATCGGCTTTCCCTGGAACGAGGTGGGCGCCGGTCAGGCCAAGGTGAACATCAGCTTCTACTACCCTGATGAGTCCGACCCCGGCCCCTACCCCATCCCCCCCGGCGCGGCCATGGAGGGCGGCTCCGACCGCCATGTATTGGTGGTGGACCACGGGAGCAACAAGCTCTACGAGGTCTACGACGCCCACCAGAACGCCGACGGCTCCTGGTGGGCCGGCTCGGGCGCGGTGTGGGACCTGGGCTCCAACGCCCTCAGGCCCGCCGGCTGGACCAGCGCCGACGCGGCAGGACTGCCCCTCTTGCCCGGCCTGGTGCGCTACGAGGAAGTCGCCGCCGGACGCATCGAGCACGCCTTGCGCTTCACGGTGCCCGACACCAGCCCGGACTGGGTCTGGCCGGCCCGCCACCAGGCCTCGGACTCGGGCGATTCCAGCCTGCCACCCATGGGCCAGCGCTTCCGCCTCAAGAGCGGCTTCGACACCTCCAGCTTCGCCGCCCCGGTGCGGGTGATCCTGGAGGCGCTGAAGGAATACGGCATGATGGTGGCTGACAACGGCGGCCCCTGGTACATCAGCGGCGCGCCGGACTCGCGCTGGAACGACGACGTGCTGGTCAACCAAATGCGCCAGGTGCCGGGCAGCGCCTTCGAGGCCGTGGACGTCTCCTCGCTGATGATTAACCCCGACTCGGGCCAGGCCCGGCAGCCCTAAAACCGAAAGGCCAGCCAACCCGCCAGCCATGTCAACATCACCCTTCGAGTTGGCCCTCTCCACCTCCTGGCTGGCCAAGGACGCCGTTAGCGGCGCGGCCCTGGCCCAGGCCGTGCAGGAGGCGGGCATCAGCCGCCTGGAGCTGGAGTACCGCCTGAGCGTCCCGCTACTGGCCGAACTCAGGCGCGAACTGAAGCCCCGGGGCTTAAGCGTGGGCAGCGTGCACAACTACTGCCCCTTCCCGCCCCAATACGCCGGCCTGCTGGAGCCCAGCGGCGACCTGTTCAACCTGGCCGCCCAGGATAAGGACGAGCGCCGCCGGGCCGTGGACCATACCCTGCGCAGCCTGGAGCTGGCCAGCGACCTGGAGGCCGGGGCGGTGGTGCTGCACCTGGGCTGGCTGCCCGAGCTCAAGGACCAGGAGATCACCGGCCAGGCCGCCCGCCTGGGCCGGCTCACCCCGGAGCTGGCCGCCGCCCGCGAGTTGCGCCTGGCCGCCTCGCCCCGGGTACTGGACGCCCTGAGCTTCAGCCTGGAGCCCCTGCTGGCACGGGCCGCGCCCCTGGGAGTGCGCCTGGGCCTGGAGAACCGCTTTCATCTCTTCCAGGCCCCCACCCTGGAGGAAACCCTGGCCCTGTTGCAACGCTTTTCCGGGGCGCCCCTGGGCTACTGGCACGACACCGGCCACGCCCGCCACCGCCAGTTGGCCGGGCTCAACCCCGAGTCCGCCTACCTGGAGCGCCTGGGGCCTTGGCTCCTGGGCTGCCATTTGCACGACATCAAGGGAGTGGAGGACCACATCCCGCCGGGCCAGGGCGACCTGGACTGGCCGGCCCTGGCCCCGTCCCTGCTGGGGGCCGCCCACTTGGTCATCGAGCTGCGCCCCGGGCCGTCGCCCCGCCAGGTGGCGGAAGCGGCCCGCCTGCTGGAGGGGGTGCTCGCCGCCGCCCGCGCCGCGCAACAACAGGGAAAATGAACGCCACCGCCCAGGCCTGGTGCGCGGTGTTGGCCGCCGGCCAGGGGGCGCGCTTCGGCGGCGGCAAGCTCTCGGCTGACCTGGCCGGGCGCCCCCTGCTGCTCTGGGCGGTGGAGGCCGCCCTGGCCGCCGGTCCGGGGCGGGTGCTGGTGGTGCTGGGGGCGGGGGCCGAGGAGTTGCGCGGCCTGCTGCCGGCAGACCCCCGCCTGGAGGTGTTGGTCAACTCCCGCCACCAAGAGGGCATGGGCACCTCCCTGGCCCGCGCCGCCCAGGCGGCCCTGGCTGGCGGGGCCGAGGTGCTGGCCGTGCTGCTGGCGGACATGCCCCTGGTGGCCCCGGCCACGGTGGCCGCCGTGGCCCGGGCGGCCCGGCGCATGCGCGGGACCTGCTGGCCTCGGCCCGGGGGGGGCTGGGACAGGCCCTGGGCCTGGACGGCCCGGGGCTGTGGGCCATGGCCGGCAGCGGCGGCAAGACCAGCCTGCTATACGCCCTGGCCGGGGAGCTGGCCGTTCAAGGCCGGCCGGTGATCGTCACCACCAGCACCCGCATCTATCCGCCGCCAACTGGCGTGGCCCCCCAGACCTGGCTCTTGGGCCAGGGGCCGCCGGGCATCGCGGAACTGGAGCAACGCCTGGCCCCTGGGCAGCCCCTGTGCCTGGCCCAGGGCCGCCAGGCCGACGGCAAGCTCCAGGGGCTTGACCCGGAGCAACTGGCGGCGCTGCTATCGGTGCCGGGGCTGTGGGTGCTATGCGAGGCAGACGGCGCCGCCGGCCGGCCGCTCAAGGGCTGGGCCAGCCATGAGCCGGCGCTAGCGGGCCGGGAGCGGGGCCTGGTGGTGGTGGCCGGGGCCAGCGGCCTGGGGCGGCCCCTGGACGCGCGCTGGGTGCATAGGCCGGAGATGTTCGCCCGGGCCACCGGCCTGGAGCCGGGCCAGGCCGTGACCCCGGCGGCCCTGGCCCTGGCCCTGGGCGGGCCGCAAGGCCCCTTGCGCAATCTTAGGCCCGGTGCGCGGGCCATGGCGCTCATCAACCAGGCCGAGAGCGCCGCGCCGGCAATACTGCGCCAACTGGCCGCCGCCCTGGAGGGGCAAGGCCGCTGGGACGCGGTGCTCCGCGCCTGTTTGCGCCTGGGCTGGTGGCGGAGCTGCGCCCCGCCATTTTTGGGTGACGGTGAAGACCCCTAGGAGCCTGTCGGAGTAATACGCAGACAGGCTCCTAGGCGGGCCATGGACGGCCCGCCCGAAATCAGGCCAAATTATCATTTGGCATGATTTCGCAAGCTTGCCAAAATTTACTTTTGGCAAGCGCCAAGAGGAGAAAGCCATGGATGGCTTTCTCCGACACACACCTAGGGGCGGTTGAGCATATTGTCCAGGTCGCCGGCGTAGCCCGACCAGTCTCCCCGGCCGTTGAGCCCGGCCACCAGGAGCTTGTCCCCGGCTTGCAGCTTGGCCGCGAACAGGTCCTTGATGGCCTTGAGGGAGTAGCGGCTACTGCGCACGTTGATGATGTAGACGGCGTCCTCCACGCGCTGGATCAAGGGGGTGGCCACGCCGGGGGTCACCTTCTCGCCCTTGGGTCCCTTGGCCCTGGTCACCTTCAGCATCACCTCCTGCATCCACTCGTACTTCTTCTGGTCGCCCTTGAGGGTGTAGACCACCATGTACTTGGGCATCGGCCTTCCTTTCGCCTGGGGTCTTTTTCGGGGGCAGGCAGGCCTGTCAACGGCTTGAGGCAATGGTTCCGGCAGCCATGCGGCGGCTACCGCCCCGCCAACGCGGGCTGGGTTGGGGTTCTCAATCCTGCTCCACGCTGGCCAAGGCGCTGGAGGCCAGGTTCCTGATGAAGGCCAGGCGCTCGGGGTGGCCCATGTCCTGGCTCTTGGCGCAGGCCAGCACGTCGTGCAGGGTCTCGTAAAGGACCAGCCAGGTCTCGGCCAGGCGGGGCAGGCCGGTGAGGGCGGGGGAGACTGGTCGGGCTACGCCGGCGACCTGGACAAGATGCTCAACCGCCCCTAGGTGTGTGTCGGAGAAAGCCATCCATGGCATGCCCGTGAAGTCCATCAGCTCGAAGGGGCCCATGGGGTAGTTCAGCCCCAGCTTGAGGGCCTTGTCAATGTCCTCGCGGGTGGCCACGCCCTCTTCCAGCAGCTTGACCGCCTCGATCATGTGGGGGATCATCAGGCGGTTGACGATGAAGCCCGGGCTGTCCACCTTCACCTCCACCGTCTCCTTGCCCATCTTCTGGGCCAGCTCGGTGGTGATCTTGACGGTCTCGTCGCTGGTGTTGTAGCCGTGGATGATCTCCACCAGGCGCATCAGGGGCACGGGGTTGAAGAAGTGCATGCCCACCACCTTGTCCTGGCGCTTGGTGGCGGCGGCGATGAGGGTGATGGACATGGAGCTGGTGTTGGTGGCCAGGATGGTCTCGGGCTTGCAGATGCTGTCCAGCTCGGAGAAGACCTGCTTCTTGAGGTCCAGGTCCTCGATCACCGCCTCGATGATGAAGTCGCACTTGGCCAGCTCGCCCATGTCGGTGGTGCCGATGACCCGGCCCAGGACCGCGGCCTTCTGCTCCGGCGTGACCTTGCCCCGCTCCACGCCCTTGCTCAGGAACTTGTCTATGGCCTTGAGCCCGCGCTGCACGAAGTCGTCCTTGATGTCGCGCATGATGACGTTGGCCCCCATCTGGGCGGCCAACTGGGCGATGCCGTTGCCCATGGTACCGGCGCCCACCACGCCGATGGTTTTGATCTCGCTCATGAAATCCTCCTTGTTAACTAATAGGACCGGGTTGCGCGTCTGATTGGCTACCCCAGGAAAAGGCCTTGGCCCCTCCGGGGCACCCGGGAGCGCCTTCCTATCACAGGCCTCCCAATGCTTCTATTTGCCAGCCGTGGGCTGTCAACAGGTGATTAACACGCCAAGCCGCCGATGGTCCAGGCCTAGCCCGGGTAATCGGCGAAGATTTTCTCCATCTGATGGTGCAGGTCGCCGAAGACCTCCAGGATGCGCGGATCGAAATAGCTGGGTTGCAGGCGGTCGTCGCCCTTGGTGATTATCTCCACCGCCCGCTGATGGCCGAAGGCCGGCTTGTAGGGGCGGGTGCTGCGCAGGGCGTCGTAGACGTCGGCCAGCATGGTTATGCGCCCCGACAGGGGGATGTCCGGCCCCTGGAGCCCCTGGGGATAGCCCGAGCCGTCCCAGTGTTCGTGGTGGGACAGCGCCACCTCGCGGGCCATGGCCAGGCGGGGGTCGTCGCCCAGGATGCGCACGCCGTAGATGGTGTGCTTTTTGACCTCTTCCCACTGGGCGGCGCTCAGGCGGCCGGGCTTGCGCAGGATGTCGGGGTGGATGTGCAGCTTGCCCACGTCGTGCATCTGGGCCGAGTAGCCCAGCACCTTGACGAAGTTGAGGTCGCAGCCCAGGGCGGTGGCCACCATCTCGGCGCAGCGGTTGACGCGGATGATGTGGTTGCCGGTGTCCTCGTCGTGGCTCTCGGCCGCCCGGGCCAGGGCGCCGATGGTGTAGAGAAAGGCCCGCTCCACTTCCTGTATCTGGGAGCTGATGGTCTTGAGGAAGAAGTGGATGGTGGCCACCAGGGCCGAGAGCACCTGGGCCTCGTAGGCGCTGACCTGCTTGCCAAAGTCCAGGGCCAAGACCGCCACCGAGTCGGAGCGGTAGGCCACCAGGTTATTCTCGGGGGCCGGCTGGCGCAGGCGCTCCCACAGGGGCAGGGCCGCCACGCCGGCGAAGGGCTGCTCGCCGCGGTTGGCGTAGACCAGGCCGCGCCCCTCGAAGACCGGCGCCAACTGGGGCGGGCTGAGCTTCTCGGGCAGGGGGTGGAAGGTCAGGCGCCCGTCCTTGAGATAGTAGACCCAGCCGCCCCACTGGCCACCCTGGTCGGCGCCCAGGAGCAGCACTCGCTGGGGCCGGGTCTTGTCGGTGCTGGCCGGACCCAGCAAAAACTCCATGAGCCCGCGCAGGGAGGCGTCCAGGTCGAAGTTGTAGGGGTCGAACTGCCGGAGCAGGGTATTGGTGTAGGAGGCGATCTCGGCCAGGCGGTGGTAGGCGCTCTCCAGCTCGTCGCCGAGCTCTTGACCCGCAAGAGGGCGCGCGAGCGGGTCAAGAGCTCGGCGGCGTTGACCGGCTTGGAGAGGAAGTCGTCGGCGCCGGCCTCCAGGCCGCGGATCTTGTCGTCCAGGGCGCCCAGGCCGGTTATCATCACCACCGGTATGCGCCGGGTGGTCTCGTCGGCCTTGAGCCGCCGGCAGACCTCGTAGCCGTCCATGCCCGGCATCATCACGTCCAGGAGCACGATGTCGGGCCGCTCCTCTTGGGCCAGCCTGAGGGCGGTCTGGCCGTCCTGGGCCGAGGACGTGCGCGCCCCCTGCTGGTGGAAAAGCTCCTCCATCAGCAGCAGGTTGGTGGGTTCGTCGTCTACGATCAGGACATGGCCCTGGATCATGGCGCCTACATTCGCCGCCCCGGCCGGGCGGGCCTAGTGCGGGTTGATTATCATATATTGGTAAATAGCACCCCGGCGGGCAAAGGTCAAATGTCCATGCGCTCCCCGGCTGGCCACCCCGGGGGCCTTGGGGGGGCCTCGTTGACATTCCGCCGTAAGGCTGATACGTTAGCTTAAGTGACCAAGTACTGTCTCGCCGGGAGCCGTGTCCATGAAAGCCACCCGCGTCCTCTGTCTGATATGGCTGGGCCTGCTGGTCCTGGCCGGGCCGGCCATGGCCCAGCAGACCATGTACGTCAGCGACCGCATGCAGATAACCGTGCGGGTTGATCCCGGCAACGACGCCCGGGTGCTGGCCATGGTCTCCTCGGGCGAGCAGGTGACGGTGCTGGAGGACAACGGCGAGGGCTGGATGCGGGTGCAGACCCCGGCGGGCAAGGAGGGCTGGGTGCTCAAGCGCCACCTCATGGAGGAAAAGCCCGCCGCCCTGCGCCTCAAGGAGATGGCCCCCCAGGACAAGTCCCTGGGCGTGCGCCTGGAGGAGCTCAGGCGCGAGCTGGCCGAGGCCAAGAAGGCCCTGGCCCAGGCCGAGGGACGCTCCCAGGACTCGGAAATCAGCCTGACCCGCCTGCAAAGAGACTGCGCCGAGGTGATTAAGCTGCGCGAGGACCACGCCAAGCTGCAGGAGGAATGCCAGCAGAAGGCCGTGGCCCTGGAGGAGCTGACCACCGAGAATGAGTCCTTACGCTTCGGCACCAACATCAAATGGTTCCTGGCCGGGGGCGGGGTGCTGCTCCTGGGCTGGATCCTGGGCGCGGCCTTCAGCCGGCGCAAGCGCCGCTGGTCCAACCTGGACTAGGCCGGCCTCCACCGCCAGCGCCCCGAAACCACGGGCCACGCTGGCCCTGCGGTCAGTGCCCCTCCTGCCGGCGGGCCGCCAGCGGCCAGCACGAGGACCTCATCGTCCTGGCCCCCCCCAACGACCAGGCCTCTGCACAAATAAAAGTCGAGGAGGTGCGCGAGATGATCCGCGCCATCTCCTTCGCGCCCTTTGGCGGCGGTACCCGCCTGGTCTTGATCCGCCAGGCCGGCCAGCTCAACATCGCCAGCGCCAACGTGCTCCTAAAGACCCTGGAGGAGCCGCCGCCGGGCAACATCCTGGTGCTGACCGTGCAAGACCCGGGCGAGGTCCTGCCCACCCTGGTCAGCCGCTGCCGGCGGGTGAACTTCCTGCCCCTGGAGGAGGGGCTCGTCGCCGGCGAGCTGGAGCGCCGGGGAGTGGACCGCGCGGCCGCCCGGCTCAAGGCGGCCCTCTCGGGCGGCTCCCTGGGCCTGGCCCTGGGGCTGGACCAGGAACGCCTCTCCGCCACCCTGGAGCGCCTGCTGGGGCATTTGCGCGCCCCCGGCGGGGCCTTGGAGGACTGGGCCCTGGCCGAGGAGCTGGTGGCGCCCTTCCGGGGCGGCGAGCGCCTGGACCGCCAGGGCCTGGTGGAGACCCTGGACCTCTTGGCCCTCTACTACCGCGACGCGGCGGTGGGCGCCGCCGGACGGTCCGGGGCGGCCTTCCTGGAGGCCTCGGGCCTCCTGGCCGGCGCTCCTGGCCTGGCCCCGGCCTGCCGGGGCTTCGAGCTGGTGCGGGCTTGCCAGGGCCAGGTGCTGGCCAACGCCGCCCCGGAACTGGCGCTCACCGTGCTCCTGCAGGGCCTGCGCCAAGAGGCCCCGGCGGCATAACCCCTGGTAAAACTTCCCCAAGGCGTGTAAAGATTACCTATTCGGCCGCCCAGGCCGTGCATGGACGCTTGGCGGGCCGCCGTTGGCCCCTGGAGACATATATGGGCAAGGTGGTGGGGGTCCGCTTCCAGCGCGGCTGCAAGGTCTACGACTTCGACGCCGGGCATTTCGTGCTGGGGCCGGGCGACATGGTCATCGTGGAGACCGAGCAGGGCCTGGCCCTGGGCCAGGTGGTGCACGGCCCACGGCCCCAGGTGGAGGTGGAGCTGCGGCCCCAGGACCAGGACCTCAAGCAGGTCTACCGCCTGGCCACGCCCGAGGACCTGCAGCAACTGGAGCAGAACAGCAAGCTGGAGAAGGAGGCCCACGTCCTGTGCCAGGAGCGCATCGCCGCGCGCAAGCTGGACATGAACCTGGTCAAGGTGGAGTGCCTCTTCGACCGCTCCAAGGTCATCTTCTACTTCACCGCCGAGGGCCGGCTGGACTTCCGGGAACTGGTGCGCGACCTAGTGGCCAAGCTGCGCACCCGGGTGGAGATGCGCCAGATAGGGGTGCGCCACGAGGCCAAGCTCCTGGGCGGCCTGGGCTCCTGCGGGCGCGAGCTGTGCTGCGCCACCTTCCTCAAGTACTTCGAGCCGGTGAGCGTCAAGATGGCCAAGGAGCAAAAGCTCTCCTTGAACCCCACCAAGATCAGCGGCCTGTGCGGCCGGCTGATGTGCTGCCTCACCTACGAGTTCTCCACCTACCAGGCCCTGAAGCGCGACCTGCCCAAGCTGGGCAAGCGCCTGGTCCTTGGCCCGGAGCTGGAGGCCAAGGTGATACGCCAGAACGTGCTGGAGCGCAAGGTCACGGTGATCCTGAGCGATGGCCGCGAGGTCACCTGCTCGCCCGAGGAGCTGGCCACCCTGGCCTC
>JACQYR010000088.1:13705-17614 GCA_016208115.1 Desulfarculus sp.
GCTCGACCTCGACCGCGACGCCCTCGGCCTGGCCCCCATCCCGCCGGCGGCCGGGGCCGGGGGCCCCGGCCGGCCCCCATGGAGGCCGCGCCGCCCACTCCGGCGGCGCCGGCACCGCCTCCCCCGGCCCCCCCGGGCGAGGCCGAGCCCGCGGCCGAGGCCGCCCCGGCCGCCGAGGGCGAGAGGCACCGCCGGGGGCGGGGACGCCGGGGACGGGGACGCCGGGGGGCGGGCGAGGAAACCGCCGGCAAAAACCCATCTTAACGGGGGAGAAGGCCATGGCCGACCATACCGATCTCAAGCTGGCGCCCCGGGCCGAGCTGCTCCTGGAGGAGAACCTGGAGCGCTTCAACGAAATGGTGCGCCAGGGCCAGCCGCCCAACCTCAAGGGGGCCAACCTGGCCGGCCTGGATTTGCGCCAGGCCCTGCTCAAGGGCCTGGACCTCTCGGGCTGCTACCTGCGCAACGCCAACTTGAAGGGCGTGGACCTCTCCGGCTGCAACCTCAAGGGGGCCAGCCTGCGCAACGCCCAGGTCAGCGGCGCCCTGTTCCCGGAGAACATCTCGCCCGAGGAGCTGCGCCTGTCCCTGGAGCTGGGCACCCGCCTGCGCCCCCAGGATGACAGCAAGAACCTCAAGCTGCTGGTGGGGCTGATGTCCGAGGTCTACAAGATGGTGCGCGACAAGACCTGCGAAGAGGAGATCAAGTAGGCCCGCCAGCGCCGGCTGGAGAGGACCCTCGGCCCAACATCATCCAGCTTCTTGGTTTTGCTGTAGGGGCGGGGTTTACCCCCGCCCTCTTCAGCGGAGAACAAGACGGGCGGGGATAAACCCCGCCCCTACATGAAGAGTGCAACACCACGGGTCTTTCCTGGCCATCCCCGCCAGGGAGGCGCCAATCAACTATCAGGATCGTCCCATGACCCAGAGCTTCTACATCACCACGCCCATCTACTACGTCAATGCCGAGCCCCACCTGGGGCACGCCTACTCCACCATCGTCTGCGACGCCGCCGCCCGCTTCCACCGCCTCCTGGGTGACGAGGTGCGCTTCCAGACCGGCAGCGACGAGCACGGCGACAAGATCGCCGAGGCCGCGGCCAGGGAGGGCATCGCGCCCCAGGCCTACGCCGATAGGGTCAGCCGGATGTTCCGCGACACCTGGCCGCCGCTGAACGTCAGCCACGACAACTTCATCCGCACCACCGACCCGGCCCACATCGCCTGCGTGCGCCTGATCCTACAAAAAATATATGACGCCGGCGACATCTACCTGGGCAAGTACGGCGGCAACTATTGCGTGGGCTGCGAGCGCTTCCTCACCGACAAGGAACTGGTGGAGGGCAAGTGCCCGGACCACGACCGCCCCACCCAGTACATCGAGGAGGAGAACTATTTCTTCCGCATGGGCGCCTACCAACAGGCCCTGATCGCCCATATCCAGGAGCACCCCGACTTCATCCGGCCCGAGCGCTACAAGAACGAGGTGCTCTCCTTCCTCAAGGAGCCCCTGGAGGACCTGTGCATCAGCCGCCCCAAGACCCGGCTGACCTGGGGCATCGAGCTGCCCTTTGACGGCCGCTTCGTCACCTACGTGTGGTTCGACGCGCTCATCAACTACCTCAGCGGCCTGGGCTACCCCGACGAGCCCCTCATGGCCCAGTTCTGGCCGGCGGCCCAGCACCTCATCGCCAAGGACATATTGAAGCCCCACGGCATCTACTGGCCCACCATGCTCATGTCCCTGGCCCAGGCCGAGGGCAAACCCCGGGACGCCTACCTGTACCAGCACCTCAACGTGCACGGCTACTGGAAGACCGGCCAGGGCAAGATGAGCAAGAGCCTGGGCAACGTGGTGGCGCCCCTGGATTTGGCCAGGGTCTACGGCGCCGACGCCTTCCGCTACTTCCTGCTCAGGGACATGGCCTTCGGCCTGGACGCCAGCTTCAGCGAGGAAGCCCTGGTGGAGCGCTACAACGCCGACCTGGCCAACGACCTGGGCAACCTGTTCTCCCGCGTGCTGAACATGCTCTTCCAGTACCGGCAGGGCGTGGTTCCCGCCCCGGGAGAACCCCAGGCCGACGCCCAGGAGCTGCTGGCCTTGGCCGGCCGGGTGACCCAGGCCTACGCCCGGCAGATGGAGGGCTTCCACTTCCACCTGGCGTTAAGCGAGATATGGCAGCTCATCGGCGAGGCCAATCGCTTCGTGGTCAAGAGCGAGCCCTGGGTGCTGGCCAAGGACCCCGGCCAGGGGGCGCGCCTGGACGCGGTGCTGGGCGCCCTGGTGCAGGTGCTGGGCATGGTGGCGGTGCTGATCCAGCCGGCCATGCCCCAGACGGCGCTGGCCATGGCCCAGCACCTCAAGCTGGAGCTGCCCGAGCTGATCGGCTTGGACCGCCTGGCGAGCGCCGACCTGGTGGTCCCGGGCACCGCCCTGGGCAAGCCGCCGGCCCTGTTCCCGCGCATAGACACCGCCAAGGTCAAGGCCAAGGCCGAGAAGGCCGGGGCCAAGGCCGCCCAGCCCGCGCTCAAGGAGAAGAAGCCCGTGGCCAAGGAAGCCCCCGCCCCCCCCGCCCAGATCGAGTACGATGACTTCGCCAAGGTTGACCTGCGCCTGGGCACGGTGCTGGCCGCCGAGAAGGTGGGGGGCGCCGACCGCCTCTTGAAACTCAGCATTGACCTGGGCGAGGAGACTGGCCCGCGCACCGTGGTGGCCGGCATCGCCCTGCACTACGCCCCCGAGGAACTGGTGGGCCGCCAGGTGGTGGTGGTGGCCAACCTCAAGCCCGTGACCCTCAAGGGCGTGGAAAGCCGGGGCATGGTGCTGGCGGCGGTGGGCGATGACAAGGTGCGGGTGCTCTCGCCCGACACCCTCCTGCCGCCGGGCAGCAAGGTCCGCTAGGGCCGGTGCCCGGCCTGGCATAAACGGGTCGGTTGAGGCTGTAGTGCCGGCCAAGGCTGGCGGCTCCCGCCGCGAGGTAGCCGGGCGGTCCAAGACAGTGGCGGCGTGCCCGCCGCTGGGCATAAACGGGCCGGGGCCGGTGCCCGGCCTGGCGTAACCGAGTCGGTTAAGGCCGTGGTTTCTGCCCAGGCTGGCGGCTCCCGCTGTAAGGGCGTTGAGAGACCCGGGGCCATGGCCTTGGGGGATGGGGGTTTTTTGGTTCCTTTTTTCCCGGCCTTATAATATTATTTATATATAAACCAATCGCCGCCGCCTGCCCGACGGACTTGGGGGGGATCCCCGGGCACCGCCCCGTCAGGAGGACGGCCCTGGCCACACCCTAGCTCCAAGGAGTGATCCATGCGCAAAGCCCTGCTGACGACCCTGACCTTGGCCCTGATTCTGTGCTGGTCTTCCCTAGCCTTTGCCGTGACCGCGCAGGAGGTGGTGGACCTAGTGAAATCAACGGGCAAGTTCTATCAAGATAAGGGGGCCGAGGCCACCCTCGCCGCCGTCAACGACAAGAACGGCCCCTTCTTCAAGGGCGACCTGTACGTCTTCATGGGCCCCATGGAAAAGCCCGAGTTGGCGGCCCACCCCCTGGCCCCCCAGCTCATCGGCAAGGACATGTCCATGATGAAGGACATCAAGGGCAAGCTCTTCCAGATGGAGTTCCTGCGCATCGCCAAGGAGAAGGGCTCCGGCTGGACCGAGTACTACTGGCCCAAGCCCGGCACCAAGGAGCCCCTGCCCAAGGCCACCTACATCCTCAAGTCCTCTGACGGCAAGTACTGGTTCGGCTGCGGCACCTGGGACCTCAACGCCCAGGCCGCCGAGGCCCAGGCTAAGTAATACCAAGTTGCGGTCAAAAAATAATTTGACCGCAACTTGGTATGCGGGCCACGGATGGCCCGCCGGGCGCGAAAGCGCCCGGGAGGCCGGGCAAAACCACGCTTTTGCCCGGCCGAT
>JACQYR010000089.1 GCA_016208115.1 Desulfarculus sp.
CCGGAGGCCCCGTCCAGCTCGGCGGCCGAGGAGAACGCCGTGGCCGAGCCCCAGCCGCAGCCCGCCGTGGAACCCCAGCCCTTGGCCGCGGAGGAGCCCCTCCAGCCGCCCAGGGCCGCCGTCAAACCCAAGGAGCAGCCGCGGCCCAAGCCGGTGGCCAGGGAGGAGGCCCCCAAGCCCCGCCGCCCGGGCGGCGACACCCCGGCCCGCATCATCAGCCGGCCCACCCAGCCGGTGGCCCCCGTGGTGGAGCAGCGCTTCGCCGAGGGCCGGCCGGCCCGCCCACCCATGGGTGCCCGCCCGCCCATGGGCGCCCGCCCGCCGCGCCCCGGCATGCCCGCCCAGCCCGCCGTGGGCGACGTGCCGCCGCCGGAGAAGCTGGACGAGCGCAACCGCCCCCGCCGCAAGAAGGGCAAGAAGACCACCTCGGCCATCCCGGATGACGAGTTCCTGATGCGCAAGGCCGCCAGCAAGAAAAAGGAAATCCTGGACAAGGCCGACCTCTACGACCGCCCGTCCAAGGGCAAGCGCGGACGCGGCGCGGCCAAGCGCCCCAAGAAGACCGAGCTGACCACCCCCAAGGCCATCAAGCGCCGCGTGCGCGTGGGCGAGGCCATCACCGTGGGCGAGCTGGCCAAGCGCATGGGCGTGAAATCAGCCGAGCTGGTGGGGCGGCTCATGCAAAGCGGCATGATGGTCACGCTCAATCAGTCCCTGGACGTTGAAGACGCCGCCCTGGTGGCCACCGAGTTCGGCTTCGAGGTGGAGCGCGTGGCCTTCGAGGAAGAGGGCCTGCTGGAGCAGGCCGTGGACCGCGAGGAGGACCTTCATACCCGTCCCCCGGTGGTGACCATCATGGGCCACGTGGACCACGGCAAGACCTCCCTTCTTGACACCATCCGCCGCAGCAACGTGGTCTCCGGCGAGGCCGGCGGCATCACCCAGCACATCGGCGCCTACAACGTGCGCGTGACCTCCGGCGGCCAGGTGGTCTTCGTGGACACCCCCGGCCACGAGGCCTTCACCCAGATGCGCGCCCGCGGCGCCCAGGTCACCGACGTGGTGGTGCTGGTGGTCAGCGCCGACGACGGCGTGATGCAGCAGACCAAGGAGGCCATCGCCCACAGCCGGGCGGCGAATGTGCCCATCGTGGTGGCCATCAACAAGATTGACAAGCCCAACGCCGACCCCAACCGGATCAAGCAGCAGCTCACGGAATACGGCCTGGTCCCCGAGGAGTGGGGCGGGGACACGATCTTCGCCAACCCCCAAAAGCCCGCCCGCGGCCACATTTTGGAAGCCCGCCTGGACAAGGGGCGCGGCCCCGTGGCCTCGGTGCTGGTGCAGGACGGCACCCTGAAGACCGGCGACCCCTTTGTCTGCGGCATTCACGCCGGCAAGGTGCGCGCATTGTTCGACGACCTGGGCCAGCGCGTGGACGAGGCCGGACCGTCCATACCCGTGGAGGTGCAGGGCTTCGCCGGGGTGCCCGAGGCCGGCGACGAATTCGCGGTGGTGGAGAGCGACAAGGTCGCCAAGCAGATCGCCGAGCACCGCGCCCTCAAGAAGCGCGAGGCCGAGTTGTCGTCCCAGACCCGGCTGACCCTGGAGGGCTTCTTCGAGCAGATGAAGGAAGGCGCCGTCCAGGAGTTGAAGCTCATCGTCAAGGGCGACGTGCAGGGCTCGGTGCAGGCCCTGGTGGACGCGCTGAACAAGCTGGGCAACGAGCAGGTCAAGGTCAACGTGATCCAGGCGGCCACCGGCGCCATCACCGAGACCGACGTGATGCTGGCCTCGGCCAGCACCGCCATCATCATCGGCTTCAACGTGCGCCCCACTGGCAAGGTCAGCGAGATCGCCGAGGCCGAGCACGTGGACGTGCGCACCTACGACATCATCTACCAGGTACTGGACGACGTCACGGCGGCCTTGACCGGCATGCTGGCGCCGGTGCTGCACGAGGATATCCTGGGCCGGGCCGTGGTGCGCGAGACCTTCGGCGTGCCCAAGATCGGGGTCATCGCCGGCTCGGCCGTGACCAGCGGCAAGATGGAGCGCAACGCCCAGGCGAGGCTGTTGCGCGACGGCGTGGTGGTGGCCACCACCAAGATATCCTCCCTGCGCCGCTTCAAGGAGGACGTCAAGGAGGTCGTGCAGGGCTACGAGTGCGGCATCGGACTGGACAACTACAACGACATCAAGGTAGGCGACGAGATCGAGGCCTTCGTGACTCGCGAGGTGGCCGCCGAGCTGTAGCACCACGGCCCAGGCAACCCCCTGGGCTTGATCGGGAGAGGCGACGAGACAGACATGGTGGTGGGCGCCCTGATGATGACCCTGCACGTGCAAGGGGCTTCTGACCTCAAGGCCAAGCGCAAGGTGACGCGCTCGGTCATTGACCGGGTGCGCGCCAAGTTCAACGCCGCGGCCAGCGAGTTGGGTTCCGGCGATCTCTGGCAGCGCCTGGAGCTGGGCTTTACCGTGTGCAGCAACGAGGTGGCCCATGCCCAGCGGCAGTTGGACGAGATCGGCCGCTTCGTGGAGCGCCTGGCCTTGGCCGAGGTGGTGGACGTGCGCCAAGAGGTCTTGAGCCTCAAGGACATGGCCTGGGCCCCGGCGGCCAAGCCGCCCTGGGAAGCATGATGGGCACCCGCCGCACCCAAAGACTGGGCAACCTGATCCAAGCCGAACTGGGCGATCTGTTGCTTAAGAGGGTCAAGGACCCGCGCCTGGCGCTCATCACCATCACCGGCGTGGATGTGAGCCCCGACCTGGGCCAGGCCAAGATTTTCTACAGCCTCATGGAGGCCGCGCGCCGGCCCGAGGTGGAGGCCGCCTTCAAGAGCGCCTCGCCCTTTTTGCGCCGCGAGCTGGCCAGCCGCCTGCAAATCAAGGTGACGCCCAAACTGGTGCCGGTCTACGACCCCTCCCTGGCCGAGGGCGTGCGCCTGGACGGGCTGATCCGCCAGGCCCGCGAGCAGGACCAAGTCCTGGCCCACCAGCGTGGTGAGGAGCTGGAAGACGCCGGCGAGGACAAACCGTGATGGCGCGCCTGGCAGAGGTGTTGGCCCCGGCCCGGCGGGTGCTGGTGCTGGCCCACCGCGACCCCGATGGCGACGCCATCGGGTCGGTGCTGGGCCTCATGCACCTGCTTAAAAGCGCGGGCAAGCAGGTCTTCGCCCACCGCGCCGGCCAGGTGGCCGAGGAATACGCCTTCCTGCCCGGCCTGGAGTTGGTCCGCGAGGACCTGCCCCAGGCCGAGGATGTGGACCTGGCGGTGCTGTTGGATTGCCACGAGCCGGAGCGCGCCCAGCCCCGCTGGGTGGACCCGGGCATGGCCGCCACCTCCCAGATGGTGGTGCTCCTGGCCCAGTCAATGGGCCTGCTTCTGGGCAAGCCTGCCGCCACCTGCCTTTTCGTGGGCCTGCAAACCGACACCGGCCGCTTCTCTTACTCCAACACCACGCCCTCGGCCCTCTGCGTGGCCGCGGACTTGGTGGCCGCCGGCGCCGATACCTGGGCCATAACCCAGGAGGTCTACTCCACCAGCCTGGCCCGCCTGCGCCTGTTCGCGCGGGTGACTGACGGCCTTGAGCTCCTGGCCGGCGGACGCCTGGCCCTGGCCCAGGCCAAGGCCAGCGACCTGGTTGAACTGGGCTGCCCGCCCAGCGACCTGGACCGCATCGTGGAGGAGTACCGGGCCATCCGGGGGGTGGAGGTGGCGGCCCTGCTCAAGGAGATTGACCAGCACAGCGTCAAGGCCAGCCTGCGCTCCCGGGGCCGCGTGGACGTGGGGGCCTTGGCCATCGGGCTGGGCGGCGGCGGGCACCACAACGCCGCCGGCGCCAAGCTGGAGGGCAGCCTGGACGGGGCCGCCGCCCGCCTGGGCGTCCTGCTGGAAGAACGCCTGGCCACCGCGCTCAAGGGGCAAGGCTGATGGGACGCCGGCGCCGCCATCCCCGCTTTCTGGACTCGGGCGTCCTGCTCATTGACAAGCCCGCCGGCCCCACCAGCCACGACGTGGTGGAGCGCCTGCGCCGGCGTTTCGCGCCGGCCAAGCTGGGGCACGCCGGCACCCTGGACCCCTTCGCCACCGGGCTGTTGGTGCTGGCCTTCAACCAGGCCACCCGCCTGGTGGACCTGATGGGCCAAGGCGCCAAGACCTACGCCGCGACCTTGGCGCTGGGATATGCCACCGACACCGGCGACCCCACGGGCCAGGAGACGGCCACGGCCTCGGTGCCCGCCCTGGACGAGGGCCAAGTCGAGGCCGCGCTCCAGGCCCTGGTGGGTGAGCGCATGCAGGCCCCGCCGGCCTTCTCGGCGGCCAAGCACCAGGGCCGGCCCCTGTACGCCTACGCCCGCGCCGGGCAAGAGGTGAGCAAGCCGCCCCGGCCCATCACGGTGCACGAGGCGCGTCTCACGGCCTTGCGGCCCGGCGAGGTGGACTTTGTCATGCGCTGCTCCCGGGGCACCTATTTGCGCTCCCTGGCCCAGGAATTGGCTTTAGCCCTGGGCAGCGTGGGCCACCTGAAGGCTTTGCGCCGCCTGGGCTCCGAGCCCTTCGACGTGGAGCGGGCCGTGGAACTGGAGACCGCCCTGGACTGGAGCGAGGCCGAGCTGGCCGAGCGCCTGCTGCCCCTGGATGAGGCCCTGGAGCGCTGCGGCCTGCCGGCGGTCAGCTTGGACGACGACCTGGCCTGGCAGGTCCGGCAGGGGCGCATCCTGACGGGCCAGGCCTTTGGCCAGGAGTTTTTGGGCCAGTTGGCGCCAGGCCGGGCCTTCCGGGTGCTGGACCCGGCCGGCGGCCTGGCGGCGGTGCTGCGCTGGCTGGGGCCGGACCCGGGCCGCCCGGGGCGCGATTACGAGAGCATCAGGGTTTTTCCCGAGTCCTCCACCGAGGGCTTGGATGACGAGGCATCCGCGTCGGCCCTGGGGGCCGAGTAAGCCTGGAGCCCCGGCCGGGTGGCTGGGGACAGCGTTCTGGGCCGCGGACAAGGGACCGCAAGGTCCAACAAACCAGAAGGAGGTTGATAAAGTGGTTCTTACCTCGGAAGCCAAAAGCGAACTCATCATCAAGTTTCAGCGCAAGGCCGGCGACACCGGTTCGCCGGAGGTGCAGATCGCCCTTTTGAGCGAACGCATTCGCTATCTGACCGAGCATTTCAAGGTCCACACCAAGGACCATCACAGCCGCCGCGGGCTACTGAAGCTCGTCGGCCAACGCCGCCGCCTGCTCAATTACCTTAAGCGCAAGGACATCGAGCGCTACCGGGCGGTCATCAAGGAGCTGGGTATCCGCAAGTAGTCCCGGCCCCTAAAGCGAGAGAGAGAATGTACAAAAAAGTTTCCACGACCATCAATGGTCAAGAGTTCGCCATCGAGACCGGCAAGGTGGCCAAGCAGGCCGGCGGCGCGGCCTGGGTCACCCACGGCGACACCGTGGTGCTGGTCACCGCCGTGGCCGATCAAGGCACCCGCGAGGGCATTGACTTCCTGCCGCTCACGGTGGATTACCAAGAAATGTCCTACGCCGCCGGCCGCATCCCCGGCAACTTCTTCCGCCGGGAAATGGGACGGCCCAGCGAGCGCGAGACGCTCACTTGCCGGATCATAGACCGTCCCATACGTCCCCGCATGCCCAAGGGCTGGACCTATGAGACCCAGGTCATAGCCAACGTCTACTCGGTGGACAAGGTCAACGACCCGGACATGATGGCGCTCACCGGCGCGTCCGCCGCCTTAAGCATCAGCGACGTGCCCTTCGCCGGCCCCCTGGCGGGGGTGCGCGTGGGGCGCGTGAACGGCCAGCTCATCATCAACCCCACCACCGAGCAGCGCGCGAGCTCGGACATGGACCTGGTCGTGGCCGGCTCCCGCAACGCCGTGGTGATGGTGGAGGGCGGGGCCAACTTCCTCTCCGAGCAGGAGGTCCTGGAGGCCATCTGGTTCGGCCATGCCGGCTTGCAGCCCCTCTTGGACATCCAGGAGGAGTTGATGGCCGCTTGCGGCAAGCCCAAGCGCGCCTTCACCCCGCCGGTGTCCAACGAGGAGCTTCTGGCCAAGGTCACCGAGCTCTCCGCCGCCGGCATCGCCGAGGTCTTGGCGGTTCGGCCCAAGCTGGAGCGCTACGCCAAGCTGCGCGAGGTCAAGAAGCAGGTCGTCGAGGCCCTGGGCGAGACGGCGCTGGGCAAGGAGGGCCTGGTCAAGGGCATGGTGGACCACCTGGAAGCCGACACCATGCGGGCCATGATCGTGGATCAGTCCCGCCGGGTGGACGGCCGCGACCTTACCACGGTGCGCCCCATCTCCTGCGAGGTGGGCCTTCTGCCCCGCACCCACGGCTCGGCGCTCTTCACCCGCGGCGAGACCCAGGCCCTGGTCACCTGCACCCTGGGCACCAGCGGCGACGAGCAACGCATAGAAAGCGTCACCCAGGGCGACGTGTTCCGCCGCTTCATGCTGCACTACAACTTCCCGCCGTTTAGCGTCAACGAGGCCAAACGCCTGGGCGGTCCCACCCGCCGTGATATCGGCCACGGCGCTTTGGCCCGGCGGGCGGTGGGCAAGGTGCTGCCCGACAAGGCGGCCTTCCCCTATTCCCTGCGCGTGGTCAGCGACGTGCTGGAGTCCAACGGCTCCTCTTCCATGGCCACCATCTGCGGCGCCTCCCTGTCGCTGATGGACGCTGGCGTGCCGGTGAGCGCCCCCGTGGCCGGCGTGGCCATGGGGCTCATCATGGAAGGCGAGAAGGTGGCGGTGCTCACCGACATCCTGGGCGACGAGGACCACCTGGGCGACATGGACTTCAAGGTGGCCGGATCGGCCCAGGGCATCGCCGCCGTGCAGATGGACATCAAGATCAGCGGCATCAACAAGGAAGTCATGGGCCGGGCCCTCATGCAGGCCCGCGACGGCCGCCTGCACATCCTGGGCGAGATGAACAAGGTCATCGAGCGTCCGCGTGGCGACATCAGCCTCTTCGCCCCGCGCATCACCACCATCAAGATACCGGTGGAGAAGATCAAGGACATCATCGGACCAGGCGGCAAGATCATCCGCGGCATCCAGATGGAGACCGGCGTCAAGATTGACGTGGATGACGACGGCACGGTGCGCGTGGCCGCCGTGGACGGCGACAGCGGACGCCTGGCCCTGCAGATGATCCGCGACCTGACCCAGGAGGCCGAGGAAGGCGCGGTCTACGAGGGCAAGGTGGTGCGCATCATGGACTTCGGCGCCTTCGTGGAGATCATGCCCGGACGCGACGGCCTGGTGCACATCAGCGAGCTGGACCACACCCGCGTGCGCTCGGTGACCGACGTGCTCAAGGAAGGTGACATCGTCAAGGTCAAGGTGCTGGGCATTGACGACCGGGGCAAGGTGCGCCTTAGCCGCAAGGCCCTCCTGCCGCCGCCGCCCCCCGGCACCGGCGGCGACGACGGCCCCGGCGAGGAGCGCCGCGATTACCGCGACAGCCGCGGCGACCGCGACCGCCGGCCCCCCCGGCGCTAGGCATGGCCACCGTGACCCAGAAGAGCGTGCTGGACAACGGCGTGCGCGTGGTCAGCGAAAGCCAGCCCCACGCCTTCTCGGTCACGGTGGGCCTATGGATGGAGGTGGGCTCCCGCGATGAGAGCCCCGCCAACAACGGCGTCAGCCACTTCATCGAGCACATGGCCTTCAAGGGTACCCAGCGCCGGGGCACCCTGGACATCGCCCGCGAGATAGACCGCCTGGGGGGCATGGCCAACGCCTTCACCAGCCGCGAGCACACCTGCTTCCACTGCCGCGCCTTGGCCAAGAGCCTGCCCCAGATGTGCGACCTCTTGACCGACATCTTCTTGCACTCGGCCCTGGAGCCAGAAGAACTGGAGCGCGAGCGCGGGGTGATCCTGCAGGAGATAAGCGGCCTGGAGGACACCCCCGACGAACTGGTGCACGTGCTCTTCGGCGAGCGCTTCTGGCCGGGCCACCCCCTGGGCCGCTCCATCCTGGGCAGCCAGGAAACCATCGCCGCCTTGGGCCGCGACGACATCCTGGCCTATCTGGAGGGCAACTACCTGCCCGGCCGGGCGGTGGTCTCGGCGGTGGGCAACCTGGAGCACCAGCAGGTGGTGGACCTGGTGGGGCCGGTATTGTCGGCCCTGGCCGCCAGGCCGGACGGGGGCCGCCGCCAGCCGCCCCAGCCCCAGGCCGGCCTGCACGTGGTGGAAAGCGACCTGGAGCAGGTGCACGTGGCCCTGGGCCTGCCGGCGCCCAAGGCCACCGATCCCCGCCGCTACCAGTTGGCCATACTCAACCTGATCCTGGGCGGCAACATGAGCTCACGCCTGTTCCAGGAGGTGCGCGAGCGCCGGGGCCTGGCCTACGCGGTCTACTCCTACCTGAGCTCCTACCGCGACGCCGGCCTCTTGGGCATTTACCTGGGCGTGGCGCCCGAGCGCGCCGTGGAGGCCCTCAAGGTGGTGCGCGAGGAACTCCAAAAGCTGGCCGACTCCCCGGTCAGCCCCCAGGAGCTGGCCGACTCCCAGGAGAACCTCACCGGCGCCATCCTGCTGGCCGCCGAGAACCCCGAGAGCCGCATGAGCAGGCTGGCCCGCAACGAGTACAACTTCGGCCGCGACGTGCCCCTGGACGAGGCCCTCAACCAGGTGCAGGCCGTTACCCAGGAAGACCTCTCCCGCCTGGCCGGCGAGCTTCTGGACCAGCGCCGCCTGGCGGCCACGGTGCTGGGGCCGGTGGACGAGGACGCCCTGCGCCGGGAGCTGGGCTGGTGAGCGAGGTTAAGGTGGAGGTGCAGCGCCTGGCCCACGGCCAGGGCCTGGACCTGCCGGTCTACATGACCGCCCAGGCCGCCGGCCTGGACCTGCCCGCCGCCATTGACGAGCCCCTGACCATGGCCCCGGGGGAAATAGCCCTGCTACCCACTGGCTTTTGCCTGGCCATCCCCCCGGGCTACGAGGGCCAGGTGCGCCCGCGCTCGGGCCTGGCGGTCAAATACGGACTCACGGTCATCAACGCCCCCGGCACCATAGACGCCGACTACCGCGGGGAGGTCAAGGTGGCGCTCATCAATTTGGGGGGCCTGCCGGTGACCTTGCGGCGCGGCGAACGCCTGGCCCAACTGGTCATCGCCCCCGTCACCCGCGCCAGCTTGATGGAGGTGGCCGAGCTGCCGCCTAGCCGGCGGGGGGAAGGCGGCTTCGGGCACACGGGCTAGGCCATGGGTCTGACCTACTGCCTGCTGGCCAGCGGCTCCAAGGGCAACGCCATCTACGTGGCCGCCGGCCCCACGGCCATCCTCATAGACTGTGGGCTCTCGGCCAAGGAGTTCCTGCGGCGCCTGGAACTCAGCGGCCTGGCGGCCACCAGTCTCAAGGCCATCCTCATCACCCACGAGCACCGGGACCACATGGCCGGCGTGCGGGTCCTGGCTAAGCGCCTGCGCCTGCCGGTGCTGGCGACAAAGGCCACCTGGGCGGCCTGCGGCGACATGCAGGCCACCCGCCACCAGGCCTTCGCCGCCGGCGAGACCTTCAGCCTGGGCGGCCTGCAAGTGCAACCCTTTTCCACCCCTCACGACGCCGCCGATCCCGTGGGCCTGGTCATCAGCTCCGGCAGCGCCCGCCTGGGCCTGTGCACCGACCTGGGCCAGGCCCTGGGGCTCATTGAGCGGCGCCTCATGGGCTGCCAGGGGCTGATCCTGGAGAGTAACCACGACCCCGAGCTCTTGGCCCAGGGGCCTTATCCGCCCTGGCTCAAGCAGCGGGTGCGCTCGCGCCACGGGCATCTGTCCAACCAGCAGGGCGCCGAGCTGCTGGGCAAGGTGCACCACCCGGAGCTAAGCCAGGTCACCCTGGCCCATCTGTCCCAGACCAACAACCGCCCCGAATTGGCCGCCCAGGCCGCCGGCCAGGCCCTGGGGCGCCTGGGCTCGCGGGCCGGCCTGACCCTGGCCACACAGGATGCACCATCGCCGGTGATGGAGTTATAATGCCTTCGTCGGGAGCCTGTCCCGCTAGCCACCGCCAACCTGCCCCGGCCTGGCGCCGCTGAAGACGACGGAGACAAAGCCCATGCCTCTCTACGATTACCAGTGCAACAACTGCGAGCACGTCTTCGAGGTCTGGCAGGGCATGGACGACCCGGACCCCGAATGCCCCTTGTGCACCTGCCCCCAGGTCACCCGCTTGATCTCGGCCGTGGCCATCCACACCCGGGCCGACGGCACCAGCGCGCGGGTGGAGAGCGAGTTCAAGCGGCGCCTGGGCCAGGGGCGTGCCCGCGACGCCCTGCGCCTGGCCGACAAGGCCGTGAGCCTGGCCGGCAACAAGAAGGGCATGGGCAAGATCAAGGCCGCCCGCGACAAGCTGCGCGGGCACCTGGGCAAATGACCCCCCCGGCGCTGGCCTGCCCCAAGGAAGCCGCATGGGCCTGCTGACCACCATACGCCTTGTATCCTCGGCCCTGGCCATCGAGCTTTTCCAGCGCCTGCGGGTGCCCCTGTCACTGTTGGCCCTGGTCTTCGGCGCCGGCACCCTGGGCTACTGGCTCCTGGGCCAGGGCCAGTGGAGCTGGCTGGACTGCGCCTACATGACCAGCATCACCCTGACCACCATCGGCTACGGCGAGATACTCTCGCCCTTCGGCGACCGCGAGCGGCTGTTCACCATGGGCCTGATGTGGTCGGGCATGGGCGTGACCCTCTACGCCCTGTCGGCGGTCACGGCCTTTCTGGTGGAGGACCAATTGTCCAACCTGGTGCGGGAACGCAAAATGGAAATGCAATTAGGCGGCCTGAGCGGCCACATGATCGTCTGCGGGGCCGGCCGGGTGGGCCGGCACGTCATCGCCGAGATGGTGGCCAGCCAGCAGGGGCTGGTGGTGATAGACGACCGGGCCGACACCATGGCCTGGCTGCGCGAAACCTATCCCGCCCTGCCCTCTCTTCAGGGCGACGCCACCGACGAGGGCTTGCTCAGGCACGCCGGCCTGGAGCGCGCCCGCGGCCTGGTGGCGGCCCTGCCCGACGACAGCCAGAACATGCTCATCACCGTGCAGGCCCGCTACATCAACCCTGGCATCAAGATCGGCACCCGCTGCCACAACAACAACCTGGTGGACAAGTTCTACCGCGCCGGCGCCAACTACGTGGTCAATTCCGAGTTCATCGGCGGCATGCGCCTGGCCAGCGAGATGATACGCCCCCAGGTGGTCAGCTTCCTGGACCGCATGCTCAGGGGCCAGGACCCCACGGTGCGCGTGGCAGAGGTCACGGTGGAGCGGAATAGCGGCCTGGCGGGCAAAAGCCTGGAGCAGAGCCGGCTTTACCAGCGCTCGGGGCTCTTGGCCGTGGCCTTGAAGCACCCCGACCGGGACGACTTCACCTACAACCCCACCCCCGGCGAGGTGCTGCGCCAGGGCACGGTGCTCATCGTCATCGGCAACCCAGGCCAGATCGCCAGCCTCCAGGAAATCTGCATCGGCTAAAGCCTGGCCGGGCCGGGCCTTGTCAAAATACCAGGGGCGGGATGGCCCGCCCCCAGGCCTGGCGCCTATTTCTTGGCCGCGGCCTTCTTGGCGGCGGCCTTCTTGGCGGCGGCCTTCTTGGCGGCGGGCTTCTTGATCTTCAGCAGGGCGGCCATCTCGTCCACCTCCTTGGCGCCATGGGCCATGAATCCCTCTTCGTCGGGCAAAAGGATGTTCAGCAGGCGCTGGAACTCGCCGGCGTGCTCCCGCTCCTCGTTGGCCACG
Organism: Desulfarculus sp.; assembly: GCA_016208115.1. GTDB lineage: Bacteria > Desulfobacterota > Desulfarculia > Desulfarculales > Desulfarculaceae > JACRDC01. Next base: position 11,758 of record JACQYR010000089.1, read on the forward strand.
TCCTGCAGCACCGTCTTGGCCAGGGGGTGGTCGGTGGCGTCGGCCAGGGCCTCGTAGAGGTGGATGGCCTCCTCCTCGGCCGACAGGGCCAGGCGCAGGGCGCGGGTCAGCTCGCGGGGACTAAGCTTGCGGCCGGGGGTCAGCCCCTTGAAGGGGTCCAGGAATTCGGGCATGGTCGTGCTCCCTGTGGGTTATTGGCGGCTATGCTTGCTGGGCGCGGGATGGCCGGGGCCGGCCGGCCCCTGGGGCGCCGCCGGCGCGCACCTCATACCATGATAGGCCCAAGGGCCAGCCAGAGCCAAGCCCCGCGCGCCAACAAGGCGCTTGTTTCTTGGCCGAAACTTGTCACAATTCAACCCTACCACCACTATGCGGCCCCACGCCCCGGCGACGCCCGCCGTCTCTCCAGGGTGTGACCAGGACGGTTTTTAAAAGGAGATGTCTACATGCCCACCGTGGTCTGCCTCGCCGGTCCCCAGGGGCCGCAATACACCAGCCTGCTGCACGGCCTGGCCGCCGAACTGACCCGGCGCGGCCTCAAGGTTGGCCTGGTCAGCCGCGGCCAGGCCCCGGCCAGCCCGCCCCCCGGCGGCGCCCTTGTGGAGCTACGCTTAAGCCAGGACGGCCTGTCGCTCCACCATGGGGCCTGGCAGCCCCCCACCTTGGCCGAGATTGTGGCTCGCCACGGCCAGGGGCTGGACGTGCTGCTCTCGGAAGTCCATCAGGACCACAAGGTCTACAAAATCGAGTATTGCCCGCCGGGCGCCAGCCCCAGCCTGCTGGGCGACCCCAACCTCAAAGCCCTGGTGGCCGAGCAGCCCCTGCCCACGGGCCCGCCCTGCTTCTCGCCCCAGGACTTCACCGGCCTGACCGACCTACTGGCCGGGCTGTTGCCCCAGCCGGCGCGGCCCTTGTTGCAGGTGCTGGTGGATGGCCGCCGGCTGCCGGCCAAGGACTTCGTGCAGGAGATAATGGCCAGCACCATCCGCGCCCTGGTCGGGGCGCTCAAGGGCGGCCAGGACGCCAAGCGCATCGAGGTGCATATCCAGTAACGCCAGGCCACGCCTTGTCTTTTGGCACGGGCCCCCGGCGGCCCCGGCCAAGGCCCCGGCCGTCAGGTGGGCCGGGCCGGCCTGCCAGCGCTTGGCCCGGGGAAGCCCGCGTCGAGCTATAACGAATTGACGGCGGCTTGGCTGATTGCCTATTATCAAATCAGAGGCTGCCCTCAGCCCCGGCCAAATCCCAGATGCCGGGCAGCCGCTCCCAGGGGAAAGGAAGCCGCCGGATTACATGGCAGCATCATGCGATGTTGACTGGTGGGGTGATTTTCCGTCATGAATGACCTTCTGGTGCAGGTTCTGGGATCGGGGAGGATGGCTTGGCCGGTCCGCGCATAACCGTGGGGGTGGGGGACCTGGCGGTGTCCAACCAAAAGGGGCACGAGATCGTCACCCATTCCCTGGGCTCCTGTCTGGGAGTGATGATCTACGACCAAAGCGCCGCCGTGGGCGGGCTCTTGCACCTCATGCTGCCCGACTCCAACCTTAACCTGGAGCGCGCGGCTAAGCAGCCAGCGGTCTTCGCCGACACCGGCCTGCCCATGCTCTTCAAGAACTCCTACGCCCTGGGCGCCAAAAAAGGGCGCATGCGGGTGGTGGTGGTGGGTGGCAGCCAACTGCTGGACGAGTCTGGGCGCTTCAACATCGGCCAACGCAACTACGCGGCGGTGCGCAAGATATTCTGGCGCAACAACGTGCTGATAGACGTGGAGGACGTGGGAGGACAGGTAAACCGCACCGTGGGCCTGGAGATAGGCAGCGGCCGGGTTTGGATGAAGGTCAATAGCGGGGAGATAAAGTTCCTGTGACCGAGGTGAAAGAAATACTGGCCCGAGTGGACCGGCTGCCGGCCATGCCGGCGGTGGTCCAACAGGTCCTGGCCCTGCTCCAGGATCCTAACTTTTCCTTCTCCCAGTTGTTGGAAACCGTGCGCCTGGACCCCGGCATCACCGCCCACGTCATCAACATGTGCAACTCGCCCTACTACGGGCTCAGGCAAAAGGTCTCCTCCCTGCAGCAGGCCCTCTTGCTCCTGGGCTCCCAGCAACTGACGGAGATCATCCTCAGCGGCAAGATGGTGGGGCATTTCAAGAAGGGGCAGACCGGCTACCGCCTGGCCCGCGGCGAGCTGTGGCAGCACTGCATGGCCACGGCGCTCTTGGCCCAGACCTTGGGCGAGCGCCTCAAGTACCCCGACCAGCCCACCCTGTTCACCGCCGCCCTGATGCACGACGTGGGCAAGCTGGTCTTGAGCGAGTACGTGGCCCAGGAGTTCAAACAGATAGAGCAGATGGTGGCCATGGGCCAGAGCTTCGCCGACGCCGAGCGCCAGGTGCTGGGCCTGGACCACGCCATCCTGGGCGGAGCCGTGGCCCGCAAATGGAACTTCCCCGAAAATATCGTGGCGGCCATAGCCTTCCACCACAACCCCGGCGGCGCGGCCGCCGAGTACCGGCTGCTGGCCAATCTGGTGGCCTTGGCCAACCTGACGTGCATCTCCCTGGGGGTGGGCGCCGGGGCCGAGGGCCTGGCCGCCGCCGTGTATCCCCAACTGCTCAAGGAGGTGGGCCTGCGCACGCGGGACCTGGACATACTGATGCTGGAGTTGAAAGACATACTGGACAACGCCGCCGACCTTTTGGCCCTGGCCTCCTAGGGCGGCGCGACTTGCCAATAGGGGCCTAGCCATCTAGCCGGGAGCAAGGCCATGCCCATAAGAGTGTTGATCGTGGACGATTCGGCCTCCATGCGCGCGGTGGTCAAGAAAACCCTGGCCGCCGCCGGCTACGCGGTGCAAACCTGCCTGGAGGCCCAGAACGGCGCGGAGGCCCTGGAGATACTGCACCAGGAGCCCGTGGACGTGGTCTTGAGCGACCTGCACATGCCCGAGATGGACGGACTGGAGCTGTTGCGCACCTTGCAGAAAGAGGGCAAGGTGCCGCCCTGTTTCATCCTGGTCACCACCGAGGGCCGCAAGGAACGGCTCAAGGAGGGCCTGGGCCTGGGCGCCCAAGGCCCTGAGGGCCTCGATTTCTGACGTATTCGCGACCATGTTTTTCATGGTCCCCGAGTGGGACCCCGAGCTGTTGGCCGAGTTGGGACCCCAGAAGGCCGAGGGCTGGTACCAGGGCATGGTGGTGGTCAGCCGCCAGCAGATCAAGATCGGGCTATGGGTGTGGTGCCCGCCCCAGGTTTCCCGGGAACTGGCGGCCAACATCATGGCCCTGGAGCCCGGCGACCTGGATTCCGAGCAGATACTGGATGCCTTCCGGGAGATGATAAACATGGTGGCCGGCGGGGTGCTCACCGCCGTGGACCCCCAGAGCTCCTGGACCATGGGCCTGCCCCAGGCTCACCTGTGCCAGCACGGCAGCCTGGGCCAACTGCTAGCCTCCACCAAGGAGCAGATGGCCTTCAACGTGGACGACCGGCCCGTGCTGGCGGGCCTGAGCGTGCAGAGCTCCTAGGCCCTAGACGCCCCGCGCCCCCCAAAAAACCGCGCCCCGGAGAGATCTCCGGGGCGTTGCTGTTGGCGGCCTTGCGGGCGCTCGGCCCGCCTAAAGTATAGGCCCCAGCTTGTCCAGTTCCTCGGCCAACTGGGGCCGGGCCTCCTGGGGCAGGGTCAGGGGCGAGCGCACCTGACCGCCCTGATAGCCCCTGAGGTCCATGGCCAGCTTGAGCCCGCCCACCCCCAGGCCCGTGGTCACCAGGGCCGCCAGGGGGTTGATGGCCCGTTGCAGGTCCAGGGCGGCCCGGTGGTCGCCGGCCTGGTACAGGCGCTGAATCTCCACGCACGGCTCGGGCACCACGTTGGCCACGGCCAGGATGCCGCCCACGGCGTCCACGCACAGGGCGGCGTAGAACACCGGCGCCGAGCCCACGAAGACCGCGAAGCCCGGCCGGCTAAGCCTGATGATCTCGGTGAGCTGGCCGATGTTGCCGGATGAGTCCTTGATGCCGGCGATGTTGGCGTGGGCCGAGAGCCTGGCCACCAGGGCCGGGGCCAGGTTGACGCCCGTGAACTGGGGCACGTTGTAGAGCAGGATGGGCATGGGCGAGGCCTCGGCCACCTTCTGGTAGTGCGCCTGAAGGGCCTCGCTGGTCATTTGCCCCTTGTAGTAGGCCGGCGTGAGCACCAGGGCGCAGTCAGCCCCCAGCTCGGCGGCCCGGCGGGTAAGGGCGATGGTCTGGCGGGTGGACTCGCAGCCCGTGCCGGCCATGAAGAGCTTGTCCGGCGCCATGGCCTCGGCGGCGGCGGCCAGCACCGCCTCCTTCTCGGCCTCGCTCAGATAGCAGCTCTCGCCGTTGGAGCCCAGGATCAGGTAGCCGCTTAAGCCCGTCTGGTTCCAGGTCCGCAGATTGGCCTGGAGGGCCTTGAGGTCCAGTTCCTCGTCCTTGAAGGGCGTGGCCACCGGCGGGATCACGCCTTGCAGAGGCTTGTTCACGATGGGTTGTCCTTTCTGGTCCGCAGGGCGGGACTACAACTCGCGCTTCAGGGCGTCCAGCAGGATGGCGATGTTCTGGGCGCGGCAGGTCTCGCCCATCAGGCCGATGCGCCAAATCTTGCCGGCATAGGCCCCCAGGCCGCCGCCCACCTCGATGCCGTAATCCGTAAGCAGCTTCTTGCGCAGGGGCTCCACCAGCTCGGCCCGGGGCGGGAAGACCGAGGTCAGGGGCGGCAGACGATAGCCCTCCTGGGCCAGGAAGGTGAAGCCCCGCCCGGCCAGGCCCTGGGCCAGGCGGTCGCTCATATCCCGATGGCGGGCGAAGCGGGCCTGAAGGCCCTCCTCAAGGATGATGCGCAGGCCCTCGTAGAGGCCGTAGATCATGCTGATGGGCGCGGTGTGGTGGTACAGGCGCTCCGTGCCCCAGTATTTTTGCAGGAGCGTCACGTCCAGGTACCAACTCTGCACCTTATGCTTGCGGCGGGACACGGCCTCCAGGGCCTTGGGGCTGAAGGTGATGGGCGCGCACCCCGGCGGCACGCTCAGGCACTTCTGGGTGCCGCTGTAGCACACATCAATGCCCCACTTGTCCACCTCGACCGGCACGCCGCCCAGGGAGGTGACGGTGTCCACCACCAGCAGGGTGTCGCGCCCCTTGAGATAGGCCCCCAGTTCCTCCAGGGGTTGCAGCACCCCGGTGGAGGTCTCGGCGTGCACGATGGCGCAGAGCTTGGCATGGGGGTTTTTTTGCAGCGTCTCGATGAGCTGTTGCACGTCTATGGGCTGGCCCCAGGGCGCCTCCACCTTGACCACGCTGGCGCCGCAGCGGCTGGCCACCTCGGTCAGGCGCTGGCCGAAGACGCCGTGCACGCAGACCACGGCGGTATCGCCGGGCTCCAGCAGGTTGACCAGGGCCGCCTCCAGGCCGGCGCTGCCGGTGCCGCTCACCGGGAAGGTCATCTGGTTTTGGGTCTGGAACAGGTCGCGCAGCATCTGGCAGACCTGGTCCATTATGGCCATGAACTCGGGGTCCAGGTGCCCCACCAGGGGCGTGGACATGGCCCTGAGCACCCGGTAGGAGACATTGCTGGGGCCGGGGCCCATAAGCAGGCGTTGCGAGGGGGTCAGTTCGATCATGTGGAACTCCCGGAGTGCTTGAGTGATCCCTGGTTGGCGCCTGGCCCCAGGCCGAGGCGCACGCCTAACTGTGGCCTGTCGCCCCCCTGGCTGTCAAGACCGCCGGCCAGGGCAAATGCCGCGCCCGCCGCTTGAGGCCGGGCCTGGTTGGTAGTAAAATTCCCTACTTGCCATGGGGTGTGCCCGGAGGGGGGCGGGGAGGGGCCATGCGGGACCAAGCCAAGACCAAGGAGCAGATGGTGGCCGAACTGCGGAGCTTAAGGGCCAGGCTGGCCGAGGCCCAGGCCCAGGCGCCGCCGCCCGGCCCTGAGCCAGCCCCAGCCGCCGCCTCGCCGGTCTTTCGCCAGGTCTTTGCCCAGGCCGCCCTGGGCATGGCCCTGGTCAGCCCCCAGGGGCGCTTCCTGCGGGTCAACCGCCACCTCTGCGAGATGCTGGGCTACTCGGAGCACGAGTTCAGCGCCCTGGACCTGACCCAATTGGTCCACCCCGAGGACCTGGAGGCCACCCAGCGGCACCTGGCCAATCTGCCCCGGGGACCCCGGGTGGTGCAGCAGGAGCGCCGCTTTTTGCACCGCTATGGCCACGCCCTATGGGTGCTGGTCAAGTCCACCCTGGTCCACGGGCAGGACGGGCGGCTGGAGTACCTCATCAGCCTGTACATGGACATCACCCAGCAGAAAGTGGCCGAGGCGGCCTTAAGCGAGTCGGAAGAGAAGTACCGGACTATCTTTGAGACGGCGGGCTCGGCCATGGTCATCATGGAGGAGGACACCACCATCCTCCTGGCCAACACCGAGTTCGCCCGCCTGACCGGCACGCGCAAGGAGGACCTGAACGGCAAGGCCAGTTGGACCCAGTTCATCGCCCCCCACGACGTTCAGCGCATGCTGGGCTACCACCGCTTGCGGCGGGTGGACCCCGGCGCGGCCCCCCGGGCCTACGAGGCCCAGGTGTTTGATGGCCAGGCGCGGCTGCGCGACTGCCTGGTCACCGTGGCGGTGGTGCCGGGCACCCGGCGCAGCGTGGCCTCGCTGTTGGACCTCACCGAGCGCAAGCAGTTGGAGGCCCAACTGCGCCAGGCCCAGAAGATGGAGGCCATCGGCACCCTGGCCGGTGGCGTGGCCCACGACTTCAACAACATCCTGGCCTCCATCCTGGGCTTCACCGAGATCGCCCTGCACGACTTCCTGGAGCCCGGCCACCCGGCCTGCGGCCCCCTGGAGGAGGTTATCCGCGCCGCCAAGCGCGCCCGCGACCTGGCCGACCAGATTCTCACCTTCAGCCGCCGGGGCAGCGAGGAACGCCTGCCCTTATCCCTGGCCTCGGTGGTCAAGGAGGCGCTCAAGCTGCTCAGGGCCTCCCTGCCGGCCTTCATCGAGATCAGCGCGCCCATTGACGGCCAGGCCGGGATGGTCCTGGCCGACCCCACCCAGATGCATCAGGTGGTCATCAACCTGTGCGCCAACGCCGCCCAGGCCATGGGCCAGGCCGGCGGCCGCCTGATGGTGGGGCTTAAGCTTCAGGACCTGGACCAACAGGACGCCGACGGCCTGGACGGTTTAGCGCCCGGCCCCCATGTCTGCCTGAGCGTGGGCGACAGTGGCCAAGGCATGGCGCCCGAGGTGCTGGAGCGCATCTTCGAGCCCTACTTCACCACCAAGGGCCCCGGCGAGGGCACCGGCCTGGGCCTGGCCGTGGTGCATGGCATCGTCAAGGGCCACCGGGGGGCCATCCAGGTAAAAAGCACGCCCGGTCAGG
>JACQYR010000190.1 GCA_016208115.1 Desulfarculus sp.
TGGTCGAGAATATCTTGACTCAGGGGCTCGCCCGGCTCGGCCAGGTGGGGCCACAACTGGGCCAGGTCCTGGCCCAGACTGGTCAGGGCCTGGCCACTGTCCGGGGCTTGCCAGGGGCGGTCGGCGGGGTGTTCCCGCAATAGGGCGCGCAACTTCTCGACCAGCGGTACCAGTTGGGCTATGCTGGGAGAAGAATCGCTCATGCACTCCCTCGGGGGGCCTGGGGAAGGCCCTAAAAAAGGTCATTAAATCATGGCATTTATCGGAACGACTGTCAACAAACTTCAGGGCTATACGCAATCAAAGCCATCCATGGCTTTGATTGCTGATCGGCCGGGCAAAAGAGTGTTTTTGCCCGGCCTCCCGGGCGCTTACGCGCCCGGCGGGCCATCCATGGCCCGCATACCAAGTTGCGCTCAAGCTTTTAGTTTAGGCGCAACTTGGTACAAGACGGCGGCTGTGATTTTATTCTGCCTGCTCCTGTGGCTGGGGCCGGCGCCGGCGCCGGCCAGGGCCGAGGAGCCCTACGTGGTGGCGCCGGTGCAGGGCGCCCAGGACCTGCGCCTATTGCCGGCCAGCGCCTGGCACCCCGGCGACGCCGACCAGAACGAGATGCTTTTGAAGCTCTCCTACCTGCGCGGGGTGCTGGACGCCCTGCAATACGTGCAACTAGCTCCCAAAAGCTCGGCCCAGGCGCTGACCCAGCTCAAGGGCCTGGGCCTGGGCGAGCTGGCGGCCTCCCTGGACCAGTACTACCTGGCCGACCCCCGCCGCCGCGAGCTGCCGCCCATCTCGGTGCTGTTGCGCATCTTGCCCCAGGCGGCGGCCCAGGCCGGCGAGAAGGCGGCCGAGAAGACCGGCGAGGCCCCGGCGCCCCCGGCCGCGCCCCCGCAAGGCGGTAAGCCCTCGGCCCCGGCCACCCCGCAGCCCGCCCCGCCGGCAGCCTCCCCGGCCGCCCCTCCCGAGGGCCAGCCGCCCGTGCCTCCGGCGCCAGCGCGCTAGGCCAACTTCTTGGCTGGCCAGCCCCTCAGCGGGAGCCGGCCCGGCCAGTTGACCCGACGCGGGTGGCGGCCCGGGGCAGCGGGCTACCCCTCACCCCGGCCCTCTCCCCCAGTGGGGGCGAGGGGGCAAGAGGCCAACACCCACTTGTTCTCAAGTTGAATTTACCGGCCACCGCCTCTCAACGGGAGTCGAGAGGCCAGTCTGCGGCAGGGCGTATCACGACCCGTCATCGCCTGCCCGGGCACCGGGCCGGCCCGTCATCGCCCAGCCCGGGGCAGCGGGCTAACTCTGGGCCTTGGGCTCGGGCTCGCGGCGGATGGAGGCCCCGGCGGCGATGAGCTTCTGGTCTATGCGCTCGTAGCCCCGGTCCAGGTGGTAGACGCGGCCGATGTAGGTGGTGCCCTCGGCGGCCAGGGCGGCCAGCACCAGGCAGGCGCTGGCGCGCAGGTCGGTGGCCATCACCGGCGCGCCATGGAGCTTGCGGGTGCCCTTGACCACGGCGGTGGAGCCGGTGACCTCGATGCTGGCCCCCAGGCGCCGTAGCTCGCTGGTGTGCATCAGGCGGTTCTCGAAGATGGTCTCCTGGATCACCGAGCTGCCGGTGGATAGGGCCATGAGGGCCATGATCTGGGCCTGCATGTCGGTGGGGAAGCCGGGGTAGGGGCCGGTGATGACGTGCACCGGCCTGGGCGCCCGCCGGGCGCTGACCACCAAGCCCTTGGGGGTCTGCTGGAAGCGCAGGCCCGCCTCCTTGAGCTTGCCCACCACGGCCGTGAGGTGCTCCAGGGGGGCCTCGGCGATGGTCAGCTCGCCGCGCGTGATGCCGGCGGCCACCATGTAGGTGCCGGCCTCGATGCGGTCGGCCATGACGGCGTGGTCCAATGGTCCCAACTCGTCCACGCCCTGGATGACGATGGTGGCGGTGCCCACGCCGCTGATGCGCGCCCCGGCGGCGTTCAAGGCCCGGGCCAGGTCCATGACCTCGGGCTCGCGGGCGGCGTTGCGTAGGATGGTGGTGCCCTTGGCCAGCACGGCGGCCATCATCAGGTTCTCGGTGCCGGTGACGGTGACCAAATCCATGGTGATGTCGGCGCCCCTGAGGCGCTTGGCCGCCGCCACCACGTAGCCGCCGGTGAGCTCGATCTTGGCGCCCATGGCGCTGAGGCCCTTGAGGTGCTGGTCAATGGGGCGCTCGCCGATGGCGCAGCCGCCGGGCAGCGACACCCGGGCCTGGCCGCGCTTGGCCACCAGCGGCCCCAGGCAGACCACCGAGGCGCGCATGGTCTTGACCAGGTCGTAGGGGGCCTCCACCCCCTCGGCGCCCACGGTGTCAATGAACAGCTCGTCGCCCTTGGCGTCCACCCTGGCGCCCAGCACGCCCAGGAGCTTGCCCATGGTGCGCACGTCGCGCAGGTCGGGCACGTTCTTCAGGTGGCTGCGCCCGCTGCCCAAGAGGGTGGCGCACATCAGGGGCAGGGTGGCGTTCTTGGCCCCGCTGACCCGCACCCGCCCCACCAAGGGGTGACCGCCTTCTATGACCAGCCTGTCCATGGCTATTCCTCGCGGCTCGCCCCGGGCGGGGCAAGGGAAACTGCTTGGTTGATTTCGTGGAGGCGGGGGTTACCTCCGCCCGTCTTCCGCCTCGGCGGCCTGGCAACGGCAGCCGCCGAGCGCCCTTGCACCTACACCCCCACCCGACCCATTATTGCCCAGCGGCGGGCACCCCGCCCCGCCGCGGCCCGCGGCTTAAAACCGGCTCCTGCCCCGGGTGAGCTTGAGGCGAAAGTCCAGCAGGTCGTCGGAGCGCTTGACGATGATGCGCGGCACCAAAAGAGGGTTGGTCTGGGCGCCGAAGAGGCCGGGCTTGGTGGTGCAGGCGTAGCTGAAGCCGGCGCGGTGCACGGCCTCCAGGGCGGCTTGGTCCACCCGGCCGTAGGGATAGCTGAAGACCTTGGCCGGGTGGCCCAGGATGTCGGAGATGGCCTTCTGGCAGCCGGTGATCTCCAGGCGCAGCCCGCGCTCGTCCAACTGGCTCAGGTTCTTGTGGCGGTGGGTGTGCCCGCCGAACTCCACGCCCTGGCCGTCCAGCTCGATCACCTGCTGGCGGGTGAGGATGCCCTCCTGGGGCTCGCCCTTGTCCAGGTCCCAGCGGTTGCAGTCGTCCAGGGCGCCGGTGACCAGAAAGACCGTGGCGCCCATGCCCCGCTCCCGCAGCAGGGGCCAGGCCTGGCTGTGGAAGTCCTGGTAGCCGTCGTCAAAGGTGATGGCCACCGCCCGGGTGCGGCCGCCGGCCTGCGCGTGGCTTAAGGCCTGGCTGAGGGTCAGGGCCACGTAGCCGTGGTCCAACAGAAAATCCAGTTGGCGGGCGAAGCGCCGGGGGCTCACCCTGAGCTTGGCCAGGGACGTGCCGTTGAGCTGGTCGGTGACGTGGTGGTACATCAGCACCGGCAGGCCGGTGAGCCGCCGGCGCCACCAGTTGTAGCGGGCGCTGAACCCGGCGGCCAGGAGCCCGCAGCCCAGGCCGGTGGCCAGCCATTCCATCAAGCGCCATCCCCCCCGTGATTGGCCAGCACCTGGGCGTATACCTCCTCGGTGGCCTCAAGCATGCGTTCCCGCGAGTAACTTTCCAGCACCAAGCGCCGGCCGTTCTGGCCCAGGCGCCGGCGCAGGTCTTCATCGTCCAACAGCCGCAGCACCGCCGCCGTCAGGGGCGCAAGCTCCCCCGGCGGCACCAACAGCCCGGTCCGCTCGTGGCGCACCACCTCGGGCGAGTCGCCGGCCGCCGAGGCCACCACCGCCCGCTCCATGGCTAGCTCCTGCAACACCGCCTGGGAAACCCCCTCGGCCTTGTCGCTGACCAGCACGCAGACCGCGCACAAGGGTAGTATACGCTGCACGTCCTCGCGGTGGCCGGTCATTATCGCCGACGGCCGCAGGTCCATGTCGTCCAGGTAGCCGGTCACCCGCGCCCGCCCCGGGCCGTCGCCCACAATGAGAAAGCGCGTGTCTGGCCGCTGGTCCAGCACCTGGCGGGCCATCTGGCAAAAGAGATCGTGGCGCTTCCAGGAGCGCAAGACCGCCACCACCGCCACCACCGGTTGGCCGGGCAAGAGCCCAAGTTCGGCCATGAGGCCCTCGTCGGGCGGGGCCGGCGCGAAACGGATGGTGTCCACCCCCGTGGGTATGGAGAAGACCCGCCCCGGGGCCAGGCCGTAGTCCTCCACCAGGTGGCGGCGGATGCCCTGGCCGGTGGTTATCACCGCCCCGGGCAGGCGGTAGACGATGTTCAGGGGGTTATTGCTCACCGGCACGCTCAGGTGGCGGCAGCGCACGCAGGCCACCCCGGCCAGGCGGGCGGCCATGCCCCCCAGCCAGGAGTCCACCGAGGAATGGGTGTGCACCACCTGGATGTCCCGTTTATTGATAAGCCCCTTGAGCCGCATCAGCGCCGGCAGGTCCCAGGGGCCGGCCATGGCCAGGGGATGGAAGGTCAGCCCCGCCGCCGTGGCCCGCGCCCGCAGCTTGCCCTCCGGGCAGCCGGCCAACTCCACGCGGTGGCCGCGCGCGGCCATGCCCAGGCACTCGTCCAGGATGCGAATCTCCTGGCCGCCCCAGCCGTTGGACCACTCGGTGTGCAAAATGCCGTACATCATGGCACTTAATACGGCAGGCCGGCCACGGCGTCAAGGGGCGCGGGCAGGGGACGCGTTGACAGGCGCCGGCTGGGTGACGATACTGGGGTTGGCAAGGAGTGAGGCCCATGGACCAGGAACGCGCCGCCGCCCTGGCGGAACTGTCGGACAAGCTGGGCTACCACTTCAGCGACCTGGGCCTGCTGGAGGCGGCCCTGCGCCACTCCTCCTACGTGCACGAGCACCCCGACCAGGCTGGCGAATCCAACGATCGCATGGAATTCTTGGGCGACGCCGTGCTGGAGCTGGTGATAACCGAGCTCCTGTTTGAGCGCTTCCCCCAGGCCAGCGAGGGGCAGCTCAGCAAGGCCCGCTCCGGCGTGGTCAACGAGGGCCGCCTGGCCGCCACGGCCGGCACCCTGGGCCTGGGCCATTACCTGCTCTTGGGCAAGGGCGAGGAAAGCCAGAACGGCCACCAGAAGCCCAGCATCCTGGCCGACGCCCTGGAGGCGGTGGCCGCCGCCATCTACCTGGACGGTGGCCTGGAGGCCGCCCGCCAGGTGCTCCTGAATCTACTGGGGCCGGTGGCCGAGCAGGCCATCCTGCGCGCCCCCAAGAAGGACTACAAGACCCGCCTGCAAGAACGGGTGCAGGAGGCCCTGCACATCACCCCCTGCTACCTGCTGTTCTCCGCCGAGGGGCCGGACCACGACAAGCTCTTTTTGGTCAGCGTGGAGATTGACGGCCAGGCCGTGGCCACCGGCCAGGGCCGCTCCAAAAAAGAAGCCGAGCAGCACGCCGCCCAGCAAGGCCTGGACCTCTGGCCGCGAGCCGCGGCTGGCGATGACGGGTCGGGGCCGCGAGCCGCGGCTGGCGATAACGGGTCGGGTGAGGCTCTTCCCTGACCGGCCCTGGCGGCTCCCGCTGAGAACTGGTTCCTAATGGCCCGGACCTCTGGCCCGGCGGGGTGCCCGGGCCTGTCTATCAGGCAGCCCTCTCGAAACTGATTTTTATTTTGGTCCCCGTGGCCTTGGCCAGCTTTTTCAGCGTGGTCAAGCTGGGAGTGGTGCCGCCGCTCTCCAGCCGCGCGATCACTGATTGGGTGGTCCCCATTTTTTCGGCAAGCTGTTGTTGTGTCAGGTTGGCGTCAATCCTGGCCTTTATTACCGCTTCCACCAAGGAGAATTCTTCCTCAAGCGCTTCGTATTCTTTTTTATAGGCTGGATTGCCCGCCAACTCCTTGAATACTTCCTTGGCGTTGATGTTCTTTCTCATTTCACGCCTCCCTAAGCCTTCTTAGGGCTAATGCTATTTCCTCGTTGGGCACCTTTTTGGTCTTTTTCTTAAAAACCCGCAATATGGTTATAATTTTATCCTTTTGAGTTATATAAATTGCCCTGGCGATTCCATCCTTGCCTTTCATCCTGATTTCCCAGAGTTTATTTTTGAGGGGCGCTATATGCGGCCTGCCCAGATTCTCCAGCCCGTACCTTCCTATCAATTCGCAGACCCTATGGAAATAAGCCTGCATGTCCAATGGGATATCCATGAATTCTTCAAGCACCACCTCATTTAGAAACGCTATTTCCCATTTACCCGCCGTATTCATAAACTACTTATATAGCATTATTGCGATATGGTCAAGGATTGCAGGGCGGATTGGCGCAGCCTAACCCGCCGGCTGGCTGGCCTTGAGGTCCTGCCACCCCAGCCCCCTGCCCTCCCCTGGTCATCCTCCTCGGCCCTCCTAGCGCAAAACCGCGTCCCGCCGGCGCGCAAAGATTGCGCACGCCCCCTGGCCCCGTCCAGGACCACTCCAAAATATCGCGCTAATTCATAATGTTGCCCTCTGGCACGCCGGTTGCTCTATTCCCTGGCAAGCGGGGTGGACCCCGCGAAGAACAAAAGACCAAAACCACGGACATAAGGAGCACGGACCATGAAGAAGATAGCGAGCGCCACCGCCCTGATCGTCGCCCTGGCCATCCCCGGACTGGCTTTCGCCAGCGCCCCCAAGGTGGGCGACAAGCTGAACCTCTGCGAGAAGCAGGGCGCCTACACCCTGATGCAGGCCAAGGACAAGTGCGACGGCAACAAGGTGGACGGCAGCCTCAAGGCCATCAAGGACGGCAAGATGGAGGTGGACGTCAAGGGCAAGAAGGTCATGGTGGATCTGCCCAAGGCGGTTGACAGCAAGGCCGCCCCGGCCAAGGCCATGCCGGCCTCCGCGCTGAAGGCCGAGCCCACCAAGGCCCCGGAAACCAAGGCCATCACTCCCGCCCCGGCGGTCAAGGCCGAGCCGGTAAAGGCCCCGGAGACCAAGGCCGCACCCGAGAAGAAGTAACTACTCCCGCCTCTTGGTCAGCGGCGGCCCCCCGGCACCCCAATCCGGCGGGGCCGCCGCCCCCAGAGGCCAGCACGGATAGTACCCAGGAGGTAATCGCCATGTCTCGCCGCGCCCTCATCGCCGCCGTGGCCTCTTTGCTGCTTCTGGCCCTGACCAGCCTCATGGGCTGCGTGGTGGCCGCCCCCTACCATGGCGGCCATGGCCGCTGGCACGGACACCATCGCCCCGCGCCCTGGGCCGCCCCCTATCAGCACGGCGGTTGGCACCATGGCCATTGGCGCTAACAGTCCCCGCAAGGCCCCGGACCCGGCAAGCAAGGAGGACGTCATGAACAAGAAGCTCACCCTGGCCCTGGGCGCGGCGGCTTTGGCCGCCGTGCTGGCCCAGCCCGCCCAGGCTGGCCACCCGGGCTTAAGCATCTCCGTGGGGCTGTGCCCGCCGCCGCCGGCCGTGGTGGTGGCGCCCACGCCGGCGGCCCCGGTCTACACCTACCACTACTACCCCGGCCAGCAGGTCTACCACGACCCCCTGCGCGGCCAGTACTTCTGGCCCAGCGGCGGACGCTGGCTGTGGGGTCCCAGCCCGCCCCCCCACCTGGTGCTGGGGCCGCGCCACCTCACCGTGCGCCTGCCCGGCCCCTGGCCCCATCACCACCATCAGCACCGCTGGCAGCCGCCCCACGGCCCCAGGCACCACTGGTAGCCGCGAGCCGCTGTCGGGTGCGTTCCGTCTCCGCCGCCTACTGGGAGGCCTGCGCCCTGCACGCCGCCGTGCGTACCGGCCTGACCGCCGCCCTGGCCCAAGGCCCGGCCAGCGGCCAAGAGCTGCGCCAAAGGCTCAACCTCGACCAGCGGGGCCTGGAAATCCTGCTGCGGGCCTTGCTGGTCCTGGACCTGTTGCGCCTGGAGGGCGGGCTCTATCACCTCAACCCCCAGGCCGCCCCCAGCCTCACCCCGGGACAATCCACGGACATGAGCCACGCCATCCTGCACATGGCCGATATGGTCAAGGACTGGGCGGAGTTGGCCCAGTGCGTGCGCACGGGCCGGCCCGTGGAGCGCCCCGCCCACGCCGGCCCCGGCCCCAACCCCGAGCGCCAGCACTTCTACCGGGCCATGCGCGACATCGCCCGCCAGCAGTCCCGGGGCCTGGCCGGGCGCCTGGGGTTGCAATCCGGCATGCGCCTGTTGGACATGGGCGGCGGCCCCGGGGTCTACGCGCTGACCTTCAGCCAGGAGGTGCCGGGCCTAAAGGCCACGGTCTACGACCTGCCCGGCGCGGAGCCTTATTTCCGCGAGGAGGCGGCCCTGCGCCCCGGGGTGGAGGTGGCCTTCCTTCAGGGCGACTACCACCGGGACCAGGCCCTGGCCGGCGGCCCCTACGATGTGGTCTGGCTCAGCCAGATACTGCACGGCGAGGGACCGGCCATCTGCCAGGCCATGCTGGACAAGGCCGCGGCGGCCTTCAAGCCAGGCGGCCAGGTGCTGGTGCAGGAGTTCGTGGTCCAGGTGCCCGGCCATCCCTGCGCCGGGGTGTTTGGCCTCAACATGCTGGTCAACACCCAGGATGGGCAGGCCTACACCCAGGAGGAACTCATGGACATGCTGGCCCGGGCCGGCCTGGAGCGCATCGAGTACCTGGGCGCCACCAAGGAGGGCGGGCCGGCCGGCATCCTGCGGGGCTGGAGGCCTGCATAGTCAATTGCTATGACTTGGCGCT
The DNA here is from genome assembly GCA_016208115.1 of Desulfarculus sp. GTDB lineage: Bacteria > Desulfobacterota > Desulfarculia > Desulfarculales > Desulfarculaceae > JACRDC01. The sequence continues at coordinate 8,701 of JACQYR010000190.1, forward strand.
TGATTCATTGGTGATGCGAATGGGTAGAGGCGCAAAACGAGGGCCAGGCCGGCGGGGCGGTGGAGCGGCGGGGCGGGGCTAGACGGTGACGACCTTGCCGGCCACCTGCATGCTGGTGACGATGTCCAGCATGTTGGTGGTCTCGCCCACCTCTTTCTGCTCCAATAGCCCGTAGTGGTTAAGGCAGGTGCCGCAGACCAGGATGCTCACACCGCACCGCGCCAACTCCCGCAAGGCCGGCAGGGACTGGGAGCCCTGGCAGCACAGCTTCACCCCGGCGTTGACAAAGACCAGGCGCCACAGGGCCGGCCCCATCTCCTTGAGGGTGAGCAGGAAGTTCTTCATCAGGCCGGCGCCCAGGGCCTCGTCGCCCCGGCCCAGGGTGTCGGAGCGCACGAAGACCAGCACCCGCTCGGGTCCGGCGCAGGCCGCCTGGGCCGCCGGCGCATCTTGCACCGGCAGGCTTTGGTCGCGCTGGGCGGTCAGCAAAAAGTCGCCGCCCTGGGGCGTCACCATGACCTGGTAGCCCTGGCTGTTCAAGAAACGGCTGACATTCTGGCTGGCGGCCTGGTTGTCCACCAAAATCCGCACCTCCTGGGGGGCCTGGGCCTCCAGGAGTTCCTTGGCCTGTATCACCGGCTGGGGGCAGTCCAATCCTCGGCAATCCAACATGTTTTCCTCCCGCTGATGGTTTGCCGGCAGTTTATACCAGAATGGCGGCTCCGGGGGGCGGAGGCATAATTTTATTGACTAAATACCCGGAAATTATAGTATGGTAATAAGGCCGGGGTGTTCGCATGCACATACTCTGGCGGGAGAAGCTGGATCATGCGCAGAATATTCTTGTTTATCGCGGCCTTGGCCGTGGGGGTCTGCGTGGCCTCGCCGGCCTGGGCCTTGGGCGTCCTGCCGCCCGAGGACCCCTTGCTGCCCAGCGAACGCCTGCCCGAGGGGCTCCTGCTGGCCTTGAATCAAGAAAACCCGCGTTGGCAGCCCCAGGGCATCCTGCCCGCCGGCATGCCCGAGGTTTTCTTGGAGATGGCCCGCCTGGAGGGCGGCCAGGCCGCGCCGGCCAAGGGTCAGGCCCCGGCCAAGCAGTTGGCGGCCTCGGCCGCCGAAGCCGAGACCGCCTCGGCCCTCTTGAGCCGTAGCGACCTCAACGCCAGCGTGCCCCTGCCCGACCCGGCCTTTGAGTTCAAGTCGGGCTCGGCGGCGCCGCCGGTGACGCCCCCCTGGCTGGATACCCAGACTTCCACCGCTCCCACGGAGGGCCGCGGTACCCGCAACCTGCCGTTGGCCTTCTCGGCCAGCGGCCTGGGCGCCGACCCGCCCTCCCGGCCCACCGCC
>JACQYR010000191.1 GCA_016208115.1 Desulfarculus sp.
CCCCGCTACACCGACACCGCCGCGGCGGTGGCCGAGCAATGGATACCCATCTACCCCGGCACCGACACGGCCATGATGGCGGCCATGGCCCAGGTGATGATAAGCGAGGGCCTGCACGACCAGGCCTTCCTGCAAAAATACACCGTGGGTTTCGACAGGTTCAGCGACTACATCCTGGGGCGCGAGGACGGCCAGGCCAAGACGCCCTCGTGGGCCGAGGCCATCTGCGGGGTGCCGGCCCAGACCATCGCGGACTTGGCCCGCCTCTACGCCACCAGCAAGCCGGCGGCCCTGATGGACTGCCAGGGGCCGGCCCGCTCGGCCATGGGCGAGCAATACAACCGCATGGCCGCCACGCTGTGCGCCCTGACCGGCAACGTGGGCCGCCCCGGCGGCTCGGCCGGCGGCGGGCTCATGGGCCTGCCCATCGGCCACATGTTCCGCTCGCCGGGCATCCCCGCCGGCAAGAACCCCGTGGAGCAGAGCGGCCCCAAGATCAAGGGCACCCTGGACATCCGCCAAAGAGTCATCAAGCGCATCCACATCAACAAGCTGTGGGACGCCATCCTGGAGGGCAAGGCCGGCGGCTTCCCGGCGGACATCAAGATGGCCTGGTCCATGGGCAACAACTATCTCAACCAGACCGGCAACGCCAACAAGGGCGCCCGGGCGCTCAAATCCCTGGAGTTCCTGGCGGTGAACGAGCTGTTTTTGACCGCCCAGGCCCAGTTGGCCGACCTGGTGCTGCCCGTGACCAGCGCCGCCGAGAAAAGCGATTTCACTCGCGCCTGGCCCTCTGGCCCCTACTTCTGCTTCACCAACCGGGCCATCGAGCCCCTGGGCGAGTGCAAGTCCGACCTGGAGATCGCCGGACTCCTGGCCGAGAGGATGGGCATCACGGACTTCAACGCCTTCAGCGAGGAGCAGATACTCAAGCTCTTCTGGCAAAAGACCGCCGACCTGTCGGAGCACATCAAGGACTTTGACAAGTTCAAGGCTGACGGCGTGCACCGCGTGACCCTGGACAAGCCCGTGGTGGCCTTCCAGCGCCAGATAGAGGACCCCGAGAACCACCCCTTCGAGACCCCCTCGGGCAAGATCGAGATCTTCTCCCAGCGGGTGGCCGACATGAACCACCCGGCCTGCCCGCCCATCCCCAAATACCTGCCCCACAAGGAGGACCGGGGCGACCCCCTGGCCGCCCAGTACCCGCTGCAACTGCTGACGCCGCATCCCCGCAACCGCGTGCACTCCGAGATGTACAAGGTGGCGTGGCTCAGGGAGGTGGAGCCCCACTGCGTGTGGATTCACCCAGAGGACGCCGAGGCCCGGGGCATCGCCGGCGGCGATGAGGTGCTGGTTTTCAACGGCCGGGGTAGGGTGGCCATTAGGGCCTTCGTGACCAGGCGCATCAAGCCGGGGGTGGTTTCCATCTTCGAGGGCGCCTGGTACCAGCCCGACCAAGATGGCGTGGACCAGGGCGCCTGCGCCAACACGCTCACCCGCGACGAGTACTCGGGAGGCGGCGCGGCGGTGCTCAATTCCAGCCTGGTGCAAGTGCAAAAGGCCGGCGGAGGTGCGTTATGCAAGTAGGCTTCTATTTTGACCAGACCCGCTGCATCGGCTGCAACGCCTGCCGGGTGGCCTGCAAGGACTGGCACGACATCCCTGCCGGGCCGGAGAACTGGCTGCGGGTGCTCTACAGCGAGAAGGGCCAAACGCCGGAAGTCTTCTTGGCCTACACCATCGCCTGCTGCTTCCACTGCGGCCAGCCCCTGTGCGCCGCCGCCTGCCCGGTGGGGGCCATAAGCAAGCGCCCGGATGACGGCACCGTGCTGGTGGACCGGGCGGCCTGCCTGGGCAACCAGGCCTGCGACCAGAAGTGCCGGAAGGCCTGCCCCTACGACGCGCCCCAGTTCGGGCCGCGACCGGGGGCCAAGATGGCCAAGTGCGATCTGTGCCTGGACCGCCGGCAGGAGGGCAAGCCGCCCAGTTGCGTGGAGACCTGCCCCACCCGCGCCCTGGAGGCCGGCGACCTGGAGGAGCTGAAGGCCAGGTTCGGCCAGGAAGTGGAGGCCGAGGGCTTCCGCTATTCCCGGCGGGCGGCCCCCTCGGTGATCTTCAAGCCCAAGCTCGCGCCCTCGGCCTGATTAGCGATCAGAGAAAGCCATGCCGCACCCAGGGGCGCTTGGCATGGACACCAGGAGAACAAAGCAGATGCCCAAGGCTGACCTTAGCGTGATCGGCAAAAAGCGCGGCCCCGAGGTCTTCGAGTACACCTGGAAGGACGTGTCGCTCTACGCCCTGGCCGTGGGGGCCGGGGCCGGCGACCTGCCCTATATCCTGGAGACCACCCCCGGCGGGCTACGGGTGCTGCCCTCCTTTGCCGTGGTCTGCGCCGCAAAGGCTTTTCCAGCCGTGGGCGACGTGCAGTGGCCGCTGTTTTTGCACGGCGAGCAATACTTGCGCCTGTTCAACCCCTTCCCGCCCGAGGGCCGCCTGGTGCAGGAGGGCGTGGTCACGGCCATCCACGACAAGGGCAAGGGAGCGCTGTATCAGATCGAGATTAAGGGCGTCCTGGAGGACGGCATGCCCATCTACCAGGGCCGCTGGGGCATCTTCTACGTGGGCGCCGGCGGGTTCGGCGGCGGCCCCGGACCCCAGGCGCCAGCCTATCCCCTACCGGCGGGGCGTCCGCCGGACTTTGCCTTCACCCAGCGGGTGGCCGGCAACCAGGCCGCCCTGTACCGCCTGTGTGGCGACCCCAACCCCCTGCACCTGGACCAGGCGGCGGCCCGGGCCGGCGGCTTTGAGCGGCCCATCCTGCACGGCCTGTGCACCTTCGGTTTCGCCACGCGCATCTTCGTGGACCAGGCCCTGGCCGGCGAGGTGGCGCGCCTCAAGGAGGTCAGCGCCCGCTTCGTGGCCCCGGTCTATCCCGGCGACGCTCTGACCGTGGAGGGCTGGCGCACGCCCGAGCGCTGGTTGTTGCGGGCGCGTACCCCGGGCGGGGTGGTCATGAGCAACGCCCAGGCCGTTATAGCGGGCTGATCCGCCGGGCAAAAGAGTGACTCCACCCCACAAAGCTGACGCTTTGTGGGGACCCCAGTTTTTGCCCGGCCCGCATACCACCGGTATTACTCCCGGGTCTGCGCGCAGTGGGTCTCCCGGGTCAGGGCCAGCAGGAGCGAGCACAAGAGCGACCACAAGACGATCAGGCTGAAGCCGGCCTGGAAGGCGGCCAAGGGGTACTGGCGCACGCCGCCCTGCAGGCCGCCGTCCCACAGGGCGTCCAGCACCAGGCCGATGGCCGGTTGCAGGATGGTGGGGCCCAGCATCACGCCCATGTTCACCACCCCGCTGGCGGTGCCGGCCAGGCGCGGGGGCACCGATTCCTTGGCAAAGGCGAAGCCAATTATCATGCCCCCGGTGGCGAAGCCGATCAGGGCCAGGGCGGCGGCCAAAAGCCACAGGGGCAGCCCCGGGCAATAGGCCACCAGGCCCCAGCCCAGGCTGGCCGCCAGAGCGCCGCCCAGGTACAGGGGCTTGCGCCGCCCCAGGCGGTCGGAGAGCCCCCCCAGCACCGGCCCGCCCGCCGCCCACCCCAGCATCAGCAGGGAGCAGAGCCCGGCGCTCAGGGTGGGCGAAAGGCCGTAGGCCACCTGTAAGAAGGGCACGCCCCACAGGCCGGAGAAGGCGAAGACCGGCCCCACCATGCCCCCGGGCGCGGCGAAGAGCAGCCGGATGTTGTGCTGGCCGAAGACTTCGCCCAGGCCGCGCCACACGCCGCCGGAGCGGGCCGGCCCCCGCACCTCGGGGTGGGCGTGGCTGCGATAGCCCCGCTGGCCGGGGTCGTCGCGCACCCACAGCCATATGGCCACGGCCATGACCAAGGGGATGAGGCCCATGACCAGCATCACCGGCCGCCAGCCCAGGGCGTCGGTCAGCAGGCGTAGGGGCACGCCCGCGCTCAGGGCGCCGGCGATGCCCACCATCAGGGCCAGGCCCGAGGCCAGGGCGTAGCGGCTGGGCGGGAACCAGTGCAGGGCCAGCTTCAAGAGGGCCACCCAGCCCACGGCCACCGAGGCCCCCACCGTTAGCCGCCCCAGCCCGGCCCAGAACAGGCCCGGCGCGGCGGCGAAGAGCAGGGAGCCCGCCCCGGCGCCCAGGGCGCCCAGGCTAAGGAGCCGGCGCGGTCCCCAGGCGTCGGCCAAGAGGCCCATGGGGATCTGCAGGGCCACGTAGGCGTAGAAGTACAGGGCCGAGAGATGGCCCAGGGAGGCGGCGGCCAGGCCGAAATCGCTCATCAGCTCGCGGGTGAGCACCGCCGGGGCCACCCGCTGGAAGAAGCCCAGCAGATACAACAGCGCCCCCAGGCCCCACATGGACCAGCCCAGCCATGCCGGGGCGAAGGCCGGGCTGGCGGCGGGGGAGGGTCTGCTGGCGGGGGCGTCGGCCATGCCCCTTAATATGAGGCAAGCGGCGGGTCCTTTCCAAGCGCTTTGCGCGTGCAAGCCCCGCCGTGGGGCCGATATCCCGTGGACAGGCCCTAGCCGCGCAGACCCAGGTTGCGGCTGATGATGAGCTTCATGATCTCGCTGGTGCCGGCGAAGATGCTTAGCGCGCGCACGTCGCGGGATAGCCGGCAAATGCGGTACTCTTCCATGTAGCCGTAGCCGCCGTGCAGTTGCAGGGCCTGGTAGGCCACGCGGTTGACCATCTCGCCCAGCCAGTACTTGCCCATGGAGACCCGCTGCACCACGTCCCGGCCGGCCAAGTGGGCGGCGATCAGGGCCTCCAGGAAGACGCGCCCCATCTCCACCTCGGTGGCCATCTCGGCCAGGCGGAAGGCGTTGGCCTGGTGCAGGCCCACGGCCCTGCCGAAGACCTGGCGGGTCTTGGCGTAGGTCAACCCCTCCTTGAGGCACTCCTCGGCCATGACCTGGCACTTGACGCAGACCTCCAGGCGCTCCTGCTGAAGCTTCTCCATCATGAATTTGAAGCCCTGGCCCTCGCTGCCCAAAAGGTGCCAGGCCGGCACCCGGCAGTCCTCGAAGAACAGCTCGGCGGTGTCCTGCATGTGGCCGCCCATCTTGTGGAGCTTCTGCCCGCGCGCGAAGCCCGGGGCGTCCTTGTCAACCAGGATGAGGCTGATGCCGTGGTAGCCGGCCGCTGGGTCGGTCTTGCAGGCCACCACCACCAGGTCGGCGAAATGGCCGTTGGTGATGAAGGTCTTTTGGCCGTTGATGACGTAGTGATCTCCGTCCTTGACCGCCGTGGCGCGGATGGCCGCCAGGTCGCTGCCCGCCCCGGGCTCGCTGAAGCCCACGGCGGTTATCACCTCGCCGCTGACGCAGCCGGGCAGCCAGCGCTCCTTGGCCTGGGGCGTGCCATAGGAGGCCAGGTAGGGGCTGGCCACGTCGCTGTGCAGGGGCACGCCCACCCCGAAGCCGTCGCCTCTTATCAGCTCCTCGTTGATGATGAGCGAGTACAAAAAGTCCAGGCCCAGGCCGCCGTGCTCCTCGGGAACCCAGGGGCAAAGAAAGCCCTCCTGGCCCATCTTGAGCCACAGGTCCCGGGGTACCTGCCGGGCCTCTTCCCAGGCCGCGGCGTGGGGAGTCACCTCCCGGGCCACGAACCTGCGGAAGCTTTCGCGGAATATGTGATGTTCCTCGCTGTAGAGTTCCGAAAGCATCTGTGACTCCTGGTGGCCTGGCCGCTGGCTAGCTCATGAACAGGCTAGGCAGCCAGGTGGCCAGGCCGGGAAAGATGAAGAGCAGGATGGCGCCCACGAACAGGCTGAGCAGGAACGGCATGGCGCCCTTGTAGATAACGCCCTCGGGGACGCCGCTGATGGCCTTGACGATGAAGACGCAGATGGCCACCGGCGGGATGATGACGCCGATCATGATGGTGATGCCGATCATGATGCCGAACCACACCGGGTCGTAGCCCAGCTTGGTGGCCACGGGGAAGAGGATGGGCGTGGCCAGGATCATGAAGGCCAGGTCGTCTATGAAGGAGCCGCCGATGATGTAAATGAGGAAGATGATGGACATGATGGCAAAGGGCGGCAGGGGCAGGCCGGAGAGCCAGTCGGCGGCCATCATGGGAATCTCGGTTATGGTGAAGAAATGCCCCAGCACCGTGGAGCCGGCGATGAGC
>JACQYR010000143.1 GCA_016208115.1 Desulfarculus sp.
CTGGCGGGCCTGGTCCCACAGGGCCTGGCCGGGATGGCGCCTGAGTAGAGAGGGGAAGCTGTCGGCCAGGTATTGGGGACCCTGGTTGCGCTGGGCCAACTCCAGGGGCCGGGCGGCCAGGGCCACCGGGGGCAGGGCCACCCGGGTGCCCCTTTGGCGGCAAACCTTGAGGGCCGGCAGTTGCCAGCCGTATTTGCGGCCGTCCAGGGTCACCAGGGCCGCCGGGCGCAGTTCGTCCCACAGGCGCTCTATCTCCTGTTGCTGCCGGGCCAGCCGCTGGCGGTGAAAGCGCGCCTCGCCGGCCCCCTCCCCGCCCAAGAGGGGCCAGGTCAACTCGGCCTTTTGCCGCGCCCGGCGCAGCCAGGTGGTCCAGGGTCCCTGCCGATCGTAGGGGTCAATCTCGGGCAGGCAGACGGCCTGAAGACCAGCCTCCTGGCAATCGGCCAACAGACGCGGGGCCAGGCCGCCCGAGGCCAGCACCACCGGCCTGGCCCGGCCGGCTTGGCCCAGGGCCAGGGCCAGGGGGCGCATCTCCTTCCAGGAGGGGGCGTGCAGGGGCAGGAAGCAGACCGTCTTCACGCCGCCCGGCTCCCGCCCCCCTGGCCGGCGGCGATGGCCAGGATGACCCGCTCTTGGTCGCTGGGGGTGAGCCCCACCGAGCAGGGCAGGCACAGGCCTTGGCTGTGCAGCCGCTCGCTCACCGGGCAGCCCAGGTTATGGGAGCCGGCCAGGGCCGGGCTCTGGTGCAGGGGCTGCCACAGGGGCCGGGTCTGGATGCCCTGGCCGTGCAAGGCCCCCAGCAGACCGCGGCTGTCCTGGCCGTGGGCCGCCGGGTCCACCAGCACCGCCGACATCCAGCAGGCGCTCAGAGCCCAAGGCGCCTGCTCCATGAAGCCGATGCCCGGCACCCCGGCCAGGCCCTCGCGGTAGGCCCCCTGGATGCGCTGCTTGGCGGCCACGTAATCGTCCAGGCTTTCCAACTGGGCGCAGCCCATGGCGGCCTGGATATTGCTCAGGCGGTAGTTGTAGCCCACCTGGCAATGCACGTACTCCAAGGGGTCGTCCTTGGCCTGGGTGCTAAGGTAGCGGGCGCGCTGGGCCAGGGCCTGGTCGTCGCAGACCAGCATGCCCCCGCCGCCGGTGGTGATGACCTTGTTGCCGTTGAAGCTCAAGGCACCGATGTGCCCCAGGCGCCCGGCTGGCCGGCCCTTGTACAGACCGCCCAGGCTCTCGGTGGCGTCCTCCACCACCGTGAGGCCGAACTCGCTGGCCAGCTCCATGAGGGGGTCCATGTCCGCCGGGTGGCCCATGAGGTCCACGGGCAACAGGGCCTTGACCCGCCGGCCGGTGGCGCGGTTGATGATCTGGCCGCCTTCCTGGCGGCAGCCCTGGCGCAGAAAGCCGCCCACCTGTTCGGCGTCCATCTGCCAGTGCCGGGGGTCCACGTCGGCCAGCACCGGCCAGGCCCCCAGGTAGCGCACGGCAAAGGCCGGGGCGATGAAGGTCAGGCTGGGCAGCACCACCTCGTCGCCCGGCCCCACCCCGGCCAGCAAGAGGGCCACGTGCAGGGCCGCCGTGCCGCTGGTGAAGGCCACGGCCTGGCCCACGCCCAGGCGGGCGGCGATCCGCTCCTCGAACCTGGTTACATACTTGCCCACCGAGGAGACCCACCCGGTATCCAGGCACTCCTTGACGTAGGTCCACTCGTTGCCGCGCACCTCGGGCACGCACAGGGGGATGAAGCCCTCCCCCGCCGGGGCGCCGGGCTCAAAGGGCGTAGACACCAGGGCGGTACCTTTCCAGATGCTGGCCCAGCCAGGCGATGGTTTCCTGGAGGCCCTGCTCCAGGTCCACGGCCGGGCGCCAATCCAACAGTTGGCCGGCCAGGGTGTTGTCGGCCAAGAGGCGCTCCACCTCGCTGCCCGCCGGGCGCAGGCGCGTTTCTTCGGTCTGTATCTCCTCGGGCCGCCCCGTGAGCCGGCAGATGAGCCGCGCCAGGTCGCCGATGCTTATCTCGCGGCCCGAGCCCAGGTTGATGGTGCGCCCCAGGGCGGCGGGCGCGGCGGCGGCGGCCAGGAAGCCGTCCACGGTGTTGGCCACGTAGTTGAGGTCGCGGGTGGGGTGCAGGTTGCCCAGCTTGAGCGGCGCGCCGGCCAGGCACTGGCTGATGATGGTGGGGATCACCGCCCGGGCCGACTGGCGGGGGCCGAAGGTGTTGAAGGGGCGCACCGTGACCACCGGCAGGCCGAAGGAGAGATGGAAGGCCTCGGCCATCTTGTCGGCGGCGATCTTGCTGGCCGCGTAGGGCGACTGGCCGCAGAGGGGGTGGTCCTCGGCGATGGGCACCCGGCGGGCGGTGCCGTAGACCTCGCTGGTGGAGGTGTGCACCAGCCGCTCCACCCCGTGCTCGCGGGCCGCCTCCAGCAGGTTGAGGGTGCCCTCCACGTTGGCGCGCACATAGGAGGCCGGCGCCAGGTAGGAGTAGGGTATGGCGATCAGCGCCGCCAGGTGGAAGACCATCTGGCAGCCCCGCGCGGCCCGGCGCGGGCAGGCGGGGTCGCTGATGTCGCCGGCCAGCACCTCCATCTGCCCGGCCAGGGGCGAGTGGTCCAGCCAGCCCCAACTGCCCAGGGCGTTGTAGCGCACCAGGGCGCGCACCTTGGCCCCTTCGCGCACCAGGCGCTCGGCCAGGTGGCTGCCGATGAAACCCCCGGCCCCGGTCACCAGGACCTGTCTTGCCTGCCAGTTCACCCTTGCATGCTCCCATTGCCGAAGTCGTGGTTGGCCTTCTTATAATCCGCGGGGTTGCCGATGTCGAGCCAGTACTCGATGATGGGGAAGCTGGCCACCGGCTGGCCGGCGGCCAGGGCCAACTGGATCAGGTCGGTCATGTCCAGGCGCTGGCCAGGGGTGAGGTGGCCCAGGGCCACGGGCTCCAGCAGGTACACCCCGGCGTTGACAAACAGGCTCAAGGTGGGCTTTTCCTCCAGGCTGGTGACGAAGCCGTCCTGGCCCTCTATCACCCCGTAGGGCACCGCCAGGTCCAGCTTGCGCACGCCCACGGTGATGAGCGCCGCCTGCGCGCGGTGAAAGGCCAGCATGGCCGCGAAGTCCACGCGGGTGAGGATGTCGCCGTTGATGACCAGCAAGGTCTCGCGGGGGGTGGGCATGAGACCCAGGGAACCGGCGGTGCCCAGGGGGGTCTCCTCGCACAGATAATCCAGGTCCACGCCGAACTGGCTGCCGTCGCCGAAATGCTCCTGTATCTTCTCGGGCAGGTAATGGGTGGTGACGTGCACCTGCCTTATGCCCGCGTCCTTGAGCTGGTCCACGATGTGCTCCATGAGCGGGCGGCCGCCCACGGGCAGCATGGGCTTGGGCAGGTCCTCGGTCATGGGCCTGAGGCGCTTGCCAAAGCCGCCGGCCATGATGACCGCCCTGACCGGCGGCTGGGCCTGGGGCATAAGCTCGGCCATGACCACCAGGCCGGCCACGCGCCCCTGCTGGTCCAGGAGGGGTATCTGCCCCACGCTGTGCCGGGTCATGAGCCCCAGGAGCTCGGCGGGCCGGCTGCCCAGGGGGGCGGTGATGGGCCGGGGATAGGGCGAGGCGGCCTTGGCCTCCAAGAGGGCGCCCACCGGCTGGTCCAGGCCCTGGCCCGCCAGGATGGCCCGGCGGATGTCGCCGTCGGTGAGGGTGCCCAACAACTGGCGTTCTTGGCCGGTGATAAGCACGATGCCCCGGCGGTTGGCGTTGAGGCTGGCGATGGCCTGGCGCAGGCTGGCCTGGGGCGGCAGGCAGAGTTGACCGAGGTCGCTGGACATGGCCTAGTCCGCCCCCGCGGCCCCGGGGGCCGCCGCCAGGTCTTGCCAGTGGCCGGCCAGGGCCTGGCTGATGGCCTCCACGTTCTCGCTGGGGCTGATGCCGTACTGGCGGCCGAAGATGGGCGCCACGTAGCCCCGTACCGCCGCCTGCTCCACGGCCTGGGCGAACAGGCGCACCTTGCGCCGGTCCACCTGAAAACCCTGGGCCACGCGCTCCAGGGCGGCCCGGGCCTGGGCCTGGCTGGTGACGTGCAGGATGCCCTCGCAGCCCCGGTACCAGCAGTGGCCGAAGGTCAGCGCCGGCTTGCCCCGGTTCACGGCCTCCCAGGCCGCCTGGCCGCGCCAGCCCGGGGGCAGGCAGGCGGCCAGGAGCCCGGCCAGCACCCGCTGGTCCTCGTAGTAGCCACCGGTGGGCATGGTGGACATCTCGGGCTGGTAGTGCAGGGGCAGGTAGACGTAAGGCGCCTCTAGGTTGGGCGGGTTGGCCAGGCCCTGGTACAGGGCCTTGAGCCGGGCCTTCTTGCGCCGGCCCAGCCAGCGGTAGTACTCGAAGCCCAGGTGGCTGATGGGCCGCCCCTGGAAGGGCCGGCCCTTGACCTTGACGTAGTTGACCGGCGCCGGCTGGCTGAGGATGCGCCAGGCCCGCTTTCCGCCGTCCAGGGCGCGGCGGGGGGCGTTCTTGAGCCCTTGCCACAGGGCCGCGGGACTGGGGGTCGGGCCGCTCTTTTCCATGCGCGTGACATAAAAGGGCGCCTGGTAGGGTCCGGCCAGGGCCTCCAGGTGCTCCCGCGCGGCGGGCGACAGCTTGGGTTCCTGGCCCTGGTCCAGGGCCAGCAGGCGGGCGTAGGCCCGGGTCACGGGGTTGTCCTGGTCCTCGAAGCGGCTGATGGGATAGAGCAGGCTGGTTATCAGGGCCTGCTCCAGCATCAGGGTGGGGATGCCCTGGCGCCGGCACAGGCCATAGAGCAGGTAGTCGTAGGCCATGTGGGGGGCGATGGGGAAAAAGGCCACCTGGGGCTTGAGGTGCTCCAGCACCGCCAGCCAGTAGCCAAGGTAACGGTAGTAGAGGTCCAAGCGCTCGCGCAGGCCCAGGGAGCCCCGGGGGTCCATGCGGTCCAACATGCGCAGCACCATGCCCTCGCAGCCGGCCAGCTCCTCCAACAGGGGCTGGTCCAGGGGGTGGGGGGGCAGGTGGGCCAAGGCCGGGGCGGGCAGGCCGCGGATGGCCTCCAGCTTGCAGTGCGGCACGGCCTGGGGCCAGCGCTGGGCCACCAGCTCCCGGGTCTGGGCCAGCCCGGTCCAGTACACCGGCCGCCAGCCGCATAGTTGCTGCATCCGGCTGGCCACCTCCACCCACATGGGCTGGTTGCACTCGGTGTACAGGGCGCGCACGCTCATGGCTGCCCCTCGCCGGGCAGTTCTTGGCGCGACCAGCTCTGGTCGCAGACAAAGGGACCGCGCAGGTCGCGGCCCGAGCCGAAGAAATCGCCGGGCATCACCTCCAGGCGGGCGGCCCCCACCAGGCGGTCGGCGCGTAGGCCGTTTATCACGGCGTTGAAGTCCAGGGTGTAGGTGCCGGGCACCAGGGGAAAGCGGGGCACCCGGCAGACCACCTCGCCCCGGGGGGGCAGGCGCTCGAAGTCCTGGCCGGTCATCTTGCTCCACAGGCAGAGCATCTGGCGGCCGGTGAGGTCGTGTATCCACATCCACACCGTGACGTTGTCCACCGGCTGGCCCTGGGTGCGGTAGGGCAGCACGAAGTCCACGGTCTGGCCGGTGACCGCGAAGTTGCTGGGCGCGCCCCCCTCGTCGCGCAGGCCAAAGCCGGTGAAGCGCAGGCGGCCGTCGCCAGGGCGGTTGAAGTCCTGGAACAGGCCCTCGTCCAGGCTGGCCACGCCCTCCAGGCAGTGGCGGTTATAGGCCTGCACCACCTCCTGGGGATCGCCATCTTGCACCAGTTGCCCCGACTCCAGCCACAAGGCGCGCGAACACAGGCCCAGGATGGCCTCCATGTTATGGCTGACGAAGAGCACCGTGCGCCCTTCCTGGGCCACGTGGCTCATCTTGCCCAGGCACTTCTTCTGGAAGGCGGCGTCGCCCACGGCCAGCACCTCGTCCACGATGAGTATCTCGGGCTCCAGGTGGGCGGCCACCGCGAAGGCCAGGCGCACGTACATGCCGCTGGAGTAGTACTTGACCGGGGTGTCCACGAACCTCTCCACCCCGGCGAAGTCCATGATCTCCTCGAACTTGCGGTTTATCTCCGCCTTCTTCATGCCCATGATGGCGCCGTTCAAGTAGGTGTTCTCGCGCCCGCTCAGCTCGGGGTGGAAGCCGGTGCCCACCTGCAACAGGCAGCCCACGCGGCCGTGCAGCACCGCCCGGCCCAGGGTGGGGTCGGTGATGCGGGCCAGCACCTTGAGCAGGGTGCTCTTGCCGGCCCCGTTGCGGCCGATGATGCCCAGCACCTCGCCCTGGCCCACCTGGAAGCTGACGTCCTTGAGCGCCCAGAGTATCTCGTCCTCGCTGGCCTGGCGCACGCTCTGGCCCAGGTAGCGGAAGGGCGAGGCCAGGGCACTGAGCACGGCCCGGAGCTTGGACTGGCCCTGGGGCCGGGCCACGCCCAGGCGGTAGCGCTTGCCCAGGCCCTCCACGGTGATGATGGGTTCGCTCACGGCTACAGCAAATCCACGATGGTGCGCTCGGTGCGCCTGAAGTAGTAGACCCCGAAGAGCAAGAGGGCCAGGGTGATGAGCGCCGAGAGCGCCGAGGCCAGCTCCGGGGCCTGCCTAGTGTTCAACAAGGCCCAGCGGCAGCCGTCAATGGCCGCCACCATGTGGTTGAGCTGATAGAGAAAACGCCAGCGCTCGGGCACCAGGGAGGTGGGGTAGACCACCGGCGTGAGGTACATGGCGATCTGCAACACGTGATCCACGGCGTAGCCCACGTCCCTAAAGCGCACCGCCACCGTGGCCAGGCAGGTGCCCACCCCCAGGGCCGTGAGCACGGCCAGGAGCAAAAAGGCCGGCAGGTAGAGGATGTTCCAGGTGGGCTGGATGCCGTACCAGACCATCATGCCCGCCAAGACCACCAGGGACATGCAAAAGTCCACCAGGCCGGTCAGCGCCGCCGAGAGGGGGATGGTCAGGCGGGGGAAATAGACCTTGCTGATGACGCTCATGTTGGCCACCAGGCTGGTGGCCGACTTGCTGACCGACACCGAGAAAAGCTGCCAGGGCAACAGGGC
>JACQYR010000144.1 GCA_016208115.1 Desulfarculus sp.
AAGTCCGCATCATCGTCAAGCCCGAGGACATTGACGATCTCGAATCGGCGCGGCTGGCGCGCGACGTTGCCAAGAAGATCGAAGAGACGATGCAATACCCCGGCCAGATCAAGGTCACGGTCATCCGCGAAACCCGGGCGGTGGATTTCGCGAAGTCGGGCCGGTGCCCGGCCAGGCGTAGGCGGGTCGGGCGAGGTTGGGGCAAGGGTAGCGGCCGGCGGCTCCCGGTGAAAGGCCTTGGGCTATTTGGTTTTCGTAGGGGAGGGGTTTACCCCCTCCCGTCTTTTTTGCATCATTGGCGGGCGCACACCCACTAGACCCTGAATCCAGTACGCCAGCCCAGGTTGGCCTTCCGGCGGCTGGTGCCCTAGACTTGAGGCAGGCTCACCCAATCTTCAGGGGGCGTGCGATGGACTCCCAGACCGGCAAGACCATCACCACCCAGGTGCGTCCGGCGGTGAATTTTGACGTGGTCTTCGAGGAGGACCAGGACGACGGCTACGTGGTCAACTGCCCGTCCCTGCCGGGTTGCGTCTCCCTGGGCGACACCTGGGACGAGGCCCTGGCCAACATCCAGGAGGCCATCGTGGGCTACATGGAGAGCCTACGCAAGCACGGCGAGCCCATCCCCCCCGCATGAAGGTACCCTGGCACCACATCCTCCAAGCCGCCGGTATGACGCCAGACCAACTGGCGGGCCTTCTGTAGCCCCCATAATTAACGCTATTATCCATCGGCCATGGCTATGGTTTCCCCGGCCCGCCCGGGGCCGCCGGCCCGTGAAGCCTAACCCTGACAACACCTTGAGACGAAAATAACTACATAATAGCGGTAACGAGGGTGTAAGTCCCAGTTGTGACAAGAAATATATCAATTTCACCGCAATTCACATCTTTTTATGGGCATTTTCATGGTTATAATTAGTCATAATTGACATATTCGAAAATCGTTGCGCGGGTAGTTCAGCGCCGCGTGCCAAGCAAGGCTAGGGGGGAGAGCATGCTTGAAACCGGACAGACCCTGATAATTACGGGGGCCTCTCAGGGCATTGGCCGGGCCTTGGCCCTGGGCCTGGCCCAACAGGGCCTCAACCTGGTGCTCAACGCCCGGCAGGCCGGCCCTTTGCAGGATGTCGCCGAGCAGTGCCGCTGCGGCCGTACCAACGTGGCCTCCCTGGCCGGCAACGCGGCCAAAGACGAGGTGGCCCTGGGCCTGGTGGAGATGGCCCTGGGCATGGGCGGCTTCTTGGGCTTCATCCACGCCGCCGCCGTGCTGCACCCCGGCCCCTTTCTGTGGGAGTACTCGGCCAGGCAGCAGGGCGAGGTCCTGGACGCCATACTGCTGGGCGGCGCCAACCTGGTGCGCCACGCCGTACCCCACCTCCTGGAGGCCGGCCAGGGCCTGGCCATCTTCATGAGCTCGGAATCGGTGGTGGGCCACACCCCGGGCCTGGGGCTCTATGCCCTGGCCAACGCCGCCCTGGAGTTCTTGATGCGCCAACTGGCCGCCGAGACCCAGGTGGTCACCACCTTCCTGTTCTGTCCCGCCGCCGTGGACACCCGGCTGCAACGCGATGGCCGCGAGGCCCAGGGCGGCGCGGCCCATGTGATACGCCCCATCTTTCACCAATACCACGAGCAGGGCCTGCTTATGACCCCCGAGCAGTCGGCCGAGGCGCTGATCTCGGTGTTGAACAGCCCCTGGCGCTGGCTGCACGGCCAGGAGGTGGATGCCCGCAAGGTGCTGAGCAACGGGGTGGCGACCTCGGGCGGCGCCGCGCAGCCCGTGTGCCCTGTTTCCTTCCAGGTCCCCTTGCGGTAGGCTTATGAGGCGTAAGCCAACCCCAACCTGGACGGCCCATGATCCGCCTCTTGTTCATCGGCGATGTGTTCGGCTCGCCGGGACGCCGCTGCCTGGAGGTCTTGCTGCCAGATCTGCGCCGCCGCTGGCAGGCCGACCTGGTGGTGGTCAACGGCGAGAACGCCGCCGGCGGCCTGGGGCTCAACCACCGCCAGGCCAGCGAAATGTTTTTGCAGGGCGTGGACGTCATCACCACCGGCAACCACGTCTGGAAGCAGCGCGACCTTTTGCCCCTGCTTGACTCCGAGCCCCACCTGCTGCGCCCGGCCAACTACCCCCAGGGCTCGCCCGGCCAGGGCTGGGTGCGCGCCCGCACCCGCTCCGGGGTGGAGGTTGGCGTGGTCAACCTGGAGGGGCGCACCTTCATGTCCAGCCTGGACTGCCCCTTCGCCACCCTGGAGGCGATTCTGGCCGGGCCGCTCAAGGGCCTGGCCGTGGTCTGCGTGGACATGCACGCCGAGGCCACCAGCGAGAAGCAGGCCCTGGCCTGGCACTTCGACGGCCAGGTCAGCGCCGTCTTGGGCACCCACACCCACGTGCAGACGGCGGACGAGCGCCTCCTGCCCCGGGGCACGGCTTTCATCACCGACCTGGGCATGACCGGGCCCCAGGAGTCGGTGATCGGTATGGAGCCCGCGGCGGCCATCAGCCGCTTCCTTAGCCAGCGCCCCCAGAAATTCCAGGTGGCCAAGAAGGACCCCTGGCTGCACGGGGCCTTGGTCACGGTGGACGAGGTCAGCGGAAGAGCGGTGGGGATTCAGCGGGTGCGGGAGCAGTTGGGTTAGGGGAGGGCGCGGTTGGCTTGCCAGTGGCCCAGATATTGGGCTAGGATGAGGCAGGATTTGGAAACGAGGTCCCAACATGGACGCGCCACTTGAAATAAAGCCCGCCCTGAAGGACCTGGCGGCGCGCATCAACCCCATCCTGCGGCGCAACGCCGTGGTGCGCGCGGGGGTCTTCGGCTCGGTGGCCCGGGGCGAGGCCAGCCCCGGTAGCGACCTGGATTTACTGGTGGAGTTCGCTGGCGAGAAGAGCCTGCTGGATTTGGCGCACCTCAAGGTGGAGTTGGAAGAGGAGCTGGGCCACCCGGTGGACGTTTTGACCTACCGGGCCATCTATCACCGCCTGCGCCAGCACATTCTGGATGAGCAGGTGCCCATACTATGAAGAAGGAGCCCCTAGTTTATATCAGCCACATATTGGAGTGTATCAAGGCGATACAGGGCTACGTGGCCGGGTTGGACGAGAGGGCCTTTTTGGATTCAGAGGAAAAGCAGTCAGCCGTGTTGTGGAAGCTGTCCACCCTTGGCGAGGCGGCTTCCAAGGTGCCCGCGGAGTTCCGCCAGCAAAACCCTTCCATCCCCTGGGCGGATATCGTGGCCACGCGCAACGTCTTGATCCACGAATACTTTGGCATTGACCTCGGCGCGGTCTGGCTCATAGTTCAGCGGGACCTGCCCCACCTGGCCGAGGACCTGCGGAAGCTCCTTTGATTCAACCCGGCAGCCCGGCCTGAGCCAGGCAAGACTCCCCCCGCGCGCTCTCGCCCCCTCTTACCCCCTCCCCGCCAGCCAGTCGGCCACGGCCTGGCCGGTGGCGCTGTCCCAGGGCTTTAGCTTGGCGAGGGGCACCGGCTTGACCCCGGCCAGCTCGGGGCCGGGGGCGTAGGGGCCGCTGGCCGTGAGGTGAAAGGCCATGACCACCTGGTTGCGGGGCGGGAAGGCGTAGACGCCGATGAGGCCTTGCAGGGTGGCCTGAAGGTTCAGCTCCTCGCGCACCTCGCGCAGCATGCCCTCCTGGGGGCTCTCGCCGCGCTCCAGAAAGCCGGTGACCAGGCCCCACCAGTGGCTGGGCCAGCCCTGGTTCTGGATGAGCAGCACGTGGTCCTGGTGCTCCACCAGGCCGGCCACCACCGGCACCGGGTTGTCCCAGAAGACGTAGCCGCAGGCGGCCTCGGGGCAGGCCAGGCGATTGAGCCCGTCCACCGGGCGCGAGGCCAGGGGCCGGGCGCAGGCCGGGCAGAACTGGGGGATGGGGTTGCTGGCGTCCAAGGGGGCCTCCTGTTTGAGCCGGTTGTTGCCCGCAAGTATAGCCAGGCCGGTGGCTGGCGGGGCCAATAAAAATCGCCCCCGCCATCGGTGGCGGGGGCGGCTGGTTGTTGCGGGGGGCCGGCTTACAGCTTGACTACAGCTTGACCTGGGGCAGCTGCTTGAGGGCGGCGTCCACCATGGCCTTGGGGTAGTCGAAGTTGCTGAGCTGGCCGGCGAAGTAGGCGTCGTAGGCGCTCATGTCGAAGTGGCCGTGGCCGGAGAGGTTGAAGAGGATGACTCGTTCCTTGCCCTCCTCCTTGGCCTTCAATGCCTCTTCAATGGCCCCCCGGATGGCGTGGGTGGATTCCGGGGCCGGGATGATGCCCTCGTTGCGGGCAAACAGCACGCCGGCCTCGAAGCACTCCATCTGGTGGATGGCCACGGCCTCGATGAGCTTGTCCTCCACCAGGCGGCTGACCAGGGGGGCCATGCCGTGGTAGCGCAGGCCGCCGGCGTGGATGCCCGGGGGCATGAAGGTGTGCCCCAGGGTGTGCATCCTGATGATGGGGGCCATGTGGGCGGTGTCGCCGTAGTCGTAGGCGTAGACGCCCTTGGTGACGCTGGGGCAGGAGGCCGGCTCCACGGCCAGGATGCGCACCTCTTTGCCCGCGATCTTCTCGCGGATGTAGGGGAAGGCGATGCCGGCGAAGTTGGAGCCGCCGCCGATGCAGCCGATGACCACGTCGGGCCACTCGCCCAGCATCTTCATCTGCTTGAGGGCCTCCTCGCCGATAACCGTCTGGTGCATGCAGACGTGGTCCAAGACCGAGCCCAGGGAGTAGTTGGTGTCGTCGTGGGTGACGGCGTCCTCCACGGCCTCGCTGATGGCCAGGCCCAGGGAGCCGGGGGAATTGGGGTCGGCGGCCAGGGCGGCGCGGCCGGCGTTGGTCACTTCGCTGGGGCTGGGGTAGATGGTGGCGCCCCAGGTGTTTATCATGGACTTGCGGTAGGGCTTCTGGTCATAGCTGACCCGCACCATGTACACGGTGCACTTGAGGCCGAAGAGGTTGGTGGCCAGGCTCATGGCGCTGCCCCACTGGCCGGCCCCCGTCTCGGTGGCGATGCGCTTGATGCCGGCCTTCTGGTTGTAGTAGGCCTGGGGTATGGAGGTGTTGGGTTTGTGGGAGCCGGCCGGGCTCACGGATTCGTTCTTGAAGTAGATGCGCGCGGGGGTGCCCAGGGCCTTTTCCAGGCGCAAGGCGCGCTGCAAGGGGGTGGGGCGCCACAGGGCGTAGATCTGCAAGACCTCGTCGGGTATTTCCCAGAACTGCTTGGGGCTCATCTCCTGCTCGATCAGCGCCATGGGGAAGATGGCCGCCAGGTCCGCCGGCCCGATGGGCTGGCCGGTGCCGGGGTGGATGGGCGGGTCCAGGGGCGTGGGCATGTCGGCCTGGATGTTGTACCACTGGCGGGGCAGGTCGGCGTCGCCTAGGACCACCTTGACTTGTTGCATGCTCCTCACCTTTCTTGCTTGGGGATGGGGGGCGAAGCATCGCGGGGGCCTGGCCCGCCCTGGGCCCTGGCCCGGCAGCCGTCCGCGCCGCCTCTTTGCTTTTGCATACTGTATACTAATCGCCCCGGGGGCTGTCAAGCGGGGGATGGCCAGCATGGTGGGCAAGAGCCCACGCAACCCGGCCCCGCGGCCGAAAAATTGCTATAATCCCGCCACACCCAGGCAGGTTTGAACCATGGCCTCCCCCGGCAAGTTGCGCCACTGGCTGCCCCGGCTCTTGCTGCTGGCCCTGGCCGCCAGCCTGCTCACGCCCTTGCCGCGCTATCTGCGCGGCCTGACCCCCGAAGAATATGTGGTCTGGCTGAGCCAGGTGGTCTGGGTGGCCGGGCTGGCCCTGGCCGTGGGGCTGGCGGCGGTCCTGGGTCTGTGGTGGCGGCGCCGTGGTGGGCGCAAGTGAAAAAGTACTCACAGGCGGCGGTGATTAAATCCGTATTTCGCCGATATGTTTAAGGTAACATATTTGTAGATACCGATATCAATAATACTAAGACGTCGGAGGAAATGGCGAGCGGCACATAACCTGTCTAGACAAGTGGAGGGCGCCCCATGTTATTCAAGAATGCCAAGCTCTCGACTAAGTTAGCGGTTTTGCCCCTGGTCGCGGCCCTGTGCATGGCCCTGATCTTCGTCTACCTGATTCCCTACATCGGATCCCGTCTTTTTCAGAGCAAGCAGCTTGAGGTCAAGCAGTTGGTGGAGAGCGCCGCCAGCCTGCTGGGCCATTACCAGAAGCTGGCCGAGGGCGGCAAGATGACCCAGGAAGCGGCCCAGGCCGCGGCTCGGGCCGCGGTGGCCGACCTGCGCTACGCCGGGGACCAGTATTTCTGGATCAACGACTTTGGCCCCCGCATGATCATGCACCCCTTCAACCCCAAGCTGGACGGCACCGACCTGAGCAACAACCAGGACCCCGACGGCAAGCGCCTGTTCATGGAGATGGTCAGGGTCTGCCGGGAAAAGGGCGAGGGCTTCGTGGACTACAAGTGGCCCAAGCCCGGCCAGACGGTGCCCGCGCCCAAGGTTTCCTACGTAAAGGCCCTGCCCGGCTGGCAGTGGATCGTGGGTAGCGGCATCTACGTGGACGACGTCACCGCCGAGGTCAACCGGCTGATGTATGCCATAGTGGGAGTGGCGGTGGTGGTCTTTTTGGGGTCGGTGGTGTTGGGCTGGCTCTTTGCCCGCTCGGTGGGCCGGCCGGTCAAGCGCTCGGTGGATGTCCTGACCCAGGGGGCCCAGCAGATGTCCACCGCCGCCCGCGAGGTCAACTCGGCTTCTCAGCAGTTGGCCGCCGGTTCCTCCCAGCAGGCCGCCTCCCTGGAGGAGACATCCGCCTCCCTGGAGGAGCTGGCCTCCATGACCCGGCAAAACGCCGACCACGCCCAGCAGGCCAAGGGCCTGATGACCGAGACCAAGGAAACGGTGGGCCAGGCCAACGCGGCCATGGACGAATTGCGCAAGGCCATGGACCAGATCACCGCCGCCAGCGACCAGACGGCCAAGATCATCAAGACCATTGACGAGATCGCCTTCCAGACCAACCTGCTGGCCTTGAACGCCGCCGTGGAGGCGGCCAGGGCGGGCGAGGCCGGGGCCGGGTTCGCCGTGGTGGCCGGCGAGGTGCGCAACCTGGCCATGCGGGCCGCCGAGGCCGCCCGCAGCACCACCGAGCTGATCGAGGGCAACATCCAGAACATCAAGGCCGGCTCCGACCTGGTGACCCGGGCCGACCAGTCCTTTGACCAGGTGGAGCAAAGCGCCCAAAGGGTGGACGACCTCATCAACGAGATCGCGGCGGCCAGCGGCGAGCAGGCCCAGGGCATCGAGCAGATCAGCCGGGCCATGGCCGACATGGACAAGGTGACCCAGCAAAACGCCGCCGGCGCGGAGCAGACCGCCGCGGCCGCCGAGGAGATGTCGGCCCAGACCGGGCACGTCACGTTCGGCCTGAACCCCGGGGACGCCGCCGCGCTCGAGGCCGAACTGGCCGCGCGCCACCCCGACGTCAAGGGCGGCTTGCCCGAGCTGGTCAAGGCCCTGCTGTCCGTCGACGACGCCAC
>JACQYR010000090.1 GCA_016208115.1 Desulfarculus sp.
GAAGTTGTAGGTGTCGGCGTCGTTGGGGTCTATGTCCGTGGCCTGGGTGTGGTCGCGCTCGTCGCCGGCGTCCAGATTAATGGACAGGTCCACCTGGCTGGTGGCGGTGCCCCCGCTGACGCCGGTGGGTATCTGGATGTCGCCCAGGCCCGGACCACCCAGGCCGCCCTGCACCCGGTAGTCCTGGGCGTTGACCAGATAGCCCTCCAGGTCCACGTGGAACTGCCCGGCGCGGCTATAGAACAGGGAGGCGCCCTCGGGCTGCCGCAGGGTGAAGAAGCCCTCGCCCTCGATGGCCATGTCCAGGGGGCTGTCGGTGGTTTGCAGGGTGCCCTGCTCCATCCAGTTGCTGGAGAACTCGCTGGCGCCGTTGCCCACCTGTTGCGCCAGCCGCTGGCCGGTGTAGAGCTTGCTGGCCATGATGTCGCTGAAATGGGCGCGGGTGCCCTTGAAGCCAGCGGTGCTAAGGTTGGCGATGTTGTCCGAGACGCTGTTGAGGGCGTTGGAGTGGGCCTTGACCCCGCTGATTCCGTTGAAGAGGGATGGCATCTGCATGGTATACGGTCCCTTCCCTGGGCAAGCCTTGCCGGAACTGCCTATCCGCCAAGCTAACAAGCAACCCTGGTGCCAAGTGGGACCGAAGACAAATGGCCAGCGATTATGGATGGATATTAACCAGGCCCCCACGTATTTGTCCGCGGGTTGGGCAACATTTGCCCGCCGGGGGCTAGGGCCAGGTGCGCGCCCAGGCCGGGGCCAGGGCCTGCACCTGGATGACCGCGCCGGCGGGCAGGCGGTCCTGGCCCTGCTCCAGGCGGGCGATGGCCTGGGAGCCGGCCATGGCCTTGAGACGGCCGGCCAGGGGCAGGGGGTGAAACAGGGGCAGGGGGTCGCTTTGCTCCAGGCGGCCATGGAAGAACTGGGTCCACTCGCGGTCGCCGGTCAGTTCCGCGGCCAGGCGGGCCGGCCGCAGGGGCAGGCCGGGGTCGGGGTGGCCGGCCATGGCCAATAGCCCCGGCAGGGCCAGTTGCAGAAAGGCCATCTCATTGGGGGGCGGGCCGCCGGGCAGGCAGAAGACCGGCTTGCCGTCCAGCAGGCCCAGGGCCACGCCCTTGCCCGGACCCATGCGCACCCGCCTGAAGATCAGCTCCATGCCCAGGTCCTTGAGGGTGCCCACCACTAGGTCGCGCTCGCTGAGCCAGGCCCCGCCGCTGGTGAGCAGGGCGTCGCAGCCGGCCAGCATCTCCTGGGCGGCCTGGGCGATGTGCTGGGCCTGGTCGTCCACCACCAGGGTTTGGTGCTCCAGGCCGTGCAGGCTCAGCCAGGCGGCCAGGCTGACCAGGTTGCTGGCGTAGACCGCGCCCGGCGGCAGGGGCTGGCCCGGGGCCACCACCTCGCGGCCGGTGGCCAGGAGCCCCACCCGGGGCCGGGGGTGGGCCGGGGCCTCATGGCAGCCGGCGGCGGCCAAGAGCCCGGCCAGGGAGGGCGTCACCACCTGGCCGGCCCGCACCACCACCTGGCCGGGGGCCACGTCGCTGCCCGCGGGGTAGACGTTCTTGCCCGGGGGCGCGTCGGCCAGGCAGAGCACCCGGTCATCCTCCTGGCGGGCGAACTCCCGGGCCAGCACCGCCTGGGCCCCCGGGGGCAGGGCCGCGCCGGTGGTGACCCGCACCGCCTGTCCCGGCCCCACCCGGGGGCCGGCCGGCTCGCCGGCCCGGCCCGCGCCCACCAGACGCAGGGCCACGGGCCCTTGGGGCGTGGCGTCCCGCACATCGGAGCTTCTTACCGCGTAGCCGTCCTTGGTGCAGGCCGTCACCGAGGGCGAGGCCACCTGGGCCTGGGCCGCCTGGGCCATGACCAGGCCGGTCAGTTGGGCCAGGGGCAAGGATCGGGGGGGCAACAGTGGCATATGGCGGCGCGCCATGAGCTGGGCCTGACGGAAGTCCACGTAGTCATGGGGCATGGCTCTTCTCCGGGCCGGCCCTTGCCGGGCCAGCTTGTTCTGCTATGCTTGTCCCCTTAGCAACGTCTGCGCGACCATCAGCGGCAAGGAGCGGACATGAGCGGACAATCCTCCCCCCATCTGATCTGCGGGCTGGACCTGGAGGCCTACCTGGTCAGGGCCGAGGAGTTCCACGGCCATGTCTCGCCGGGGGTGGTGCTGGGCGGCTTTTTGCTGGACGCCGCCTGGGGCCGTCTGGGCGATACCCCCTATCTCAACGCCGTGGTGGAGACGGTGGTCTGCCTGCCCGACGCCGTGCAGATGCTCACGCCCTGCACTCTGGGCAACGGCTTCATGCAGGTGTTGGACTGGGGCAAGTTCGCCCTGACCCTCTACGACCGCGAGACGCTTACCGGTTACCGCGCCTGGGCCGACCGCCAGGCCATCGCCAAGGTGCCGGCCATCGCGGCCTGGTTTTTGCGCACCGGCCAGCCCCTGCCCAAGGAAGAGGTGGTGGGCCATATCGCCGCCCACGGCCCCAGCCTGGCCAAGGTGGCCCCGGTACGCCTGCCCCAGCCCCTCAAGCCCACCGAGAAGGTGGCCACCGGCCCCTGCCCCCAGTGCGGGGAGTCCTACCCCCTACGCCTGGGGCCGGCCTGCCTGGCCTGCCAGGGCCAGGCCTACTACCAGCCAGCCTGAAGCCGCCGCCCGGCTGACCATTGTGCAGTTTAGGCCAAGCCTAGGGGCTGGTCAAGGGGCCAGGGGTCGAGTGCCTCGACTCCCATTACGGGTCGGGTGGCGCTCTTCCCTGCCCGGCCTCGTTGGCTCCCGTACAGACTCTGTTGAACATCCAAGGGGCGGAGTTTATGCCCGCCCGTCCTGTGTCTTTATCCGGGCATTAGTCCATTGGCCGTGCCAGGCTCAACTGGCTTGAGGGGCCACCGGGTTCTCCTCCAGGTAGCGCTCGGCCACCAGGTCCATATGCCAGGTGGTCAGGTCGTCCAAGACGGGTATGACCGGCCCGGCCAGGGAGCGCAGGTCCAGGGTCTTGAGGTACTGGCCGCAGCGGCGGCAGATGTCCAGGCGGTAGCCCTCTTGGCCCTCGGCGGTGAGCACCACCAGGTCCTCGGGCTCCTGGTTGTCGCAGAAGGGGCAGCACAGGCGGCGATGGGGCCAGGCCGTCTCGCAGTTGGGGCAGTGCAGGCTGCGCTTACCGCCCTCGCCGGCCAGGGAGGCCAAACGGGGAGAGGTGCCGCAGACCGGGCAGTGGCCGGCGGTCCAGGGGGCCAGGTCCAGGCCCTCGCACGCGGCCTGGGCCAGGGCCAACAGGCTGGGGCGCAGGGCCAGGCGTAAAAAGAGGTTCTGCACCGGCGGGGCCAGGCCCAGCTCCTCGGCGGCCTTGGCCTGGGCCTCGCGGTCGCCGGCCAAAAAGGCGGTCACCACTTCTTGGAAGCGCTCCGGCGACGCCGCCAGCAGGCGCTCCAGGCCCTGGGCCTGCTCCCGGCCCTGGGGGCGCTGGGCGGCGTTTTCCCTCAACTGGGTCAAGAGCTCCCGGGCCAGGTCCAGGTCCAAGGGCAGGCCGCCAGGCTCAAACATGGGGCGCCCGGCCGCCAGGCGCTCGGCGGAGCGCCGGTCCGCCAGGCCCAGGTCCTCGGGCAACCGGGGGGGCGCGGCCTCCAGGGTCAGGGCCAACAGCCCACCCAGCCAGGCCACCACCTCGCCGTAGGCTGGGTTGCGTTTCCTGGTGGCGGCCACCTTGGACTTGATCTGTTCCAGGCTGGGCTGGGTGGACATGGTCGTTTCTCCGGCTGGGGGCATGGACCGTGGGTCATGAAAAGGGGGCCCCGCGAAATTACGGGGCCCCCTGCAATCTACCGGCTCGGGCCTGCCCGATCAAGGGCCGGCCCGGTCATCTCCTCTACGCGCTCTGAGCGTACTTCTTCTTGTCGTCCACCACCAGGTAGAGCACCCGCACGTCGTCGGAGTCAATTATCTCGGCCTTGTCGCCGAACTTCTTCTTGGCCTCGGCCAGGCGCGCCTCGGCCAGCTTCTTCATGGGCTCCTCGTCGCCGAAGACCAAGGCCCCCGTGGGGCAGCTCTTGGCGCAGGCCGGCAACAGGCCCTCGGAGACGCGGTCCAGACACATGTGGCACTTGGAGACCACGCCGGTCTTGGCATCCTGGCGGGGGATGTCGTAGGGGCAGGCCCGGCGCACGTTGTCGAACTTGTCGCCGAAGCCCTTGGTCTTGTCGGTGTAGATGATGGCGCCGGTGGCGTCGTCAATGACTATGGCGTCCTTGACGTAGCGGTCGGCCTCGTCCTTGCAGGGCGGGTACAGGCAGTGCCGGCAGGCGTCGGTGAAGAAGTACCACACCATGCTGTTGACCACCGCCGGGTACTCGTTGAAGCGCACCAGGCGGTAGGTGTTGTAGCTCAGGTCCTGGGGGTTCTGGTGGGAGCCCCAGTTCTTGGTCTCCTCGGCCGGCAGTTTGTTCCACTGCTTGCAGGCCACCTGGCAGCCGCGGCAGGCGGTGCACTTGGTGGTGTCCACTACGAAGTACTTACCGGGCATGGCTTACTTGCCCCCTTTCTTGGCCACGTTGACCATGAAGGCCTTGGACTCCGGGATCCTGGTGTTAGGGTCGCCGGTGGAGGGGGTGAGCAGGTTGGCGGAGTCGCCGCCGTGCTTGGGGTGCACCCAGCCGTAGTGCCAGGGGAAGCCCACCTGGTGCACCAACTGGCCCTGGATGATGAAGGGCTTGAAGCGCTTGGTGACGATGGCCACGCAGTCCACCTTGCCACGGGCCGAGGAGACCACGCACATCTCGCCGTTCTTGATGCCCTTGAGCTTGGCCAGTTCCTCGCTCATCTCCACGAACATCTGGGGCTCGCACTCCAGGAGCCAGGGCTGCCAGCGGGTCATGAGGCCGGTCTGCCAGTGCTCGGTGACGCGGTAGGTGGTGCCCACGAAGGGGAAGCGCGGGTCACAGGAGGCGAAGGCGTCGGCCTCGCCCTTGAAGACCGGGGCCGTGGGGTTGATGCGCTGGCCGGACATGATGTTCTTTTCCACGGGGCACTCCAGGGGCTCGTAGTGCTCCGGGAAGGGGCCGTCGGCCAGGCCGGGTCCGAAGATGGCCCCCAGACCGTCGGCGCGCATGATGAAGGGCAGCTTGCCGGCCTTGGTGTCGGACATGGGCGGCCAGGGGCCATCGGGAATGTCGCCCACCCACTTGCCGTCCTTCCACTCCAGGATGTTCTTCTTGTCGTCCAGGGGCCGGCCGTAAGTGTCCACCGAGGCGCGGTTGTAGAGGATGCGGCGGTTGACCGGCCAGCACCAAGACCACTCGGGGTACAGGCCCAGGCCGGTGGGGTCCTTCTTGCCGCGGCGGGCCGAGAGGTTCTTGTCGGTGTAGGACTGGGTGTAGAGCCAGTTGCCGCTAGAGGTGCTGCCGTCGGCCTGCAGCATGGCAAAGGCCGGCACCGGGGTGCCCTTCTTGTAGGTCTTGTCGCCGATGGTCACGTCGGCCTCGAAGTAGCCGTTGATGAGCTTGGCCACGGCGTGGGGGTCGAAGTGGCCGCCCTTGGTCAGCTCGGGGCGCAGGCCCTTGATGGGCTCCGGGAAGGCGCCGCCGTCCTTGGCGTACAGGGCGCGGACCTTCTCGAAGAGCTTGGCCATGATGTCGCCGTCGGGCAGGCACTGGCCGGGGCCGTCGGCGGCCTTGTAGCGCCACTGCATCCAGCGGCCCGAGTTGGACAGCGAGCCCTCTTTTTCCACGCTGGCCACGCAGGGCAGGAAGAAGACCTCGGTCTTGCACTTCTTGGGGTCCACGCCGGGGCCCTTCCAGAAGGAGCCGGTCTCGTTGTCGAAGAGGTTGACATTGACCAGCCAGTCCAGCTTGGCCAGGGCCGCGCGGGTCTTGTTGGAGTTGGCGCCCGAGCAGGCCGGGTTCTGGCCCCAGGAGAAGAAGCCCTTGATCTTGCCGTTGTACATCTCGTCGAAGATGTCCAGCCAGGAGTAGGGCTTGCCGTCGTCAATCTTGGGCAGCCAGGAGTAGCCGAAGTCGTTGTCCTTGGTGGCGGCCTCGCCGAAGAAGGCCTTCAAGAGGCTGGTGATGTACTTGGGCCGGTTGCCCCACCAGTTGGCGCTCATGGGGTCCTTGGTCTTGGGCGTGGTTTTTTCCTTGTAGACCGTCAGGGTGTCCATGGAGGCCGCCGGGGTGGGCAGGTAGCCGGGCAGGATGTGGAACAACAGTCCCTGGTCGGTGGAGCCCTGCACGTTGCTCTCGCCGCGCAGGGCGTTGACGCCGCCGCCAGCCTGGCCGATGTTGCCCAGGAGCAACTGGATGATGCTCATGGCCCGGATGTTCTACACGCCCACGGTGTGCTGGGTCCAGCCCATGGCGTACATGATGGTGCCGCTCTTGTTGGGCACGCCGGTGGCGCCGTAGGCCTCGTACACCCTGAGCAGGTCGGCCACCGGGGTGCCGGTGATGGAGCTGACCTTCTCCAGGGTGTAGCGGGAGTAGAACTTCTTCATCTGCTGGAACACGCAGTTGGGGTCCTGCAGGGTCAGGTCGCGCTTGGGCAGGCCCTTTTCATCCATCGCGAAGGTCCAGGAGGCCTTGTCGTACTTGCGCCCCTTCTCGTCGTAGCCGCTGAACAGGCCGTCCTCGAACTTGAACTTGCCCGAGAGGATGTAGGAGGCGTTGGTGTAGTTGACCACGTACTCGGGGAAGAAGCGCTTGGTATCCAGGATGAAGCGGATCATGCCGCCCAGGAAGGCGATGTCGGTGCCCGAGCGCAGGGGGGCGTAGATGTTGGCCTTGGAGGAGGTGCGCGTGAAGCGCGGGTCCACGTTGATGAGCGTGGCCCCCTGTGTTCGATATATACAAGGCCCAGGGCGCGCATGATGGCCTGCATCAGCCAGCATTCCTCGTTGTCCATGGCCGCCGAGCCGATGTGGGCGATGTTGGTGACCCGGTTAACCACCTGGCCCTTGTCATTTTTCAGCGCGAAGCCCGCGTCGCGGTCGCGCTTGACGTTTTGGGCGATCCTGTCCAAGGCCCAGTCCCAGCTCTTGACCTCCCACTTGTCGCTCAGGGGCGCGCGGTAGAGCACGCTGGTGACGCGGGCGGGGTTGACGGCCAACTGATAGAGCGAGGCGCCCTTGGCGCACAGGGCGCCCTCGTTGATGGGATGGTCCGGGTCGCCCTCGGTGTTGATGATCTGCCCGCTCTGCTTGTCGGTGTGCACGATCTGGCCGCAGCCCACGGCGCAGTAGGGGCAGATGGTGGTGGTTTCCTTGGCCTGTTTGATTTTCAGCCCGGCGGCGTGGGACCTTACGGGTTTAAGGTCGAAGCCCAGGCTCAGGCAGGCCCCGGCCACGGTGGCCATGCCCGACCACTTGAGAAAATCGCGACGGGTTAGTGCCATGTTACCTCCTAGGTTTAATCGGCGATAATAATAAACACGCCCCCCGGCCGCGGCGCGCGGGCGCCGGCGGGTTCCGGCCGGAGTGGATGATTTACGCGAAAGTCAGGCACTGGTCCCCATGCCCAAACAAGGCCGCCGCCGTGTTCTGGCCGGCGTCGGCGGGGCGGGCGCCGGCGGCCGGGAAGGATGACAAGGCAGACAAAACCAGTGGGTTAACTGGGGTGCCCTAATCATCTCAGGCATACTCCATTGCTAGCACCAATGGCGGGAGTGCGTCAAGTAATTAGCGGCCTAACTACTTAAAATTCTTAGAAATATGTCAAAAATGACATATGTGCGGCGGGTGAGCTTCCCCCTGGAGGCGGGCCTGCACAGCGGGGCGCTCCGGCCGGCGTTGCACAAAAATGTAGGCTATATGATAATGAATACTTGCTAACGAGTTTGCACAAAGGTCTGAGGCCCAATATGTCAACTTAGGGCCACCCCAAGGCACAAGGCGGCGCCGGTCCTAAACGGGGCATGGGGGCGGGGGCACAAAAAAAGGCCCCGCCGCGCGGGCGGGGCCAGTGACTGGGGTATAGGCGGGGCTTAGCCCTGCCAGGCCAAGTTTCCCATGGGCGAGATGTCGTAGCCGCCCAGGGCCTCCACGGCCTGGCGGAAGCTCTGGCTTTGCAGGGTGTCCAGGAGCACCTTGACCCGGTGGTCATCCAGGAAGGCCTGGGGGATGCACAGGTCGTAGCGCTCCGGGCACAGGGGCACGAAGTCCAGGCCCAGGGCCTTGGCCGCCGCCAGGATGCCCAGGCCGCAGTCGGCCCCGCCCGAGAGCACCTGCACCGCCACCGCCGTGTGGGTGTACTCGTCCTGGCGGTAGCCCTTGATCTGGCTGGTGTCCAGGCCCTCCTTGGCCAGGTAGTAGTCCAGGAGCACCCGGGTGCCCGAGCCGGCCTGGCGGTTGACGAAGGTCACGTCCGGCCGGGCCAGGTCGGCCAGGCTGTTTATCCCCTTGGGGTTGCCCTTCTTGACCATCAGCCCCTGCTGGCGCCAGGCCAGGGTCACCAGCACCACCGGCAGGCCGGCCAGGTGCTTCTGGAGGTAGCTGACGTTGTAGTCGCCGGTCTCGGTGTCCAAGAGGTGGGTGCCGCCCAGGTGGCTGCGGCCGCCCTTCAAGGCCATGAGCCCAGCCAGGGAGCCCACGTTGGAGGAGCTCATCCACAGGCGAGGGTTGATAGTCTTCATGTGGTCGGCCAAGAGGTCCAGGGTCACGTCGTGGCTGCCCACCACCACCAGGGTCTCCTCCACGGCCCAGCGGGGCTTCAAGAGCTCGGCCTGGGCCGTGGCGCCTTCCTCCAGGCCCTCGCTCTCGGCGGGGATGCGCAGGATGCCGTCGGCCCTGGTGAGGCTGGTGATGGTGCCGGCCCCGCGCTTCAAGGGGGTGGCCACCACGTTCTGGCCCACCCGGCCCAGGTGCACCCGCAAAAACTCCTCTTGCCCCAGCTTGGAGGGCAGGGGCCGGGCCGCCACCACCGGGAGGGTGGGGCGCTCCTCGGCCTGCTGCCCCTGCATGAGGCTTAAGGCCGGCCGCAGGAACTGGTCGAAGCAGACCCAGGCCGAGACCGGATAGCCGGGGCTGCCCACCACGGGCTTATTCTGGGCCCGCCCCAGGATGCTGGGCTTGCCGGGCATGGCCGTCACCCCGTGCACCAGCACCTGGCCCAGGTCGTCCAGCACGTGGGCGGTGAAGTCCTTGGAGCCCGCCGAGGCCCCGGCGTTGAGCACCACCACGTGGGCCTGGCTGGCCAGGGCCTGGGCCAGGGCCGCCTTGATGGTCTCGAAGTCATCGGGCTGGCGGGGCAGGATGATGGCCTCGCCGCCGCACTCGCGCACCAGGCTGGCCAGGAAGGTGGCGTTGGCCTCGATGATGGCGCCTGAATCCGGGGCGCTGTCCTCGGCCTGTTGCCAGTCCAGCAGCTCGCTGCCCGTGGCCATGATGGCCACCCGGGGGCGCTGCAACACCGGCACCCGGAAGACCCCGGCCGTGAGCAGGGCCGCCAGGTCCTGGGGGCAAAGGCGGTGGTGGTGGGGCAGGATCATCTCGTGGGCCACCATGTCCTCGCCCACCTTGCGCACGTGCTGCCAGGGGAAGGCGGCGGCGCGTATCTCCACCTGGCCGTCCGGGGTCTGGTGCACCTGCTCGATCATGACCACGGCGTTACAGCCTGGGGGAAGGGGCTGGCCGGTGTTGACCATGTGGGCCGTTTGCCCCAGGGGCAAGAGCAGGGGACGGTCCTCGGCGGCCCCGAAGGTGTCCTCCGCCGCCACGGCGATGCCGTCCATGGCCGCGGCGTGGTAGGTGGGCGAGGAGTAGTTGGCGAAGACCGGCCAGGCCGTCACCCGGCCCAGGGCCTCCACCGTGGGGGCCTCCTCTTCTCCCACCAGGGCGATCCAATCGAAGGCGGCCAGGAATTCCTGGCGCGCCTGAATGAGCGGCTTCATTTCCAGGTAGATATGGCGCTTCATGACGGTCACCTCGCCAGATATGGTCAATGAGGGCGCAAGGCTCGGGGGCGGCCACGGGCTGGAGCGGCTAGCGCGCGGGGAAGGTGAGCACCTCCACGGCCTGGCCGGCCTCCAGGCCCTCGCGGTTCATGGGCACGCGCACCAGGCCGTCGCCTTGCCAAACAGCGGCTCGGCCAACCGAGTGCCGTTCTGGGCGCACAGGCGCACGCGCACGTATTCCTCGCGCCCCGGGGCCGAGGGCAGGTTGCGGCTGAGCCGGGCGGACTGCCGGCCGAAGCGGCCGAAGGGCTCACCGGCCCGGCCCAGCAGGCGCTCCAGCAGGGGCTCGGCAAAGAGGTGGAAGGCCACCAGGCAGGAGGCCACTTGGCCGGGCAGACCCAGGAGGTGCCCCTGGCCGGCCTTCACCCAGATGAAGGGCTTCCCAGGCGCCACGGCCACGCCGTGCACCAGGAGTTCGGCCCCGGGCTGGGACAAAAAGACCTGGGCCGTGAGGTCGCGGCCGCCCATGGAGGAGCCGCCCGAAAGCAGGGTGACCTGGTTGGTGGCCAGGGAGTCGGCCACGGTGGCCTTGAGCGCCGCCTCGTCGTCGCCCACCAGGCCCAGCACCATGGGCTGGCCGCCGGCTTCGCGCACGGCCTGGGCCAGGGTGTAGGTGTTGACGTCGCGCACCTGGCCGGGGCCGGGACAGGCCTCCACGGGCAGCACCTCGTCGCCGGTGGAGATGATGCCCACCCGGGGCCGGCTGGCCACCGCCACGCGGGCCTGTCCCAGGGCGGCCAACAGCCCCAAGTCCTGGGGACGCAGCACCTGGCCGGCGGCCAAGAGTACCTGGCCGGCCTGGGCGTCGTCCCTGGGCCCCAGGAGGTGGTTGCCTGGGGCGGCGGCTCGGCTGACCTCGACGGTTTCCTGGTCCAGAGCGCGGGTGTGCTCCACCATCACCACGGCATCGGCGCCCTGGGGCAGCATGCCCCCGGTGCCGATGCGTGCGCACTGGCCCGGACCCAGGCCAAAGGCCGGGGCCTGGCCCATGGCTACTTCGCCCACCAGGGTCAGGTAGCCCGGCAGGCTCTCGCTGACCCCGAAGGTGTCCACGGCCTGCACGGCGTAGCCGTCCATGCAGGCGCGGGCAAACCCTGGCAGGTCGTGGGGGGCGATCAAGTCCTGGGCCAGGGTGCGCCCGCCGGCCTCCAGCAGGTCAACCTGCTCGTTGGGCAGGGGTGAAACGGCTCGCAGGCGGGCGTGCACCTGGGCCACGGTCTGTACTTGGAAGAAGGGCTTCATGCTGCTAGCGGCCGCTGTTTGAGAAAACTTTCGCGAAAATATTATGTCAAAGATGGCACAGGCGGCAAGAAATAACAAGCCGCCGGTCTGGCACGGGGGGTGGGAATAATGGGCGCTAGGAGGAGTTTCTCCTGAAAGGCCAGGGCACGAGCATGGGGACCCTGCGGCGATACTCTTGATACTGTTGACCGAAATCACGCGACAGCCTTTGTTCCTCTGAGGGTAGGACATAGAGCCGCACCACCAGGGCAAAGGCTATCACGGCCAAGAAGGCCGGCCAGGAGTCGAGGTAGAGGGCCAGCGCCAGGTAGACGCATAACATGCCAAAGACCATGGGGTTGCGGGTGTAGGCATAGGGCGCGCTGGTGACTAGGCGCTTGGTGCGTGGGCTGATGGCCACGTTCAGTAGATCGGTCGGGCCGCCCCGGCCCTGGCGTAAGAGAGCCAGGTTGGACCAGAGGGCGAAGAAGAAACCAAGCAGGCCGAGGCACGCGGCCATCACCAACCGGAGCGCCCCGGGCAGGGGCAGACGGCTCCAGGGCATATCAGCCAAGGCGGCGGCCAGGGACCAGAGCCCATAGGGGATGGCCAGTAAAAAAACGAGGGTGCCAACCAGATAGCCTATTAAATAACGGAATAATTCCTGCATCCTCATGGGCTACCTCAGCTTGTCAATCTCGCCCATGAGCACCCCCAGGTCGGGGCGGATGTTGATGTCCTGCACGGCGATGTAACGCAGCACGCCGGCCTTGTCTATGAGCAGCAGGGCGCGCTCGCTGGTGCCGTCGCCGCGCAGCACGCCATATTGGCCGGCCACGGCGCCGTGGGGCCAGAAGTCGGAGAGCACCGGGAACCACACCCCGCCCATGGCCCGGGTCCAGGCGAAGAGGGTGGGCAGGTTGTCGGTGGTGATGCCTAGCACGATGGTACCGCGCTCCTCGAACTCCTCCCGGGCCAGGTTGTAGCCCGGCCATTGCTCCGAGCAGACCGGGGTCCAGGCCGCGGGCACGAAGGAGAGCACCACGTTCTTTTTGCCCCGGTATTGGCTCAAGGACACGCGGCCGCCAGACACCGCTGGCAGGCTGAAGTCCGGGGCCACCTGCCCCACGGCCACCTTGAGTTGGCTGTCCACGGGCTTGAGCTGGCCCGGCTGGTAGATTTCCTCCCGGGGCAGGGCGGCCCAGAGCCAGGCCGGCAGGGCCAGGACCAACAGCCCCCCGGCCAGGGTCAGCAGGCGGGATGAATGGCGCATGGGTCCCTCCCTACTTCAGGCCGGCCTTCTGCTTTAGGGTGGCCAGGAAATCCTGGGCCTGGCCGATGGAGCCCAGGTGGGTGTAGAGCACCTGGGGCGCCTCCTGGCCGGAGAGCTTGAGCAGGACAAAGAAGGGCGTGCGCGGCTGGCCCAGGGCCTTGTGGGCGCTGAAGTCGGCGTCGGGCAGCAGGGGGAAGGCCACGTTGAATTTCTTGCGGTAGACCCCCACCTCGTATTCGGAGTTGCCGGCGCCCAGGCCCACCATCTTGAGCTTGCCTTCCAGGTCCTGCTGCTTGATGAGCTCGTGCAGTTGGTTGACCTGGGGGGCGTCAACCTGGCAGAAGGTGCAGTACATGCTGAAGACCTCCACCAGCAGATGGGAGGCCTTGACCTGGCCCAGGGAGAACTGCCCCTGGCCGATGGCCAGCCCCAGGTAGCGGGCCTGGGCGGCCTGGGCCGGGGCGGCGAACTTGAGCGCCGGCAGGCTGTCGCCCTCCTTGAGCGGCGAGGCGGCGGCCGGCGGGGCCCCGCCCAGGCACATGATGGCCAGGAGCAACAGCGGTAGTAGCTTTTTCATGCTGGTCATCCCCGTGTATGGTTGATCCCTATCATGTTGGGGCGGGGGGAGGCCGGCGTCAAGAGGCAAAGGGGCCGCGGGGGGGTGGAGACGGCGGGACCAGGCCCAGGCGGCGCGCCAAATCCCCGATTTTTTCGCCATGGTTGACCGATGGCGGCCAAAGGGGCTAAACATGGTTTAGACCACTGGCATCAAATGGACCAGGAGAGACCCCATGGCGATGCCCACTGTTTGGCCAGCCCAGCGGATCGCCGAATTCTGCCACCGCTGGAAGGTCAGCGAGCTGTCTCTATTTGGCTCGGCCCTGGGGGAGGACTTCCGGCCGGACAGCGATATTGACCTGCTCTATACCTTCAGCCCTGGCGCGGAGCGGTCCCTGCTGGATTTGGTGAACATGGAAGAAGAACTGGCCCAGATATTGGGCCGCAAGGTGGATTTGGTCAGCCGCCGGGCCATCGAGCGCAGTCACAATTGGATTCGCCGCAAGGCCATCTTGGAAGGAGCCAGGAGGGTTTATGGATCGTGACCCCTCCTATTTGCTGGATCTGGACCATGCCGGTGCCCTGATCCTGGAGTTCACCAGGGGCATGGATAAGGCCTCCTTCTTGTCTGATCCAAAGACACAGTCGGCTGTCATGCACCAAATTATTATCCTGGGAGAGGTGGTAAAGCGCCTTTCCGCCGGATTCAAGGAGGCCCATCCGCAGATTCCTTGGGCCCAAATTGCCGGCATGCGCAACCGCCTGATCCACGAATACGACGATGTTGAGCCTCTTCTGATTTGGGACGTGGTTTCCAGGGATATCCCAGGGGTATTAACCGCCTTGAAGCCCCTTTTGCCCAGGCCTGAGGAATACTCCTCAGAGCTGTAAATGGTTAGCAAAGGCCGCCGGCCAAACCGGCCATCGGCCAGGCCCCGCGCGGGGCGGAAAGGCAGGCCCCTAGGTGCGCATTCAATTCAAGATGTGGCTGGAGCGCGACGGCAGGGTGCTCTTCGGCCAGGGCCGGCAGGAACTGCTGGCGGCCATCGTGGAGACCGGCTCCCTGGCCGGGGCCGCCCAGAAGCTGGGCATGAGCTACCGCGCCGCCTGGGGCCGGCTCAAGGCCTCGGAGGAGCGCCTGGGACTGGCCCTGGTGGAGCACAGCAGCCA
>JACQYR010000132.1 GCA_016208115.1 Desulfarculus sp.
CTTGAAGGACTTGTTGCCAGTGAAGGATATCTTCTTGATGAAGACCTTCTTGCCTTCCTCGATCTTGAAGTTCACACCGGGATCGCCGGAGGGGGTGGTTATGATCTCGCTCGCCACCTTGGCGTCGTAGTAGCCCTTATCGTGGTAGAGCTTGACGATCTTGGCCTCGGCCTCCTTGATGGTCTCGGGCTTGAACACGCCGAAAGCCTTGATGCCGATCTGGTCGCGCAGGTCTTTTTGATCAATGGCCTTGTTGCCGATGAGGTTGACCTCGCGGATGGTGGGTTTTTCCTTGACCACCACCTTGACCACCTTGCCCTGGGGGGAATCGCTGGCGTCAAGGCGCACGTCGTCGAAATAGCCCATCTTCCAGATGGCGCGCAGGTCCTCGTCCAGGCGCACGGGGGCGTAGGCCCCGCCCACCTTGGACTGCATCACGGCCTTGATGGCCTCGGCCTCGATGCGCTTGTTGCCCTCCACCTTGATGTCGGCCACCTGCTCGCGGCCGGCGGCCTGGGTGCTTAGCTCGCGGGCCAGGCGGTCGGTGAGTCCCTCCAGGGAGTCGGTGCCCGTGCCCTCCACGAACAAGGACTGGGGACGCCGCATGCCCAGCACGTCCAGGAGCTTGACGTCCAGGGACACCCGGTTGCCGATCTTGGTAAGGGAGCCGTAGACCGCGTACTCGGCCCCCAAACGGCCGGCCAGGTTGCGGGCCAGGGTGAGGTCCAGGGGCTTCTTGGCCTCGGCCAGTGCGCGGTTGACGTCCTTGAGGTCCAGGACATTGAGGCCCTCGGTCTTGAGCTTCTTGGCCAGGGTGGCCTGCAAACCCTGGCGAAGTTGCTCCAGCGGCTCCTGACTGAAGACGTCAAAGGGGAATACCGCCACCTTGGCGGGTTCGGCCGAGAACACCACGCCCGGCCAAGCCATTAGCAGAAGGGCAGCCAGGACCCACAGCAGTGCCTTGTTCTTCATTCGGCCCCCGTTCATCAATGTGTGTAGCGGGCCAAGCCCTCCGTGGCTTATGCCCTCCGCCAGCCGCCGTGAGGCTTAGGCGGCGGCTCGACCAAAAACACGCCGGCCCCTTAGGGCAAGGGAATGATCCGCCCCTCGGCCAGGCGCAGCCGGCGGTCCAGGGAGGCCGCCAGGCGCTCGTTGTGGGTGACCACCAGGGTGGTCAGCCCCATCTCGGCGTTGAGGCGCAAAATCAGTTGATGCACCTTCGCGCCGGTCCTTTCGTCAAGATTGCCGGTGGGCTCGTCGGCCAGCAAGAGCCGCGGCCGCAAGACCAAGGCCCTGGCCACCGCCACCCGCTGGGCCTCGCCGCCCGACAACTCGCCCAGGCGGTGGCCCTGGCGCTGGGCCAGGCCCACCTCGGCCAAGAGCTCGCCCGCCAGCTTCTCGGCCTGCCGGCGGTCCTGCTTGGCGATCAGGGCCGGCATCATCACCCGGCCCGCAGATGCGCGGTCCAGAGTGCCTATTATGTGTAAAAGCGTGGATTTACCCACGCCCGACGACCCCACGATGGCCACGGTCTCCCCAGCCGCCACCGTTAGGTCCAGACCCTTGAGGACTTCCACTTTATCACGCGGACCCTCGTAGGTCTTGCAAAGCTTTTCTATTAGAATAAAAGGTGTCTGCTTTGTCACGGCTTTAGGCCCCTCAAGGCACGCTATTTCCTGGCCGGCTGCAAGGCTCATTCGTACCTCAGGGCCTCCACCGGGTCCAGACGGCCGGCGGCCAGGGAGGGATAGATGGTGGCCAGCAGGCTGATGACCACCGCCGAGGCGGCCACCAGGGCCACCACCAGGGGTTCCACCTCCACCGGCAGAGTGCTCAAGGGATAGACATCGGCCGGCAGGTCAATGAACTTGTAGCGGGCCAGGAGCCCGCACAGGACCAGCCCCGAGGCCAGGCCCACCAGGGTTCCCACCGTGCCGATGATGAGTCCCTCCAGCATGAAGATGCGCCGTATGCTGGCCGCCGTGGCGCCCATGGCCTTCAATATGCCGATATCGCGGGTTTTTTCCATGACGAGCATGATGAGGGAGCTGACGATGCCAAAGGCGGCCACCAGGACGATGAGGATAAGGATCACGAACATGGTGATCTTTTCCAGCTTGAGGGCCGCGAAGAGGTTGTGGTTGGCGGCCATCCAGTCGCGGGCGAAATAGCCCGGCCCCAGTTGGCGGCTCAGGCGCGTGCCCACCTTGTCGGCCTGGTAGATGTCCTTGACCTTGAGCTCCACGCCGTTGACCGCCCGTCCCAGCCCGAAGAACTCCTGGGCCGCGGGCAGGGAGATGTAGCACAGGGTGGAGTCGTACTGATACATCCCCGACTCGAAGACCCCCACCACCCGGAAGGGCTCGCTCTTGGGCGCCCGGCCCACGGGGGTTTCCTCCCCCAGGGGGTTGACCACGTTGACCACCGAGCCACGCATCAGGCCCAGCTTGCGGGCCAGGGCCCCGCCCACCACCAGCCCCGGCAGGGAGCCGCCGGGCTCCATGAGGTCCTGGGGCGAGCCCTGCACCATGGTCTTCTCCAGGTCCAGCACCTTGAGCGCGCTGGGCAGCTCGATGCCCCTGAGGAGCGCCCCCGTGGCCCCCGAGCCGGCCAGGATCATCACCTGGCCATAGACATAGGGCGTGGCCTCGAGCACTTCGGGGTCGGCCTGGGCCGCGGAGAGCACCCGGGCCGGGTCGGCGATCTGGTCGGTGAGCCTGAAGATCATGACGTGGGAGTTGACGCCCAGTATCTTTTCCTTGAGCTGGCCCTCGAAGCCGCCCATCACCGACAGCACCACGATCAAGGCGCAGACCCCCAGCGCCACGCCGGCCATGGACAACAGCGAGATGAGCGAGATGAAGGTTTGTTTGCGCCGGGCGCGCAAGTAGCGCAGGGCGACCTGGACCTCGAAACCCATCAGCCCTGCTCGGGCCGCAAGAGCGGGAACAGGATCACCTCGCGGATGCTGGGCTGGTCGGTGAGCAGCATCACCAGGCGGTCTATGCCCAGGCCCTCGCCGGCGGTGGGGGGCATGCCGAACTCCAGGGCGCGTACGTAGTCGGCGTCCATGTACTGGGCCTCGTCGTCGCCGGCCTCGCGCTGGGCCACCTGGTCCATAAAGCGCGCGCGCTGGTCGTCGGGATCGTTGAGCTCGCTGAAGCCGTTGCCCATCTCGCGGCCGGCTATGAAGAACTCGAAGCGGTCCACGATCTCGGCGTCCAGGTCGTTAGTGCGCGACAGCGGGGATATATCCAGGGGGTAGCCGGTGATGAAGGTGGGCTGGAACAGCTCGGGCTCCACCAGCACGTCAAATATCTTGCCCAGGGCCTTGCCCAGGCCGTCACCGGGCTTGTGCACCCCACCCACCTGGCGCGAGAGGTCCAGGGCCTTCTCGGTGTTGAAGAGCACGTCCGGCGGCACCCCGCCGATCTCCAAGAGGCTGGTGCGGAAATCGAAGTTCTGCCAGGGGGGAGTGAGGTCTATCTCGCGCCCCTGGTAGGGGACCTTGAGGGTGCCCAGCACGGCCTTGGCGCACAGGCCCACCACTTCCTCGGTGGTGGACATCAGGTCCTCGTAGGTGGCGTAGGTCTGGTAGAACTCCAGCATGGTGAACTCGGGGTTGTGGCGCACGCTCACGCCCTCGTTGCGGAAGTTGCGGTTGAGCTCGAAGACCCGCTCCAGGCCGCCCACCACCAGGCGCTTAAGGTACAGCTCCGGGGCCACGCGCAAAAAGAGCTTCATGCCCAGGGCGTTGTGGAAGGTCTCGAAGGGCCGGGCCATGGCCCCGCCGGGGATGTGCTGCATCATGGGGGTTTCCACCTCCAGGAAGCCCCGGTCTTGCAGGTAGCGGCGGATGGTGGCCACGATGGTGGAGCGGGCCTTGAATATCTCGCGCACCTCCTGGTTCATTATCAGGTCCAGGTAGCGCTGGCGGTAGCGCTGCTCCACGTCGGTGAGCCCGTGGAACTTCTCGGGCAGGGCGCGGTAGTTCTTGGTGACCAGTTGCCAGTGCTCCACCCGAAGCGTCAGCTCCTGGGTGCGGGTGCGGAACAAAGGCCCGCGCACCCCGATGATGTCGCCCACGTCCAACTTCTTGAACAGGCCGTAGCGCTCCTCGCCCAGCACGTTTTTCTCCAGGTGGCATTGCAGGCTGCCCGAGCGGTCCTGGAGCTTGATGAAGGCGGCCTTGCCAAAGGAGCGGATGGCCATGATGCGCCCGGCCAGGGCGAATTTGGTGTCCTGCATGTCCTCTAGGCGGCCGGAGTCCATGCGCTCGTGCTCGGTCATGATGTCGGCGATGAGGTTGCGGGGGCGGAAGTTGTTGGGGAAGAGCGGAATCCCGGCCTCTTTCAGCTCCTGGGCCTTCTGCCGCCGCTGGCGCATGAGCAGGTTGTCGTCCAATATCTTGGTCAGCGGCTTTTCGGAGGTCTCGGCGTTCTTGGTAGGCTTATCAGACACTTGAAATACTCCTGCCCCAGCCCGGCCCCGGTTGGCGGTTACGCCTAGCCCGGCGGTTTTTTCCTTTGAACTAGGCTACGTTATCTACGTCAGGGCCGCGGTTTTGTCAAGTACGGCGCCAGGCGGTCCGGCGGGAAAGCCGGCCCAAATCCGCCGTCAAACCGGGGCCGCTTGACGCTCATGGGGGGCAACCGAATAATATCGCGGCCAATAGCCAAGCGAGGCAGGTTTGTGGATGGCGCCCCTTGCCGCCATGGCGCCCTTGACAGGCCACAACTTTATGCCATATTTAGCTTTTGCCGTGGCAAGCGGCCCAGCCGCCGGGCCGGGCCAAACAGCAACCAACCAAGGGGCGCTGGTCCCCTGAACTCTATTCTTTGAGGAGTACGGGCAATGCTCTGCATCACCACCAGAGAAGGCATGGAATGCAACTTCATGTCCCCCAAGGGCTGCCGCTTCACCGCCGGCACCTGCCACCCCATCGTGGAGGCCTGCCAGGGCTGCGACCGCACCGTGACCGCCGGTGAGCAGGCCTACTGCAAGAGCTATCCCGACCCGGCCTCCAAGTGGCGCAACGGCCCCTGCAACTTCGCCACCCACATCAAGGCCGAGTCCAAGGAATCGGCCAAGATCAACCCCTTGAAGGCCAGCAAGCGCGCCTCGGCCAAGAAGAAGTAAGATCGGGGCCGCGCGCCCTTTTCCCCTGGCCGTCATCAAGACAAACCGCGGGCGGGGTTTATCCCCGCCCGTTTTGTTGGAATCAAGAGACGGTCTTCGGCATCAGCCCAATCCCATGCACCCCAAACTGCTATAGCGCCCGCCCCAGATCGCGGCCCATCACCCGCAAGAGGGCCGGCCCGCCCTTGGGGTCATCGTAGAGGCGCGCGCAGCCCGGCCAGACGGCCTCCACGGCCTTGACGGCGGCCTTGAGCTCGCGGCTGGCGGCCTCCACGCTAAGGCGGCTCAGGCCCCGGGCGCAGGCCAAGGGGGCCAGCAGCCGGGCGGCCAGACTGGCGGGCAGGCCGGCGCCGCTTTTGAGGAAAGCCATCAGGGCCTCCACGGCCTCGGTGGCCAGGGCCTCGGGCCGTCCGCCCCGGCGGCCCAGGGCGTTGAAGCCCACCCGCAGGCCGTTCTTGCCCTCGGCCCAGACCAAGAGCGCCAGGCCCACCCCGCCCCGGGCCTTGCGCAGGCGGGTCTGGGGCTTGATGCCGTGCAGCTCCAGGCGGGCCAAGGCGCCTTCCAAGGCCTGCTCGGCCAGGTGCACCGGCAGACCCGAGGAGAGCACCTCCAGCCCCACCCGCGCCGGCGCGAAGGCCTCCTCGGCCACCAGGGGGGTAACAAGCCCGCAGGTTTCCAGGCGGGCCTCGGCCTCGCCGCCGCCCTCGGGATAAAAACCCGGCGTCACCTCGGTGTATCCCACCTCCAGGCCCAGAAGCCGCCAGTTGGGCACCAGCACCTGCCTGATCTCGTCGCTGGTGGGGCCGCCCATGACGTGGGTGCCACCCAGCATATACAGGCTGCTCTCTCCGCCCGCCGCGGCCAGGGGCAAGAGCAGGGTCTCCAGAAGCCAACTCAGCGGCGCGGCGCTCTGGCGCTGGCCGGAGACATCGAAGTCGTAGTCGCCGGCCCGGGGCCGCCCCGGCTCCAGGGTCAGTTCCTCGTCGCCCAGCTCGGCGCTCAAGCTGCCGCCGGTGACCTGGGCCACGGCCTGGGCCAGGGTGAGGTGGCCCGGCCCCAGGCCGGGCTTGGGGCGGGGGTTGTCATCCAAGAGCCCCCGGCAGACCAGCGGGCGGCTGGCCAGGGCGCACAGGCTTAGCGCGGTGCGCAGGGCCTGGTTGCGTCCGGCCCCGGCCTCGGGCAGCATCACGGGATTTGGCAAGGGTGCCTCCTGAAAAACGGATTCCTCAGCCCCGCCGGTCCGGGCCTGTGGCTGGCGGTCAGGGGCATGGCCAGTATACCCCATTTGGCGGGGGCTCCCAGGTCAGGTTAAAGAGGTCAGGGAAAGGAAAAATGGACATGCCGCGCAAGGGTGTGCCGGGCCTGCCCCCGTTCCTTCCTTTCCTAGACTGCTAGGCCCTCCGGCGGGAGCGGACAGCACCCTCCAGGGGCACAACTTCTCACGACCCGCTTATGCCCGGCGGCGGGCACACCCTCCCAGTGGGGGCACCCCGCTTGTAGAGGTGCCGGGCCTGGGCTATTCTTGGTGAGGTCGCCCCTGGCGCAGGGGCGCCGCTGGATGCCTTCACATATTCCTTGAGGTTTTTGGCCCTTGAGCACGCCTCCGCAAAATTCCGCCGTTGCCCCCCCCTGGCCTCTTGGCCCGGAGTTGGAACGCGGACTTGGCCTTTTGCACGAACAGGGCCGGGTGCTCATCTCCGGCCTGGAGGCCGGGGCGCGCGCCTTTGCCCTGGCCCGGGCCTGGCTGCACCAGCCGCGCGCCTGGCTGGTGGTCTGCCACACCCTGGCCGCGGCCGAGGCCCTGGCCCGCGACCTGGAGTTCTTCCTGGCCGGCCAGGCCGATGGGCAGAGCCCCGTGCGCCTGTACCCGGCCTACGAGTTCTCGCCCTACCAGGACATGGCCCCCCCGCCGGAGGTGACCGCCCGGCGCCTGGGGGTGCTGTGGGAGCTCTTGGCCGGCCAGGAGCCGCTGATCGTGGTTACTTCGGCCCGGGGGTTGACCAGCCGCCTGTGCCCGCCCGAGTACCTGGTGGACAGCGCCCTGGAGCTGGGGCCCGGCCAGGCCCTGGAGCGCCAGGCCCTGCAGGAGGCCCTCCTGGCCGGCGGCTACACCCAGGTTTCCCTGGTGGAGCAGGTGGGCGACTTCGCGGTGCGCGGCTCGGTGGTGGATTTCTTTGGTCCGCTACTGGAGTTTTTGCCCGGCGACTGCCTGCACGTGCTCTTGGAACCGGCGGAGGTGCAGTCGCGCCTTTTGGCCGAGGCCGAAACCCTGGTCCAGGAGTTCGAGGAGGCCCGCGAGGAAGGGCGCATCGTGCTGCCGCCGCCCATGCTGCGGCGCACGCCGGCCCAGGTGGCCCAGCGCCTGGAAGCCCGGCCACGGCTGCTGATGAAGGCCCTGGCGCTCACGGCCCAGCCCGGCGAGGAGGCGGTCTTGGTGCCCATGCGGGCCGCCGGCCACACCGGCCTGCACGGCGAGCTGGCGCGCAAGGGCGAGGGCTCGCTCTTGGAGCGCTTCCTGGGCTGGGTGGAGGAGCAGGGCCAAGAGGGACGCGACGTCATCCTGGTCTGCCGCTCGCGCTCCCAGGTGGAGCGCCTGGGCGAGTTGTTCGCCGAGCGCGAGGTGGCCACCACCGCCCTGGGCCAGGCCGCCCAGGCGGGGGTGGGCACGGGCCGGGGCGCCCTGTGGCTGGTGATGGGCGCCCTGGGGGCCGGCTTCGCGCCCCAGGAGCTGCCGCTGACCTTGGTCACCGAGGACGAAGTCTTCGGCGCCCCCCGGGTGGTGCGCCAGAAGGCCCCGCCCCGGCTCTCGGCCATGCTGGCCGCCCTGGACGACCTCACCCCAGGCGATTTCGTGGTGCACGTGGACCACGGCATCGGCCGTTATGAGGGGCTGTCCAGCATGGCCGTGGGGCCGGCCGAGAGCGACTTCCTGCTCTTGACCTTCCAGGGCGGCGACAAGCTCTACCTGCCCGCCGACCGCATGGGGCTCATCAGCAAGTACCGCGGCCCCGGCGACACCCCGCCGCCCCTGGACCGCCTGGGCGGCAAGGCCTGGCACAAGACCAAGAGCCGGGTCAAGAAGGCCGTGGAGGCCATCGTCCGCGACCTGGTGGAGCTTTACGCCGCGCGCAGCTTCCAGAAGGGGCACGCCTACGCCCCGCCGGACAGCGCCTTCCGCGAGTTCGAGGCCACCTTCCCCTATCAGGAGACCCCGGACCAGGCCAAGGCCATCGAGGACGTGGTGGCCGACCTCACGGCCCCCCGGCCCATGGACCGGCTCATCTGCGGCGATGTGGGCTACGGCAAGACCGAGGTGGCCCTGCGCGCCGCCTACCTGGTGGCCATGCAGGGCCGGCAGGTGGCCTTCCTGG
Organism: Desulfarculus sp.; assembly: GCA_016208115.1. GTDB lineage: Bacteria > Desulfobacterota > Desulfarculia > Desulfarculales > Desulfarculaceae > JACRDC01. Next base: position 8,511 of record JACQYR010000132.1, read on the forward strand.
TGCCCACCACGGTGCTGGCCGAGCAGCACTACCAGACCTTCTTCGAGCGCCTCAAGGACCAGGCCCTGAACGTGGAGTCCCTGAGCCGCTTCAAGACCGCCGCCCAGCAGAAGCAGGTGCTGGCCAACCTGGCCGCCGGCAAGGTGGACATCATCGTGGGCACCCACCGCCTGCTGCAAAAGGACGTGGTCTTTAAGGACCTGGGCCTGGTGGTGGTGGACGAGGAGCAGCGCTTCGGGGTGCAGGACAAGGAGCGGCTCAAGAAGCTCCGGCGCCTGGTGGACGTGCTGACCTTGACCGCCACGCCCATACCCCGCACCCTGCAAATGAGCCTGTCGGGCATCCGCGACCTGAGCGTCATCAACACCCCCCCGGCCGACCGCCAGGCCATCAAGACCTATTTGGCCAGCTTCAACCCCAAGAGCCTCAAGGAGGCCATTGAGCAGGAACTGGCCCGAGGCGGACAGATATTCCTGGTGCACAACCGCGTGCAGGACATCAGCCGCATGGCCCGCCTGGTCAGTCAACTGACGCCCCAGGCCCGCGTGGGGGTGGCCCACGGCCAGATGGCCGAGAAGTCGCTGGAGAAGGTCATGCTGGCCTTCGTGCGCCGCAGCCTGGACGTGCTGGTCTGCACCACCATCATCGAGTCCGGCCTGGACATCGCCAGCGCCAACACCATCATCATCAACGACGCCGACAAGCTGGGCTTGAGCCAGATATACCAACTGCGAGGCCGGGTGGGCCGGGCCGGCGAGAAGGCCTACGCCTATCTCTTCGTCAAGAGCGAGGGCTCGCTGGGCCGCGACGCCGCCAAGCGCCTCAAGGCCCTCATGGACTTCACCCAACTGGGGGCGGGGTTTGCCATCGCCATGCACGACCTGCAGATACGCGGGGCGGGCAATCTCTTGGGCGAGGTGCAGTCGGGCCAGGTGGCCGAGGTGGGCTACGAGCTGTACGTGCGCATGCTGGAGGAGGCCGTGGCCAGCTTGAAGGGCGAGGCCCCGGCCGAGGGGCCGGAGCCGGAGTTGCACCTGGCCATCAACGCCAGCCTGCCCGAGAGCTACGTGCCCGACAGCCAGGTGCGCTTAAGCCTGTACAAGCGCCTGAGCCTGGCGCGGGCCCCCGAGGAACTGGCCGCCGTGGCCGCCGAGATGAGCGACCGCTTCGGCCCGCCGCCACCAGCGGCCAGCAACCTGCTTGAGGCCGTGGAGCTGAAATACACCCTGCGCCGGCTGTATGCCAGCCGCCTGGACCTCTCGGGCGGGCAGTTGCAGGTGCATTTTGGCCACGAGGCCCGCGTGGACCTGGACCGCCTCTTGGGCCTGGCGCGCAAGGAGCCCAAGCGGGTGCAGGTCTTCCCCGACGGCCGGGTCAACCTGCGCCTGCGCCCCGAGGACCCGCCCCTGGCCCAGGCCAAGGACTTCTTGCAATACATCGGGGGACATGGTAACTAACCTGCTTGTTATGCTGCAAGAATCTCCTCAGGCCCCCCGGCGGGGCCGCTCACGCCGCCTTCTGGCCTGCGGCCTAATGTTGCTGTCCCTGGCCATGGCCGGGGCCTGCGATAAGAAGTCCCACTCCCCGGAGTTGGCCAGCGTGGAGGACCAGGCCATCCTCATGGAGGACTTCCTGGCCCAAAGCGCCTTCATGGGCCTGGGCAAGGACCCCACGGCGCTGACCCGCGACCTGAGGCGGGCGGTGCTGGAGACCTTGGTGCGGCGGCGCCTGGTACTGGTTCAGGCCCAGGCCAAATCCATCCGCCTGGAGCCCGAGGAATTGGACCGCGAGGAGGCCTCCCTGCGCCGGGGCCTGAGCGAGGAGGCCTTTGACCGCTCGCTGTTGGCCCAGGGCATCGAATACGAGGAGTGGCGCCGGGTGCTGTCCCAGGAGATACTCATGCAGAAGGCCCTGGACCTGCTGCTGGGCGGGCGGGTGCACATCGCCGCCGACGACGTGCGCACCTATTACCAGGCCCACCGCGAGGACTTCCGCCGGCCGGAGCAGGTGCTGGCCCAGCACGTGCTGATGCCCAGCAAGGAGTCGGCCCAAGACCTGGTGCAGCGCCTGGCCAAGGGCGAGGACCTGGGCACGGCGGCGGCCGAGTTGGGCCTGGCCCTGGCCGACGACGGCGAGCCCACCTGGCTCAGCCGGGGCCACATGCCTCCGGCCCTGGAGGATAAAATCTTTGCCCTGGAGCCGGGCAAGTTGGCTGGTCCCTTGCCCAGCCCCTACGGTTTTCATGTGGCGCGGGTGCTGGCCAAGCGCCCGGCGGCTGAACTGGACCTGAGCCAGGCCGCCGAGGAGATACAACGCCGGCTCTCGGCCGAGAAGCGGGAGGCCCTGGCCTCCTCGTACATCGAGGAATTGCGCTCCAAGGCCCGCGTGGTGTTCGAGGCCCGTTTCGAACAGAGCGGACTGCTTGGCGACGCAGGGGGACAATGATGATGGCCAGTCTGAAAATGATGCTACCGGCGCTGGGCTGCCTGCTCACCCTGGTCTTGGCGGCCACGCCGGCCCCAGCCCAGGTGAACCGGGTGGTGGCCGTGGTGGGCGACGAGGTGATAACCTCCCTGGACCTGGATAAGGTAGGGGCCCTGCTGGAGTCCCAGGTGGCCGCGGCGGCCGCCACCCGCCCCGGGGAGCAGTTGCCCAGCAAGGGCCAACTGCGCCGCATGGCCTTGGAGCGTTTGATCGAGGACAAGATTTTTGAGCAGGAGGTCAAGCGCGCCAACCTTTCGGCCACCACGGCCGAGGTCGAGCATTACATTGAGCGCATCAAGGCGGCCAACCAATTGGGCGAGGAGGAGTTCGCGGCCCAGCTCAGCCGGCGGGGGCTGACCCCCGATGAGTACCGCCAAGAGCTCAAGCGCGAGATACTCAAGCACAAGCTGGTGGAGCGTAGCGTCAAGAACCGGGTGGTCATCAGCGACAAGGAGGTGGAGGCCCATTACCGCCAGCAGCAGGGCCAGGCCGGCGGGGAGCCCGGCAAGGAGCTGCGCCTGCGGGCCTTGTTCCTCAACCTGCCCGAGAACCCCACCCCCGCCGCCGAGGAGGCGGTGCGCAAGCAGGCCGAGGAGCTGCGCAAGCAGGTGGCCGGCGGCCAGGGCTTCGCCGAACTGGCCCGCCGCCACTCCCAGGGTCCCGGCGCCGAGCAGGGCGGCGAACTGGGGCCGGTGCCCGAGGGCGACCTCTTGCCCGAGATGCGCCAAGCCCTGAGCCAGCTCAAACCGGGCCAGGTCAGCCAGGTCATCAAGCTGCCCGGCAGCTATGCCTTTCTGCAACTCATGGGCCAGCCGGGCGCCGGCGGGGGCAGTGCCCTGCGCCCGGAGATGCGCGAGCAACTGCGGGTCAAGCTGGAGCAGGAGGCCCTGGAGAAGCGCTTCCGGGAATGGCTCACCGAGCTGCGCTCCAAGTCCTACGTCAGGGTGATGGATGTAGATTAAGTCCGGGCGCCATTCACGGCTGGGCTGGCCATGGCGGTCCAGCCGTGGCGCGTTCAGGCCCCAGGCAGGCGCGATTGCGCCTGGGTATGATGGCTCCTCGATTCTGGGCCAGGGAGGTCTTTTCAGGCATGCGCGTCCTATCGGGTATCCAGCCTTCGGGCACCCTGCACATCGGCAACTACTTCGCCATGATGCAGCCCATGATCCGCTTCCAGGAGGAGCACCAGCTCTTCTGCTTCATCGTCAACTACCACGCCCTGACCACGGTGAGCGAGGGCGCCCGACTCAAGCAGGGCACCCTGGACGCGGCCTTGGACTTTCTGGCCCTGGGCCTGGACCCCGAGCGCGCCTATTTCTACGTGCAGGCCGACGTGCCCGAGGTCTGCGAGCTGACCTGGATACTGAACAACCACGCCCCCGTGGCGCGGCTGGAGCTGGCCCATTCCTACAAGGACAAGCTGCAAAAAGGCTTCACGCACCACAACGGCCTGTTCAGCTATCCGGTGCTCATGGCCGCCGACATCCTGCTCTATCAGGCCGACGTGGTGCCCGTGGGCAGGGACCAGAAGCAGCACCTGGAGATAACCCGCGACATCGCCATGCGCTTCAACAACGCCTACGGCGAGACCTTCGTGGTGCCCGAGCCCTGGATTGACGAGCACACCGCCGTGGTGCCGGGCATTGACGGCCAGAAGATGTCCAAGAGCTACGGCAACACCCTGGAGATATTCGGGGCCGAGAAAGAGCTCAAGAAAAAGATCATGAGCATCGTCACCGACTCCACGCCCCTGGAGGAGCCCAAGGACCCGGACAAGTGCAACGTCTTCGCGCTCATCAGCCTGTTCTTGAGCGATGGCGAGAAGCACGACCTGGCCGGGCGCTACCGGGCCGGCGGCCTGGGCTACGGCACGGTTAAGAAGGAACTCTTCAGCCGCATGTGGGAGTACTTCGCGCCCTACCGCGCCCGGCGGGCCGAACTGGCCGCCGACCCGGGCGAGTTGCACCGCATCATGCGCATGGGCGCCGAAAAGGCCCGCGCCGTGGCCGCGCCCACCCTGGAGGCCGTGCGCGCCAAAGTGGGTTTGAGCTATTAGCCGCCAGGACTTCCCCTTCACGCCGGCGCGCTGGCGCCAGTCCCAGCGCCGCCTGCTGGCTCGGGTGGCCGCTCCCGGCCAGGCCGCCACCCGCGACCTGGCCGCCCATTTGGAGGCCTGCCTGGAGCCGGCCCGCCAGGCCTTCGCCCGCCTGTGCCCGGAGCTCTGTCCGGCCTGCGACAAGGTCTGCTGCCTGGGCATAAGCCCCCACGGCCTGCTGGACCAGGTGGACCTGATCTACTTCGCCGCCCTGGGCCTCAATCACCTGCCCTACCCCCGGCCCCGCGAAAGGGGCTGCCCCTTCCTGGAGGCCGAGGGCTGCCTGCTGCCCTGGCGGGCACGGCCCTATGCCTGCCTGCACTACGTCTGCCCGCGCCTGAGCGCGGCCCTGTCCGGCCCCGAGCTGGCAATGGTGGAGCAGGCCCTGGAACGGGCTGGGCAGTTGCGGGCCAGGCTGCACGCCGCCTTCGTTGACCCCGACTAATCCTTGGCCGGCAACAGGCGCGGGAAAAAGCGCCCTGTGCGGCTGGCGTACTGGGCGTACTGCTGCCCGAAGACCTCCCGGGCCAGGTCCTCCTCGGTTTTAATCAGGTAATGCCAAAGAGGGTGCAAGGCCACGGCCCAGACCAGGTAGACGTAACCGTTGAGGTGCAGGGCCAGGCCGAAGGTCATGAGGGAAATGAAGCCCGCGTAGAGAGGATGGCGCACATAGCGGAAAGGACCGCTGGTGCAGAGTTCGTTGCCGCGCTGGCCTGGGGGCAGGATGACCATGCTCCAGGCGATCAGGCCCAGGCCCAGGCCCACGCTGAGGCCAAACAACCAGGTCATCAGCCCTTGATATTGGGTCATGGGGGGCCGGCCCAGCCAGCCGTGGACCAGCCAGACCGCCCCCAACAACAAGACGCTCAGGAGCATTCCCAAAGGCCCCACGCCAAATATCTTGGTCAGCTTGTTGACGCGCATTATCAGTCCCGGCCCTTCTTGCCGCGCCGGCCGCCATCATCCTTGACGCACTCCGTAAGCACCACGGGTGGAGTTGGGTCATTCCGGCGGCCTGGCCCCCAGCCGCGGCCAGAAGCAGCCGGTGGCGGAGGCGTAGTCGG
>JACQYR010000091.1:0-20239 GCA_016208115.1 Desulfarculus sp.
CCGCCCCCATGGGCGGGCAAGGGGCGGTGCGGGGGCCATCAAAGGCCCGAAAATCAAAGACCCGGCCAGGCGCAAGGCAACAAATCAAGGCGAAAACTGGGAACCTCTACCTACTTCGGCTTTGCGCAATGGTCTCGCATTGCTAATCTCCTATAGCGCTTCGCATAATCTATATCCCCATCTGCCACTGGCGGGTTATCCCAGTTTTGCGGATCAGGGTCAAGGGCTTCCAACTCGCTATATAGTTTTTTGTCGCACTCAAGGCTGTCACGCCCATTAGCATCGTAACACAAGTCGTGGCTCTTGAAAATTTCATCCATGTCATCCTCGCCCGGAGCGTTATAGTCATGGGGGTCTGGGTGAAGGTCATGGCTGGTATCACGGCCACCAGTCCAGTAATCACCGCCATATCGGCCATATATTGGAGCGCTCCCCTTGCTGTTCAGATTTGGCAACCTGAAAATAAGCCCCCTTATAACTTGCGCCTTGTCAATCATGTAAGGCTTTAGCTTGGGGTTCGTAATAAGTGGAACTACAACCTCTATTATTGGTTCGGTGGTACAGCCGCAGTTCGGGTGCAACTGCCCCTTGGGCATTTCCCTGACCGAGGCCTGGCCGGGTTCTGGCTTGAAATAGAAAATCTTGTTGTGTAGGAGCGCACACTGGCGGCAGGCGTCCTTGCCACGGCTGGCTAGCCAGCGGTAGCCAATCTTCCGCACGAAATATTCCTGGTCAGATCCCTCAGGAGCCGGTATCCCCAGTCCGCCATCAAAACCAATGCCACCCATGGCCGCCATGCCTCCCGCGTGGGTTGATCCTGGCGGCAAGCATGGCGCGGAGGCCGCCCAGGAAGGCATCTCGCCAAGTCAGTGTCCCGGCAGGGGGCGAGTGCGGAACGAGCGCCCGGGAGCGCCAGCCAGGCAGGGGCCTGGTCTTGCTTCTTGGGTTGCTTTCGCCGGGCCGCTGATTATAATTCCGGCTAGAAACAGCACTTTCCCTTGGGGTTGCCATGCCGGTCCTGCCCATACGCACCTTTCCCGACCCGGTCCTTAGCCAACTCTGCCAGCCGGTGGAGTCGGTGGAGCGCCCCTTGGTGGAACTGGCCGAGAGCATGGCCGAGACCATGTACGCCGCCCCGGGCATCGGCCTGGCCGCGCCCCAGGTGGGCGAGCTGCTCAACCTGGTGGTGATTGACACCGTCCGGGGCGAGGAGCGCGGCACCCCCCTGTTTTTGTTCAACCCCCGCATCGTGGAGGCCAGCGGCGAGACGGTCTTCGAGGAGGGCTGCCTGTCGGTGCCCGACTACACCTGCGACGTGGTGCGCAACGAGCGGGTGGTGGTGGAGGCCGTGGACCGCGAGGGCCGGCCCATCACCCTGGAGGCCGGCGGCCTCATGGCCATCTGCCTGCAACACGAGTTGGACCACCTGGTGGGCCGCCTCTTCCTGGACCGCATCAGCCCCCTACGCCGCGCCCTGTACCGCAAGCGCCGCCTCAAGCAACTCAAGAAGGGCGGCGAGCCGCCGCTGGCATAAATGGGTCGGGCGAGGCTGTTTCGCATGGCGGCGCCGGCGGCTCTGGCTGGGAGGCCACCGAGTCCAGCAAGACATGTCATTGCCAGGAGCATCTCTAGTAGAGATGCGACGAGGCAATCCACCCTACTTCATGATTTATGCCGCTTGCGCGCTGGCCAGGGACGGGATGCCCGAACTGGCGCCAAGCAACATACAGCAATCGCCGTCATCGCCAGCGCAGCGTGGCGATCTCCAGCTTCGCTCTTTGGCTCGTCAGGCAGGAGTTAAGACCGAAGCGGGAGATTGCTTCGTCGCTTACGCTCCTCGCAATGACAGCTATTTGCTATATATAGAGAGGCGAGCCGACTTCAGTATCTACGAGACTGTGAAGCGCCACTGCCCGGCGTATCAGGGGATAAGCCGATGAGCGCGAACCCTCCTCTCTTGGACCTGGTCTTCCTGGGCACCCCCGATATAGCCGTGCCCTCCCTGGAGGCCCTGCACCAGGCCGGCCACCGCATCAAGCTGGTGGTGACCCAGCCCGACCGCCCGGCCGGGCGGGGGCGCAAGCTCACCCGCTGCGCCGTGGCCTTGGCCGCCGACGCCCTGGGTCTAACGGTGATCCAGCCCGAAAAGGTGGGGAGCATCGCCGCCGACATCGCCGCCCTTGGCCCCGACGCGCTCACCGTGCTGGCCTTTGGCCAACTGCTGCCCGGGCCGGTGCTGGCCGCCGGGCGCCTGGGGGCCATCAACGTGCACACCTCGCTCCTGCCGGCCCTGCGCGGGGCCGCGCCCATCAGCCGGGCGGTGATGCGGGGGCTCACCCGGACCGGCGTGAGCACCATGTTCATGGACCTGGGCATGGACACCGGCGACGTCATCTTCCAGGAGGCCGTGGACATCGGCCCCCAGGAGACCGCCGGTCAACTGAGCGAGCGCCTGGGCCTGCTGGGTGCGGACCTCTTGCTGCGCACCCTGACGGCCCTGGCCCTAGGCCAGGCCCCCCGCCAGCCCCAGGACCATGCCCAGGCCACCCTGGCCCCCCGCCTGAGCAAGGCCGAGGGCCTGGTGGACTGGTCGCGGCCCGCCCGCGAGCTGGACTGGCAGGTGCGCGGCTGCGACCCCTGGCCCGGGGCCTACACCCTCTTGGAGGGCCAGCCGCTCAAGCTCTTCGCCCCCACCCTGGTGCTGGACGAGGACCCCGCCGCCGCCCCCGGGGCTGCTCCTGGTACTTGGCTGCCCGCCCACCCAGGTCTGGAGGACTGGCTGTTGGTGGCCTGCGGCCAGGGTGTGCTGGGCCTGGGGCAGGCGCAGGCCGCCGGCAAGAAGCGCCTGGCCGCCCGGGATTTCCTGCGCGGGCTGGGGCGCGGGCCGCTGCCGCGCCTGGGCCAGTGATGGACCCCCGGCGGGCCGCCTTCCGCGTCCTGGGCCAGACCCAGGATACCCCCCGGCGCCTGGAGGCCCTGCTGGACGAGGAGTTGTCCCGCCACCAGGCCGCCGCCCCCCGCGACCGGGCCTTCACCGCCAACCTGGTCTACACGGTGCTGCGCCAGCGGGCCTATTTGGACCATCTGCTGGCGGCCTTCGTGCGCCGGCCCCTGGACAAGCTGGACCCGCCGGTGCTGGCCGTGCTACGCCTGGGCGCGGCGGAGCTGGTATGCCTGCGCACCCCGGACCACGCTGCCGTGCACGCCGCCGTGAACCTGGCCCGCTCCTTAAGCCTGCACGCCGCCACCGGCCTGGTCAACGCCAGCCTGCGCGCCCTGGCCCGGGGCTGGCGGCAGGCGCCGCCGCCGGCTGGCGACGCGGCCTCGGTGCTGGCCATCCGGTATTCCCACCCCGCCTGGCTGGTGGCCGAGCTTCTGGAGCGCCACGGCCAGGAGGAAACCGAGGCCTGGCTGTTGGCCAACCAGCAGCCCCGGCCCCCGGCCCTGCGCGCGGGCACCCTGCGCGTCAGCCGCGAGGGCCTGCGGGAGCTTCTTGAGCCCCATTGCCAAGACCTGCGCCAGCACCCCCTGGCCGACGAGAGCCTCATCCTGGCCGGCCCCCACCCGCCGGTGGCGGCCCTGCCCGGCTTTGCCGAGGGCCTGTGGCAGATGCAGGACCCCGGGGCCACGGCCATCGGCCACCTCGTGGGCGTGCAGCCGGGCCTGCGGGTGCTGGACCTCTGCGCCGGGGCCGGCGGCAAGACCGGCCATCTGGCGGCCTTGATGCACAACCAGGGTGAACTCATCGCCGTGGAGCCCTCGCCGGGGCGGGCCAAGGCCCTGACGGAGAACCTGGCCCGCCTGGGCGTGACCAACGCCCGGGTCCTAGAGGCCGACGGCACCAACCTGCCCGCCGGCCTGGGGCGCTTTGACCGCGTGCTGGTGGACGCGCCCTGCACGGGCCTGGGGGTGCTGGGCCGCCGGCCCGACCTGCGCTGGCGGCGGGGGCCTGGTGATCCCGCCCGCCTGGCCGGCCTGCAACTGGCCCTGGCGTGCGCGGCGGCCGACCTCCTGGCCCCGGGCGGTGCCATGCTCTACGCCACCTGCACCGTCACCGGCGCTGAAAACGAGGATGTGGTGGCGGCCTTGCTTGCCGCCCGCCCGGCCTTGCGCCTAGAATGGCAAAAAATGCCGGATAACCTGCTGGCTTGCCTGGACGCCGAGGGTTTCTGGCGCACCCAGCCCCAGGTGGATGCCTGCGACGGGTTTTTCGCGGCCCGGCTGGCCCTAGTGAAGGCCTAGCCCCCGCCTAAGGTCAGGACCAAAGGAGCCCGCCTTGATCCGCCACCCCCGCCTGCACCATTTCATGGCCCAGAGCCCCCTGGCCCTGTGGCCCGCCGCCCTGGTGCTGGCCGGCACCCTCCTGGCCGCCTATCTGGGCTGGGAGTTCTCCCACGACCCGGGTCCGGTAGCCCTGGGACAGGTGCTCTTTCGCTCCCTGCGCCTGGGCGCGGCCCTCACATTGCCCCTGCTGATACTGGCCTGGCTGTGCGCCCTGGCGGGCAAGGCGCTCAACCGCCCGCCGCGCCGGCTCATCCGCATGCAGGAGCCCCATGCCCTGGCCCACACCCGGTTGCAGACCTGGTTTTTGCGCCCCTTGCAGGGCATCGGCCTGGCCATGCTCTTGTTGTCGCGGGTGCTGGCGGCGGTGCGCATCTACCGGGGCGACCTGCTGCACGCCACCGACATCCCCCCGCCAGGCCAGGCCGACCCCTGGCTGCACCTGAGCGGCGTGGCCATCCTGGCCTGTTCCTCCTTGGTGCTTTGCCTCTTGTGGACCCTGGACGACCTGGGCATCCGCCTGCACAACCAAAAGACCGGCGAGGTGCGCCTCTTGGGGCGCTATCTGGGCCTGCTCTTGCCCCTATGCGTGGGCATGTATGGTTTCTTCAGCATTTTCGACGAGCACTCCCACGTGTTGGCCCTGGACCTGATCGGCCTGTTCGCGGTGGTGCTCTATCCGCCGCTGGTGCTCCTGGTCTGGCTGCACGGCCGCTACCTGGCCCGCCGCCAGGCCGAGCTTACCCGCCGCCTGGGGGCCAAGGTGCGCCTGCTGGAGGTGGACCAGGAGGAAGAGGCCGCCGCCTAGGGGCGGGGCGCAAAAACCCTTGGGCGGCAAGGGCGCTATTTGGTAAAGATAGGTTTCCCCTGTCTCATGACCGCCCCCAGCAAGGAGAGCCACGGTGATAAAGCTAGCCCCCTCCATCCTCTCGGCCGACTTCGCCCGCCTGGGCGAGGACATTCGCTTGGTGCAGGCGGCTGGGGCCGACTTCATCCACGTGGACGTGATGGACGGCCATTTCGTGCCCAACCTGACCTTCGGCCCGCCGGTGATCGAGGCCATCCGCCCCACCACCGACCTGCCCCTGGACGTACACCTGATGATCGCCAACCCCGACCGCTACCTGGAGGATTACGCCAAGGCCGGGGCCGACTACATCGGCGTGCACGTGGAGGTCTGCACCCACCTGCACCGCACCTTGAGCCACATCGCCGAGCTGGGCAAGCACCCCTGCGCGGTGCTCAACCCCCACACACCCCTGGCCAGCATCGAGCACGTGCTGGACCTGTGCGACATGGTGCTCGTCATGAGCGTCAACCCGGGCTTCAGCGGGCAGAAGTTCATCCCCGGCGCCGTGGAGAAGATCGCCGCCATGCGCTCCCTGATCCACCAGCGCGACCTGGAGGTGCTGATCCAGGTGGACGGCGGCATCAACCGCCAGACCATCGGGGCCTGCGCCGCCGCCGGGGCCCAGGTCTTCGTGGCCGGCTCGGCGGTCTTCGGCCACCCCCAGGGCCCCGCCCAGGCCATGGAGGACCTGCGCCGCGCCGCCGCCGAGGGCTGCCCCCAGTACTAGGCCCAGTGCCTGGGCACCCATTGACGGGTCGGTTGGCCTTGCGGGATAACCTGCCTTGCCGGCTCCCGTTGAGAGGCTGTACCGCGAAAGCCAAAGACGGGCGGGGGCAAATCCCGCCTCTATGAATAAAAATGCTTTTATCCCTCATCTTTATTCCCGCCCGCCGGTGTAAATGAAGATGTTGGGTTACGGGGCGTTAGGCCCCTAACCCAACCTACACAAATCTTTGCGCGGCGAGTTCTCGGCGGGAGCCGCCAGCCCTGGCCGAGGAAAAAGCGTCACACGACCCGTTTACGCCCGCCGCGGCTCGCGGCTTGCCCGCTCAAGGCAGGTGTGCTAGATTTGGCGGGATATGACCCGCCAAGGCCAAACTGACGCCCGTTATCAGCGGGCCAAGCGGGAGGGCTTTGCCGCCCGCTCGGTGTACAAGCTGGAGGAGATGGACCGCCGCTACCAGCTCCTTCGGCCTGGCCAGAGGGTGCTGGACCTGGGGGCCCATCCCGGCTCCTGGTTGCAGTACGCCTGCCAGCGGGTGGGCCGGGCGGGCCTGGTGGTGGGGGTGGACATCCAGCCGGCCGGCGTGGAGTTGCCGGCCCAGGCCAGGTACTTGCAGGCCGACCTGCTAACGCTTGCGCCCCAGGACCTGCGGGCCTTTGCCCCGGCCTATGACCTGGTCCTGAGCGACGTGGCCCCCCGCACCACCGGGGTCATGCACGCCGACATGGCCATGAGCTACGAGCTGACGGCCAAGGCCCTGGACTTGGCCCTGGACTTGCTCAAGCCCGGCGGCTCCCTGGTGGCCAAGGTCTATTTCGGCCCCCAGGTGGAGGAGCTGATAAGGCGGGTCAAGGCCGCCTTCACCCTGGGCAAGGCCCACAAGCCCGAGGCCAGCCGGTCGGCCAGCAAGGAGATTTACCTCCTGGGGCGCGGCTTAAAGAAGGCCGCCCAGGCCCCGGGCGAATAGTATTTTTGGGAACTTACCCCGCGCCGCCATGATCCGTGGCCGGCGGCGGCCTGACTTTTTTGCCGGCAAGCCCAGACCTATAAGGAGAAGCCATGTCCGGTCACTCCAAGTGGAGCACCATAAAGCGCAAGAAGGGGGCCGCCGACGCCAAGCGCGGCCAGGTCTTCACCAGGCTCATCCGTGAAATATCGGTGGCGGCCAAGTTCGGCGGCGGCGACATAGACGGCAACCCCCGCCTGCGCACCGCCGTGGACGCCGCCAAGGCCCAGAACATGCCCAAGGACAACATTGACCGGGCCATCAAGAAAGGCACCGGCGAGTTGGAGGGCGTGACCTACGAGGAGATCACCTACGAAGGCTACGGCCCCAGCGGGGTGGCCTTTTTGATCGAGGTCATGACCGACAACAAGAACCGCACCGCCGCCGACATCCGCCACATCCTCAACAAGCGCGGCGGTCAGTTGGCCAAGGCCGGCAGCGTGGGCTACCTCTTCGAGGCCAAGGGCCTGTTCACCGTGGACAAAGCCGCGGCCGACGAGGACAAGATCATGGAGGTGGCCCTGGAGGCCGGCGCCGAGGACGTAAAGGACGAGGGCGAGGTCTGGGAGGTGTACTGCGCCCCCAGCGACTTCAACCCCGTCAGCCAGGCGCTCACCGACGCCGGCATTAAGCCCAGCAGCTCCGAGTTGACCAAGCTGCCCTCCACCACCGTGGCCGTCAGCGACGCCGGCGAGGCGGGCAAGGTGCTCAAGCTCCTGGAGGCCCTGGACGAGTACGACGACGTGCAGCAGGTCTTCGCCAACTTCGATATTGACGACGAGGTATTGGCCGCCCTGGAGGGCTAAGCCGTGCCATCGCCCACGGGCCGCGTGCGGGTGCTGGGGCTGGACCCCGGCTCCCTGCGCACCGGCTGGGGGGTGGTGGAGCCGGCCCCGGATGGTAGACGTCTGAGTCTAGTCGCCGGCGGCACCATCGTCTCGCCCCCGGCCTGGCCCTTTCCCGAGCGCCTGCGCCATATCTTCGAGCAGATCCGGGAGGTCATCGCCCGCTTTGCCCCCGCCGAGCTGGCCGTGGAGGGCGTCTTCACCGCCCACAACGCCCGCACCGCCCTGCTCTTGGGCCAGGCCCGGGGAGTGGCGCTGTTGGCCGGGGCCCTGGCCGGACTGGCCATCCACGAGTACGCCCCGGCGGCGGTTAAAAAGGCCCTGGTGGGCACCGGCCGGGCCGGCAAGGAGCAGGTGCGGGCCATGGTGGAGGCCATCCTGAAGCAGACCCTGCCCCCGCCCAAGGAGTTCAGCCTGGACGCCAGCGACGCCCTGGCCATCGCCGTCTGCCATCTGCACTCCCGCAAGCTTAAAAATCTGGGAGGCCGGCCATGATCGCCCGCCTGCGCGGCACCCTCCTGGAGCGCCGGCCCGACCAGGTGGTACTGGACGTGGCCGGGGTGGGCTACCGGCTCTTCATCAGCCTGGGCACCTTCTACGACCTGCCCGAGCCGGGGGCACCCCTGGACCTCTTGGTACACACGCTGGTACGCGACGACGCCATCCACCTCTACGGCTTTTTGCGCCCCCAGGAGCGCTCCGCCTTCCACGCCCTCATCGCCGTCACCGGCGTGGGTCCCAAGCTGGCCTTAAGCATCCTCTCGGGCATCGCGCCCGACGACCTGTGGCTGGCGGTGCGCGGCCGCGACGCCGAGCGCCTGACCAAGGTGCCCGGCGTGGGCAAGAAGACCGCCGCCCGCCTGGTGGTGGAGCTGGAAGGCAAGATACCCGCCCTGGCCCCGGGCCTGGAGGCCCTGCCCCCCAGCGCCGCCCCGGGCCGCCCCCCGGCCGTGGAGGACGCCATCAGCGCGCTCATCAACCTGGGCTACCCCGAGTCCGCCGCCGCCAAGGCCGTGGAGGGGGCCGCCCAGGCCCTGGAAGGCCAGCCCAGCGTGGAGGCCCTGCTGCGCGAGGCCCTGCGCAAGTTCAGATAGTGGCGTGCCCGCCACTGGGCGTAAACGAGTCGGGCGGGGTGGTTGAGCAAACAGGGCGCGCCGGCTCCCGCCGCGAGGCTAACCACAAGAAATAGCTGTCATTGCTAGGAGCATCCCCTCAGGGATGCGACGAAGCAATCCACCCTTCCGCCTGCCTTCGACCGAGCAGCCACAAGAGAAGAACGAAGCGGAAGATTGCTTCGTTTTTACACCCCAACCAGGCTGGGGCCTGGTTGGGGACCCCGTCCTGCGCTCGCAATGACAGCTTTCGCTGGATTATGCGGGTGCGGTGTGGTGTGGGCCTTGCCAGGGCGGCGCGGGCTGGGTTAGCCTCGGGGCGAGAGAAAGACATCATGGAAAGGGGGGAGCATGGCCAACCCGGAGCATCTGGCGATATTAGACCAAGGAGTGGATGCTTGGAACAACTGGAGGAGAAAAAACCCGGATGAAAGACCGGATTTTGGTCGAGCTAACCTTTACTGGAAGGATCTCGCGGAGGCCAACCTAAACGAAGCTAACCTTCGTTGGGCTGCTCTTCAGAAGGGAAACCTCGTCAATGCAAATTTGCAGGGGGCAGACCTCAAAGGGGCAAATTTAAGCGGGTCTAAGTTAAACTGGGCGGACCTTAGTTGGGCGGTATTAGACTGGGCTACTCTCGCCGATGCCGACATGTCAAATGCTAACCTCAGCGGAGCTAACCTAATCAAGGCTGACTTGGCTAGGGCCAATCTTTACTCTACGGACTTATCTAATGCAGAAATTGGTTTCACCTCGTTCAGCAGCCTAGATTTGAGTAAGATTAAAGGATTGCATACCGTTACACATCGCGGCCCCTCCTCCATCGGCATAGACACCATCTACCTCTCTGGAGGTAAAATACCTTCCGAGTTCCTGCGCGGCTGTGGCGTACCGGAGGACTTCATCGCCTTCCAGCACTCCCTGGTTAACAACCCCATCGAGTACTACTCCTGTTTCATCAGTTATTCATCTAAAGACGAGGACTTCGCCAAGCGCCTGCATGCCGACCTGCAAGCGGCAAACGTGCGCTGCTGGTTTGCGCCCCACGACATGGCCATAGGTGACAAAATACGCGAACGCATAGACGAATCCATCCGAATTTACGACAAGTTGCTCCTCATACTTTCATGTGACTCCATCTTCAGCAATTGGGTAGAGAAGGAAGTGGAGACGGCCTTCGAGCAGGAGCAGCCCAATCGCAAGAACAGGACCGTCCTTTTCCCGATACGTCTTGATGATGAGGTAATGGACACCAACAAGGCCTGGGCCGCAGATATCCGCCGCACCCGCCACATTGGCGACTTCACCCGCTGGAAGGACCACGACGCCTACAAGGCGGCCTTCGATCGCTTGCTGCGCGACCTCAAGGCCTCGGCCAAGGCTAAAGATTAATAAGCACGGGCGGGGATGGCCCCCGCCCGCTCTACACCGCCACTACCCCCCAGCGGGAGCCGCCGGCTTTCGCCCAAGCTACAGCGTCAACCGACCCGTGTATGCCCCGCCGGGGGCACCCGACCCGCCTATGCCAGCGGCGGCTCGCCGCCGGCGGCCATTTTGATCACCGGGCAGGTGCGGTAGCGGGTGCCCAAGGGCGTGTCGATGATCTGCACGCCGTGCTGCAACAGCTCCTGGCGGAAGGCGTCGGCGGCGGCGTAGTCGCCCTGCTGGCGGGCCTGCTCGCGCTGGTTCAAGAGGGCCTGCACCGCCGGCTCCACGGCGGGGCGCTCCAGGTGCATCACCCCCAGCACCCGGTTGACCCGGCCCATGAACTCCAGCACCGACTGTACCTGGTCCTGGTCCAGTTGGCCTTGGCCGATCAGGCGGTTGATCTCCTTGATGAAGGCGAAGACATAGCCCATGGCCTTGGGCAGGTTGAGGTCGTTGTCCATGGCCTCCTGGTACTGGGCGCGGGCCTGGTGGATGAGTTGGTCCACCTGGGGGGCGTTCTGGCCGGGGGGCATGAAGAGCAGGCGGTCAATGAACTCGTTAAGCCGCTCCACGCTCTTGGCGGCCAGGGCGAGCTGTTGGTCCGAGCAGGTGAGTACCCGGCGGTAGTGCTGGGAGAGCATCCAGTAGCGGATGGTGGCCGGGGCATGGCCCTGGGCCAAGAGGTCCTTGACGGTCAGGTCGTTGCCGGCCGTGCGGCTGACCTTCTTGCCCTGGCTCATCACCACCTCGGAGTGCAGCCACATGCGGGCCAGGGCCTGGCCGGTTAGCCCCTCGGCCACGGCGATCTCGTTGTCGCCGTGGGGGAAGATAAGGTCCGCCGAGGCCAGGTGCAGGTCAAAGGGCCGGCCCAGGTGGCGGGTGGCCATGGTGGCGCACTCCACGTGCCAGCCGGGGCGCACGTTGCCCCAGGGCGTGGCCCAGTACACCCCGGCTTTTAGCTCGGCCAGGGTGGCGCGCTTGAACAGGGTGAAGTCGCGGGTGTTGTCTTTTTCGTAGTAGTCGAAGTCCACGGTCTTGCCGCATTGGATGGCGTTCAGGTCCACGCCCGAGAGCTTGCCGTAGGCCGGGAAGCGGCTGATGTTGAAGTACACCGAGCGCAGCTTCTCGTAGGCCAATCCCTTGTCCAGGAGCAGGCGGGTCTCCTCGATCATGTCGGGCACGTGCTCGCTGGCCTTGGGGTAGTGGTGGGCCGGCAGCATGGACAGGGCGGCCATGTCCTCCAGGAAGGCCTTTTCCCAGCGGGCGGTGAACTCGCTCAAGTGATCGCCCTCGTGCAGGCACTGATTCACCGTCCGGTCGTCAATGTCGGCGATGTTGATGACCAGCTTGACCTCGAAGCCCCGGGTCTCCAGGTAGCGGCGCACCAGGTCGGCAAAGAGCATGCGCCGGCACAGGCCCAGGTCCGCCGGGCCGTCCAGGCTGGGGCCGCAGGCGTAGATGCCCAGGCGGCCGTTGCGCAGGGGCACCAGGTCGTCCACCTGGCGGGTGAGGGTGTTGAAGAGCTTCAAGGGCACCGGCACCTTCTCGGAGACGAACAAGGGCGTGGACAGATAGCGCTCGCCGCCGTCGGGCAGCAGGGCCACCACCAGGCCATCCTCCAGGCCGGCGGCCTGGTCCAGGGCGGCCTTCATGGCCGCGCCGGCGCTCATGCCCACGAAGATGCCCTCCTCGCGGGCCAGGCGGCGGGCGGTCTCGTAGGCGCTGTCGTCGTCTATGTTGATGATGCGGTCGGGCTCGTGGGGGTTGAAGATGCCGGGGGGGTAGGACTCCTTCATGTTCTTGAGCCCCTGGATCTTGTGCCCCTGGTAGGGCTCCACGCCCACCACCCTGATTTTGGGGTTCAACTCGCGCAGGCGGCGGGTGATGCCCATGAGGGTGCCGGTGGTGCCCATGCTGATGACCACCACCCCCACCTTGCCCTCGGTGGCGGTGTATATCTCGTCGGCGGTGCCGTGGTCGTAGTGGGATTTCCAGTTGTTTTCGTTGTTGAACTGGTCCACCAGGAAGTACTTGTCCGGGTGCTCGCGGGCCAGCCGGTAGGCTTCTTCAATGGCCCCGTCGGTGGAGAGGTGCGCGGGGGTCAGCAGGATCTCGGCGCCGTAGGCCTTGAGTATCTTGCGCCGCTCGGCGGATGCCGATTCGCTCATGGTAAACAGCATGCGGTAGCCCTTGACCGCGCAGACCATGGCCAGGCCGATGCCGGTGTTGCCGCTGGTGGCCTCCAGCACGATCTTGTCCGGCGTCAGCTCGCCGGACTTCTCGGCCTGCTCGATCATGTACAGGGCCGGGCGGTCCTTGACCGAGCCGCCGGGGTTCATGCCCTCCAGCTTGGCGTAGACCTCCACCTTGGGGTGGGGATTGATGCGGTTGATGCGCACCAGGGGGGTGCCGCCCACCAGCTCCAGGATATTGTTCACCTTGCGCAAGCCCATCAGAAGCCTCGGGATTAGAGATTGTGAGGGCTAAAGCATACTTCCGGCGGGGCCACGTGTAAAGGCCCAGTGCCTGGGCTGGCGATAACGGGTCGGGCCGCGAGCCGCGGCGGGCGTATACGGGTCGGGTGGGGGTGCGGCGGGGGCGGAAGCTGGCGGCTCCCGTGGCGGGGCCGTGGTGGATGAAGAAGAGGTTGGGGAATGGGGATGAGGGGTGAGGCCCAGGCGGTATTCAAAGGACCAGCTTAAGGGGAAAACCCGATTGATCTGAGGAATGGAAGTCAACTAATATCTAACAATCAAGGCGATCGTGGTTTTCGATGGGCCTAAGGCCTAACGCGCTCTTATTCCAAACTCTTGCGGGCGGGCGACATGCGGCACCTACTTGTCTGCTTAGTACTGGCCGTGGCCTGGTCAATGCCAGGATTGGCTGGGGCCGGCCAGGCCGCCAGCCTGGAGGATGTCTACCTCGCGGCCCATGCCAATGACAAAATCAACCTCTGCGGCTATTACCGCGAGTCCGGCAGAATCCTGCAAATCAAGCAATCTGGCAACCAGGTGAAGGGCTATTTTTCCCAGGGCCAGAGCCGTTGCGTGTCCGCTCCCAGCCTGTACTTCCAAGGCACCCTGAGCGGGCTGAAGTTCACCGGAACGATGACGGTCTGCAATCCAGCTATTTGCGTGGACGCGGGTCAAATGGAACCCACCCGCCAGACTGAGTTCAGCTTCGTGGTCCACGACCAAGGCCGCAGGCTCGTGGGCACCTGGCTGTACCACAGCATTGACTACAGGGAGCAGGATGGCCGGGTGGTGAGTTGCAGCGTGACCGGTACCGAGCAGCGCGGCGACTTTACCGCAGAGAAGGTTTTGGATGACTGCGCCTCCCTTAAGCAGGCCTTGCTGGACAGGAAGAACATGCTCTCCTATTACACCCAGTACCGTGCCACCTCCACCGGCGCGGTGGTGAACCCGGACGGCAGGGAGGTGGCCGGGGACTTCAATTCATATCAAACCTGGGTGGAAAAACAGGTCAGCCGGCCCAGCGCCGCGGCCGCCGGGGCTAATGGCGCCATCGAGCATTGGGAATTCGATGAGGTCATGGCCGGCCGCGGCCAGGGGAATGCCGGCCCCTGCTGGTGCAAGGCCAGATGCACCAAGAACAACCTTACCGACTGCCAGGAATCCTGGGCCGAGGAGGAATGCCAAGCCCACGAAGCCTCCCATTGCCAGACCATGGTGAGCTTTTGCAAGCAATACATTTCGGGGAAAAGCCGGCAAGAGGCCTGGCGAGCTTGGCAAGCATACAGCGCGGACACCGCCGCCCACATGGCGGACGAGGTCAAGGCCTACCAGGCCAGCATCAACTACCTGGAGCAGAAGCTCAAGGCGGCTGGCTGCAAATAGTGTTGCAGGTTGGATTAGGGGCGTAATTAACCGTAACTAAACATCTTCATTATGGACGGCAGGCGGGAATGAAGATGTTGGGTTTCACGGAGCGCGGCCCAACCCAACCCACAAAACCGTGACGCGTGGATAGTTATAATCGCCGGTTCACGCGTGCAGCCCATCCCGGTGGGTATGCGGCCGTGAGCGGAACGTCACGTTGATTTCAACGTCCTCATCGAGCTTGCTGAGAATGGCGATCATTCGGTCAAGCGTAAAGCGGTCTAGCTTGGCGTTGCGAATACGCGAAAACTCCGAGTGAGCCACACCCGTCAGCCGTTGTGCTTCGCGTGTTGATAGCCCCCTATCATCGAGGGTGCGGATAATCTTGGCGGCCAGGATGGCGCGGGCTTGCTCCACGCTGGCGTTGGCGCGCCCAAAGTCACGAAACGCATTGCCGCTGCCGCGCACAAGCTCAAAGTCGTCTTTCATGATAAAGCCTCCCTTAGTCGTCTCAGGCGGTCGCGGATAAGATCAACCTCAATCTGGGGCGTTTTAATTCCCGACTTGGATTTCTTCTGGAAGGCGTGAAGTACCCAGATATCCAGGCCGATCTTGACGGCATAGATGACGCGGAAGGCGTCCCCGCCATGTCGCAACGCTATTTCAAACACGCCGCCATCCACGCCTTTGAACGGCTTGGCCTTGTCCGGCTTGCTGCCTTCAGCGGCGATGGTGAGCGCGCTCAACATATCGCCTTGCACGTCTTCAGGGAAGCCCTCGAAGGCCTTCCTGGCAGCTTTTATCCATGATATTGGGCGTGTATCTCTCATGGGGTTAATGTTGACATATTTGCCAACACCGGGCAAGTCCTTTTCGTGGCCCTGTCTAGGTTCTTGGCTGGCGAAATGGATAGGGCCTCCCCCATCCGGGAGAGGCCCTCGTTCTATCTAATCAAATCAGTGCTGATCGCTAGCTGACGTGGTCCTCCAGCAGGCAGCGCCACTGGGGGTGCCGGAGGCGTTGCAGGGCCTTCTTCTCGATCTGGCGCACGCGCTCGCGCGACAGATTGAAGACCTGGCCGACCTCCTCCAGGGTGTGCTCGTCTTCGTCGCCCAGGCCGAAGCGCATCTCCAGGATGCGGCGCTCGCGGGCGTCCAGGGCGTCCAGGGCCTCGGTGAGGTGGCCCTGCATCTCCTGCTCGCCCACCTTCTCGAAGGGGCACTCGGCGTCCTTGTTCTCGATGAAGTCGCCCAGCTCGTCGCCGTCCTCGCCCACCGGGGTCTCCAGGGAGGTGGAGTCCAGGGTCAGGTTGACGATATCCTTGATCTTGTCCTCGTCAATGCCCACCTTCTCGGCTACTTCCTTGGGTAAAGGCTCGCGGCCCAGCTCCTTGAGGAGCCCGTAGTACACGCGGAAGTACTTGGAGCGCAGCTCCAAGAGGTGGATGGGTATGCGGATGGTGCGCGCCTGGTCGTAGATGGCCCGGCTGATGGTCTGGCGTATCCACCAAGACGCGAAGGTGCTGAAGCGGTAGCCGGTACGGTAGTCGTAGCGGTTGACCGCCTTCATCAGGCCGATGTTGCCCTCCTGGATGAGGTCGGCGAAGCTAAGCCCGCGGAAGGTGTACTTCTTGGCGATGCTCACCGCCAGGCGCAGGTTGGCCTCCACCATCTCCTTGACGGCCACCTCCACGCTGTCGCGGGCCTTCTCGATGTCGCTGACCAGCTTGGCCAGCTTCTTGGTGGGCCTGAGCCGGCGGGCGCAGTAATAGACCTGCTCGCGGGCCTCGGCCATCACGTCCTCCACCGACAGGGGGGACTTGTGGCTGTCCTCCAACCAGGACTCGATGCGCTGGCAGGTGTCCACGGCGTCCTTGACGCTGCGGATGATCTGCAGGCTCTTGCCCAGGATCACCTCGCGGCCGTCACGGATGGTCTTGCCCAACTCCAGCTCGCGCTCGGGGGTAAGGAGCTCGCGCCCCTCCACCTCCTTGAAGTAGGCCACGGGGGTGTCAAGGCTGAGGTCGCTGCTGCGCTCCTCACGGGTAGCGGGCAGGGGCTCGGCCCGGCGTTCGGGTTCTATTGCCAATTCTTCTTCCCAGCTTTCGGCTGCGGTCTGGTTTTCGCTGGCCATGGTTACCGCCTTTGTCGGCACTTTAACGCACTTGTTGAATACTCTCGTCAACCTGGGCCGGGACCGCGGGGCGTTTTTATGGTGGCGCCAAGGCCGGGGTTTGGGCCGCTATGGGCCTCTGGTCCCCTATTATTGCCACCGGGTCCGCCGGCTCTTTTTGCCCCACCGGGGCGATACCAGTTATATGTCAAGGAGGTCACCGCCGGGCTGGCCCCCTGGGCGGTGCATGGGCAGGGACTCGTGGTGCCAGACCTCTTGGGGTCCACTGCCGTAAAAGTTAAACCGCCGCCGGCCGGGCGCAAGCCTGGGGCCGGGTTTCCAGCCTCTTTTTTTTTCGGCCCGGCCTGGTCCCGGCGCGGGCCTAGGCGGGCCTGGGGGCTTATGGTATATTCAGATTCCATAAGCCGGCCTTTCGAGGCTTGGTAAAAACCTTAGCCCCTCTCCCATCTGGGGAGGGGCATGAGGCGCTAAACCCCAAGACTAGTTTATGAGCCCGGGGCATGTCAAGGTATTTTTGACGGCCTAGGGTTATTTTTTCATGGCCAGGGACGCGGCCCGACCCCCATAATTTAATATCGGGTGCTCCCGGCGGGACGCCGGGCCAGGGAGTCTGCATCGCCGACCTTACAACCGGGCAAGACCTTGCAATCCTTAAGCCGCCCCACGCATGAACACCCCATAGACGTCTTGAGCCTGTTTTCCTCGCTATCCTGGGCCATGGACCTCATGGACCCCCACGTGGCCGACCACCAGCGGCGGGTGGCCTACATCGCCCTCAGGCTGGCCCAAGAGATGGCCCTGCCCGCCGAGGAGCAGGACTGCCTGCTCCTGGCCGCCTTGCTGCACGACTGCGGCATCTTCTCCCAACAGGACAAGCTGGGTGCCCTGCGTCTGGACTTCGACGGGGAGATGGCCCAGGGCCACGCCCAGGTGGGCGCCCTGTTGATGCGCAAGCTGCGCGCCCACCTCTTCGGCCAGGGCTTTCCCGAGCTGCCAGACCTGATCCTCCACCACCACCTGCCCTGGGACCGCGGCCGAGGCGCCCGCCAGCAGGGCCGGGCCGTGCCCCTGGCCGCCCATGTGCTGCACCTGGCCGACCGGGTGGACGTGCTGGTCAACCGCCGCCAGGAACCCCTGGGCCAGGCCAAGGAGGTGGTGCGGGAGATAGTCAAGAAAAAGCACGCCATGTTCCTGCCGGAGGCGGTGGAGGCCCTGGAGGGCCTGGCCCGGCGGGAATACTTCTGGCTGGACCAGGGCTGCCCCCAGGCCCTGCAACAGGAGCTGGCCCTGTCCGATGGCACCGGCCAGGTGGTGCTGGACCTGGCCGGCCTGGCCGGCCTGGCCGAGGTCTTCGCCAGCCTGGTGGACTTCAAAAGCCGCTACACCGCCACACACACCGCCGGCGTGGCCGTGGTGGGCCGCTTTCTGGCCCGCGAGGCGGGCCTGGCCGAGCACCAGCAGGGTATGGTGGAGATCGCCGGGCTCTTGCACGACCTGGGCAAGCTGGCGGTACCCAACGAAATCCTGGACAAGCCCGGCCCCCTGGGCGCCGAGGAGTTCAACGTCATCAAACAGCACCCCTACTACACCCACCGCCTGATCGGGGCCATCCTGGGCTGGGAGCCCCTGGCCAGTTGGGGGGCCTTGCACCACGAGCGCCTGGACGGCAGCGGCTATCCCTTCCGCCTGGCTGGCGGGGAGATCCCCCTGGGGGCGCGCATCATCGCCGTGGCCGACGTCTTCACGGCCCTGGCCGAGGACCGCCCCTACCGCCCGGCCATGTCCCTGCCCGGCACCCTGGCCATACTTAACGACATGGCGGCCACCGGCAAGCTGGACCCCGGCCTGGTGCAGGCCACCCGCCGCCACGGCCAGGACCTGCAATCCCTGCTGCGCTCCACCCAGCATGAGCGCCTCAGGCAGTACCGCCAGATCCAGGAGGCGGCCTGATACCCAACAAGACGCGGGCGGGGGTTAACCCCGCCCGTCTCGCCAGAATCGCCACACAAATGTTTTCTGTCCGATCAACTTCAGGGCCGGGGGCCATGGGCCTTGATCCACTGGCCCATGTCCCGGGCCACCTGGTCCTCCAGGCCGTGGAAGCCGTGGGCCGACAGGGCCTCGCAGGGATCGGAGATGGCGGGCAGGCCCCCGCGGTAGGCCAGCACCTCCTTGACCGGGGCGCTGGTCAGGTCCTCCAGCAGGCGGGGCACTTGGTGGTAGGGGCAGGCGAAGCAGTCGTCTTCCTGGTGATGGGCCACCAGCACCGGCTGGCGGATGGCCGCCAGGTCCAGGGCGAAGACGCCGGCCTGATGGCGGCCGCCCAGGTTGGTGGAGCTGAGCACCACCCCCCGCACCCGCTCCGGCCCCAGCCGGCCGGCGGCGTTGGCCGCCGAGATGGTGCCCATGCTGGTACCCACCAGCCAGACCGGGGCCGGGGCCTCCCGGCGCAGGAAGTCGCTTACCCCGCCCAGGTCCTGGGCGTGGTCGGCGCTGGTGCGCAGGGGCGAGCCGCCGAAGAAGCTGGACTCGTCCTTGGCCACGTCCACCAGCCCGTTGCCGCAGGTCTCTCGCGAGCGGCAGTCGGGCGAGCAGTTGTCGCCGGCCACGGCCAGGGAGGGCAGGTCGGCCAGCACCGGCGGGGGCCCCTGGGCGGCGGCCGCCGGGGGCCAGGCCAGCCCCGCCGCCAAGAGCAGAAGGGCCAGCCAGGGCCGCCAATTTAGTTTAGGGTGACGACCCACCTTGGCTCCCCCGCCGGCCTTTAGCCGGCCTTGGCCTCGCTGTCGCGCAGGCGCCGGGCCAGGTTCTGCAACAGCTCCATGGCCAGGCTGGGGTAGCGCTTGATGTACTCGCGGAAGTTCCAATCCCTTAAGGAGATGGCCGTCACCGGCCCGTCGGCCTGCACGCTGGCCGTGCGGCGAAAGTCGTCTATGAGGGCGCGCTCCCCGAAATAGGAGCGCGGCCCCATGCTGGCCACCTGGCGCTCATGGGGGCCGCCCAAGTCCTTGAAGACCCGCACATGGCCGCTGACCACCACGAACAGCCGGCCGTCGTGCTCGCCCTCGCGGGTAATCACCTCGCCGTCGGCGAACTGGTGCACCTGGCAGATCTTGGCGATCTTCTTCAGGTCGCCGTGGTCCATCATGGTGAACAGCGATATCTCCTTGAGCTCGTTGACCAGCTCCATCAAACACCTCCAAGTGCTGGGGACGGCCTGCCCCATAGTGCCAATTCCCGCCGGCGAAAGCAATGGCCGCCACGCCTGGTCACGGCGCCGGCGGCCGGGCTATACTGGCCCTAGGACGAGGCGAGAACAAGGAGGGAACCATGCCCTGGGTGACGAGGCCAGTGGTGCTGGGCGGGCTTGTGCTGCTGGCCATGGGCGCCTGGCCCCCGGGGCTCAAGGGGGAGACTGCCATGACCTACCGCAAGATGACCCTTCAGGAGCGCGTGGGGCCGGAGGTCTTTGGCCAGGCCGGGCTGGGGGGGCTGAACCCCCAGCAGCAGGTGGCCCTGGCCGACTGGCTGGAGCGCTACACCAAGCAGATCGTGGCCGCCACCGAGGAGGCCTGCCGCCGCCAGGGCACCCAGGGCGCCCCCCCCACCTGGCGGACGCCCAAATGAGGCCATTGCGCGGGGCATCCTGCCCCGTGCAATGGCCTCAAATAAGCCGCGGCCGGCCCCCGGGTGGGAGCCGGCCGCGCATTATGCTGGCCACGGCGGCCCAGCGGCCGCCTGAGCCTGGGAGCGTCGCCTTAGTAATGCCCCAGGTAATAGCCAATGTAGCGCGAGTAGAGGGTGCTCACCTCGGGGCCGCTACTGGTGCTGTACATGCCCGAGGCCAGGCCGTAGGCCGCCTGCAGGGATGACTCCAGGCTTTGGCCCGCCACCAGGTTGCTCACGGTGCTCTGGATGGCCGACCAGCCCAGGTTGGAGTTGGCCAGGAAGTAGCCGATGACGTTGAGTTGCACCCAGTCCAGGTCGGTGCCGACGCCCTGGATGTAGCGGCCCCGAGGTGAGC
>JACQYR010000091.1:20330-45147 GCA_016208115.1 Desulfarculus sp.
TGCTGCCGATGGAGTCGCGGTTGTAGAGGTTGGCTTGGTGGTCCAGGATCAGGTGGGTGGTCTCGTGGGCCGCCACACCGCCATAATAAGAACTGGAACCGCCGTACCACAGGTTGAGGTAGATGCTGTTGGAGCCGCTGCCCGGGTAGTACCAGCCCACGGCGCCGGCGGTGGAGGAACTGGTCAGCCACAGGTCAATGTTGCCGTAGCCGTCGTTGCCCACCCCCAGCACGCCGCTGGCCGCGCCGTAGAACTCGCCCAGGTAGCTGGACAGCGACAGGGCGAAGTAATAGTAGTTGGCGTAGGGCCCCACGGCGGTGCCGGGCATCAGCACGTCGTAGTGCCCCGAGGTGAAATACCACCAGTAGGTGGTGGCGCCCAGGGCCTGGGAGGCCGCGGCCTGGCCGCCCTGGGCCTGCGGCAGGGGCTGGCTCTGCTGGTAGGAAATCCCGCCCTCGAGCAGGTAGGCCGGCAGGGCGCTGCCGGGCACGTAGATCTGTTGGTTCTGGTCCAGGCTGAGTTGGGTGGCGCCGGCGGCCAAGGCCCACAACAGCAGCAACAGACAGGCGGCCACGGCGGCCAAACGCTTGGGCAGGCGTAGCATGATATCCCTCGTCTCCAATGATAAGCACACCCCTGGCCGGCCCCTGGCGCCTCTCCGGCCCCCTTGTTCCTACTTTGGCAGCATCGGCGGAGCTTGACAATGGCTCCGGTGGCCCAGGGTCATTATTTTGGCTACTCAAAGGGCCGGCCGAAGTAGGTCAAGAGCGCCAGGGCCAAAAGGTACACGCTGATTAGCGATTGCAAACCCGATGCCACGCGCGCCCAGCCGGTGGCGCGCAGGGTGTACTCCCGGGGCTGCATGCGGCTGATCCAGTTGCCGACGTTGAAGTCGCGCCAGCCGATATGGAAGGCCGAGAGCAGGGAGAAGTAGAGGGCGTACAACGGATTAGCTCCGTCCTTGCTCTTGAGCAATTGCTTCCAGGGCTGCTGGGGGGGCCGGCGCAGGCTGTTGGGGTCCCAGATCCTCCAAATGCCCTCGGTGTCCGCGCGGTGGAGGGCCAGCCAATAAATCACGGCAAATGGGATGATAAGTAAAAACATGTACCAAATGGGCAGCAGGGGGCTCAGGCCCCAGTTGGTGGGCCAGGCGATGAGGTAATAGGCGATGTGGCTGTCCAGGCCCACCGACTTTTTGTTGTGCCTAAGGGCGTGGGTCAGTTGGCGGGAGGAGGTGAGGAAGCAGTTGTTCTTGAGCCTTTCCCGCAGAGTTGCCATGGGGTGGGGGTTGTCATAAGCCACCAGGTAGAGGCCTATTGAATCTTCCACACCCCCCAAATCGGGCCAAGGCGACAACTCACGGGAATTGTTGGAATCGTCCTGAGTGATTGTGTGGAAATCGGGCTGAAAAAATGCTTCGCGTAAATTGGCGCCCGTAAATTGGGTCTCGCCTAATTTTGCGTTGCCAAGCTTGGCTTCACCCAAATCGGCCCTGTAGAGAACGGCTTGGCTCAAATCGGAACCTGTCAAGTTGGCTTTGGTCAATATCGCGTTAGTCAATATCGCCTTACGTAGTTTGGCTCCCGTGAGATTGGCTCCCGTCAAGTTGGCCCCGCCCAGGTCCAACTCCGAAAGATCGGCTCCCTCCAGAGAAACATTTGATAAATCGGCTCTCCACAGCATATAGGCCCAGTTTTCACGCTTACCGACGGTACCAAGTCCTCGCTTGTGCAGGCTCAATATCTCGGTCAACTCCTTCTCGCCAATTACCCGGCCGTCGGCCAGCCGGCCCTGCCAGGGCTTCCGCCCCTTTGAATTTTCGCCCGCCTCCTCCGTCTCCCCCGCCCAGGCCATGGCGCAGCACAGCACCACCGCCCCCAAGAGGGCCAGCCAGGCCACCCACTTACCTTTCATGCTTCTTCCCCCCGCCAGGCCCGGGGTGGGGCAAATATTGCCGCCCCGGCCTCTTTGCCGCTTGGCCCAAGCCAATGTCCCAGGGGCAGTGGTACATTTTTATATTACGCAATGCCGCCGCCCGGCGTCCAGCCCGCCATAACCCAGCGGCCACCTAGCCTTTGCCCTTGGCCAAGGCGGGGACGTCGGTTATACTGCCCCCCATGACCGACCCCGGCATGAAATGCAGCCGTTGCAAGGCGCCAGCCCGGCACCGCTTCCGCCAGTTCAACGCCCGCTTCTGCGACCCCTGCCTGGAGGTCTTCTTCCAGGGCCAAGTGGCGCGGGCCATCAAGAAATACACCATGCTGGAGCCCGGCCAGCGGGTGCTGGTGGCCGTGAGCGGCGGCAAGGACTCCCTGGCCCTGTGGCAGGTGCTCCACGATCTGGGCTACCAGGCCGAGGGCCTGCACATGACCCTGGACCTGGGGGAGTTCTCGGGGGCCTCCCTGGCCGCCTGCCAGGAGATGGCCATGCGCCTGGGCCGGCCCCTGCGCCTGGCCAGCCTGGAAGAGATGGCCGGCCACCAGGTGCAGGAGGTGGTCTGGGCCAACAAGCGTCAGTTCTGCGCGGTCTGCGGCGGCTTGAAACGCCACTTCCTCAATCGCCTGGCGCGCGAACTGGGCGCGCCGGCCATCGCCACCGGCCACCACCTGGACGACGAGGCGGGCCGGCTCTTGGGCAACCTGATCCACCGCCACCAGGACCATTTGGCGCGGCAGTGGCCGGTGCTGGAAGGCAGCGAAGAGGGTTTCGTGCGCAAGGTCAAGCCCCTGTGCCGCCTGGGCGCCGAGGAGATACGGGCCTATGTCCTGGCCCACGGGCTGCCGGTGGCCACGGGCAAGTGCCCCCAGAGCAAGGGCGCCACCCTGCCCTATTACCAAGAGGCCCTGGAGTACCTGGACCAGAAGATGCCCGGCACCCGGCGCGACTTCTACCTGAGCTTCCTGCGGGCCAAGGCCGGGCCGCCGCCGGCGCCGGTGGCCGGCGGGGTGTGCCAGGAGTGCGGGGCCCCCACCTTCGTGGGCACCTGCACGGTCTGCCGCATGCTGGCGCGCACGGCCCAGTGGAAGCAGGCCCGGCGGGCCGCCCAGGCCGGGCAAGCGCTTTCGCCGCCCGGCTTTTAGGGTAAGATTGGCCCAGGCGATCCCCCCAACCAAGGAGCCAGAGGTGTTAACCCCCAGCCTGTCCGAGCTGCTCTTGATCCTGGTGGTGGCGCTGGTGTTCTTCGGTTCCAGCAAGCTGCCCGGCATCGGCCAAGGCCTGGGCAAGGCCATCAAGAACTTCAAGGGCGCCATCGCCGGCAAGGGCCAGGGCAAAGAGCCCGTGCAGGCCGCAAGGGCCGCCACCGCCGGCCAGATCGAGCACCAGGCCGCCGCCAGCCAGACCAAGGCCAGCTAGGGCGCGCCTGGCGACCAGAGGTCGAGTGCCTCGACTCCCAATACGGGTCGGGTGGCGCTCTCCCCTGACCTACCCCGTCGGCTCCCGTACAAACCTTGTGGAACATACAAGGGGCGGGGCTTATCCCCGCCCGCGTGTTTTCCAGATGATAACGATCTGGCCCGGCCCCCTGGTTTTTTAACAAGGCCCCACCACGGGAGCCGGCAAGACCCGCCCCAGCGACCACCTCGCCCGACCCGTTATGCCCCGTGGGGGGCACCCCACCCCGTTATTGCCCGCCGCGGCTCGCGGCCCCGTTATTGCCCCGTGGGGGGCACCCCAACCAGGGGCACGAAGCGCACCGGGTCCAGCTCGCGGGTGACCAGGCGGCCGTCCAGGGTCTTCTCCACCAGCACCAGGAATTGCAGGCCGCCCGCCGGTCCCCGGGGCAGCAGCAGGCGCCCGCCGGGGGCCAGTTGCTCCACCAGGAGCGGCGGCACCTCCGGGGCGGCGGCGGTGACCATGATGGCCTGGAAGGGCGCGGCCTCGGGCCAGCCCTGGTAGCCGTCGCCGCAGCGCACTTGCACGTTGGCGTAGCCCAGCTTGGCCAGGCGCTGGGCGGCCTCCTGGCACAGCTCGGGCACCAGCTCGACGCTGTAGACCTCGGCGGCGATGAGGCTTAAAACCGCCGCCTGATAGCCCGAGCCGGTGCCGATTTCCAGCACCCGCTCCCCGCCCTTGAGGGCCAGAAGCTCGGTCATGTAGGCCACGATGAAGGGCTGGGAGATGGTCTGGCCCTGGCCGATGGGCAGGGCGTGGTCGGCATGGGCGCTGGCCAGCCAGGCCGGGGGCACGAAGAGGTGCCGGGGTACCCGTTCCATGGCCTGGAGCACCCGGGCGTCCTCCACCCCCCGGGCCTGTATCTGCTGGCTGACCATCCGTTGCCGGGCGGCCCGCCAGGGGTCTTCCTGGGCCCGGGCGCCGGTTGCCCAGGCGATGAGGGCCAACAGGACCGCCAGGATTGGCAGCCATCGCCGCTGGTGCATGGGCCTCCTCCTTCCCCAGGGGAGCGTGCCGTGGCCGCTGTGTCCACCTATATCTTAAACCCGGGGGCGGGGGGCTGGCCAGGGCGGCTTAGGGCTGGCGCCAAGCGGGGGTTTGGTCATATAAGTAGGGTAGGCGCCATGTAGACGCCTTGGGAGGCAAGGCATGAGCCCCGTACAGGTTGACCAGGCCCTCAAGGACCTTATCGCCCTGACCCGCGAGGTGAGCCAGGGCAACTACGAGAAGGCCGAGGAGGTCTTTCATCTGACCGACGCCAGCAGCCAGGAGCCCCTGGTGGCCGAGCTGGCCGAGGCCTTCGGCATGATGATCGTGCAGGTGGAGGCCCGCGAGTACCGGCTGCAAAACCTGGTGCAGGACCTGGAGCGCAAGAACGCCGAACTGGCGGCCAGCCTGCACAAGGTGCAGATGCTGGAACACATCCGGGTCAACCTGGGCAAGTTCGTGCCCCGCTCGGTGGCCGACCTCATTGACTCCCAGCCCGAGGCCCCGGATTTGGGCAAGCGCCCCCGCGACGTCACGGTCTTGTTCCTGGACATCGCCGGCTACACCCGCTTAAGCGAGCAGGTGGAGAGCCAGGAGGTCAACCGCCTGGTGGAGATGTACTTCTCCAGCTTTCTGGACGACATCTACCACAACCACGGCGACATCAACGAGACGGCCGGCGACGGCCTGATGATAATCTTCCAGCACGACGACCCCCTGGAGCACGCCCGCGCGGCGGTGCGCACCGCTTTGGCCATCGCCGGACGGGTGGGGCAGGTCAACCAGGCCCAGGGCGGCCGGCCGGTGATGGTCAACCAGGGCATCAACTCGGGCCAGGCCCTGGTGGGCTCCTCGCGCTTCGAGGGCCTGGCCGGCGACCGCTGGACCTTCACCGCCAGCGGCCCGGTGACCAACCTGGCCGCCCGCCTGGCTGGCCTGGCCAAGGGTGGGCAGGTGCTGGTGGGTCCGGAGACGGCCCGCCGGGTGCAGGGCATGTTCACCCTGGCCAGCCTGGGTCCCCAGGGCCTCAAGAACGTGGCCCAGCCCGTGGAGGTGTGGGAGGCCAACCCCCAGGCCTGAACCCCGCCCCCCAAAAAACCACCCCCCACCCTGGTGGGGTGGGGGGCGGGCCGCGTGGGGACGGCCAAGGGGAAAGCCGAAGCTAGCCTTGCAGGAGCTGGAGGGCCAACTGGGGCAGGCTGTTGGCCTGGGCCAGCATGGCCACCCCCGCCTGGGCCATGATGTTGTTGCGGGTGAACATGGTCATTTCGGTGGCCACGTCCACGTCGCTGATGCGGCTCTCGGCGGCTTGCAGGTTCTCGGCCTGAATCTGCAAGTTGGTGATGGTGTTCTGCAGGCGGTTCTGCAAGGCGCCCAGGTTGGCCCGGCCGCCGTCCTTGGTGTTGATGGCCGTGTCCAGTTGGGCCAGGGCAAGCTGGGCCCCGGACTGGGTCAGGATGTCCTTGCCGTTCCAGTTGGTGTTGCCGCTGGCGTTCTGGGTCTGGCTCCACTCGCTGGTTTGGTTGACCAGGCTGTAGTTGGGCACTATGTTTCCCGTCATGTCTATAATAAATAGTGCTTCCTGAGTACCGGTATCGGCGGTGCCAGGCCCCAGGATGGTGCCAAAAGTGGTGACAATGCGCATCTGGTAGGCATTGCCCTTGCTGGCATCGGTGAGTTGCAGTTGGTAGTTCTCGTTGACCGGGTCGTGGTAGAGCGAGGCCCTGACCTGGGTGCCGCCACCGCCGGTAAACTTGCCCGCCGAGGGCATGGTCACGCTGGTCAGGGTGCTGGCCACCACTATGTTGGTGCTGCTGCCAAGATTGGCGTCTATCAAAACGATTTGGCTTGTGGCCGAAGTCGTGTAGTTTCTAATATCCTCACCGGCGTACATTTGGAAGTCAGCTATATTGCTGTTTATCAAAAAAGTGATGTCCTTAAGCACCGTGGAGCCTGTCCAGCCGCCGCCGTTGATGGAGGTGCCGATGACCCCGGTGCCGGTGGCGGCGTTGAAGGTGGTGTCGGCCTGGCCGCCGGAGCTGAAGGAGAAGACGAAGTTACCGATGGTAAGGCTCTGGCTGTACACCGCGCTGGAGCTGAAGGCCTGGGAGCCCATGCTGATCGTGGCGGTCTGGGCGGCGCCCTGGTTGATCTGGTCCATGACCGTGGTCAGGGTGTCGGTGCCGGCGGTGACGTTGACGTAGCCGTAGGTGTTCCAGGTGGTGCCGCCGTCAGTGGTGTATTGAATGCCGAAGATGCCGCTGGTGCCGCCCAGGGCCGTGGTGGGCGTGGAGGCGCCCATGGCCGTGGTGCGGAAGATGTCGTTGGTATCGCTGGTGCCCACCCGCAGGCCGGAGGCCTCGGTGGCGCGCATGTCGCCGATGTTGACGTAATAGTAGTCCTCGGCGGCCGCGTTGCCCGCGCCGAAGTGGATCTTCATGCCCGAGCCCGAGTGCAGGCCGGTGAGGCTGCCGTCCAGGAGCTTGACGCCGTTGAAGTCGGTGGCGTTGGCGATACGGTCAATTTCCGCCGCCATGGCCTGGTACTCACTGTCCATGATGGCGCGCTGGGCCGTGGTGTAGGTACCGGTGGCCGCCTGCTCGGCCAGTTCCTTCATGCGGATGAGCTTCTCGTCAATAACGCTCATGGCGCCTTCAGCGGTCTGGATCATGCTGATGGCGTCGCTGGCGTTTCTGATGCCCTGGTTGATAACCGCGATGTCGGCGCGCATCAGCTCGCGGATGGCGACAGGCGCTGGGTGGACTTGGCCAGCGCCCCGTAGGCGTTGCTCAGGTTGCGGGCGGCGGTCATGGCCATCAGGTTGTGATTGATTATCAAAGACATAT
The DNA here is from genome assembly GCA_016208115.1 of Desulfarculus sp. GTDB lineage: Bacteria > Desulfobacterota > Desulfarculia > Desulfarculales > Desulfarculaceae > JACRDC01. Next base: position 27,557 of record JACQYR010000091.1, read on the forward strand.
CGCCTCTCCTTGGCTTGGCCGCGTGGAGATACTCTCTCCTTAGGGCGTTCCTTGCCCCTGGCCCGTGCTGGTCTGTACCCCGGGGCCGCCCTTGGTTGGCGGCCCGCGTTTCCCGGCATCTTAAATAACTGATCGGCCACCCCGGCCCATTCTTGAACGGCCTAATCACACTATTTGGCCGGAGGTGTGATTTTCTGGCCCCTGGCGCGGCGGGCCGCGTCCGGGCTTGGCCGCCCAAAGGCCCAATCTTTTCTGGACATCCGCGCCGGTTGCTATAAAATAGCTATATTGTGACCTCGGAGCGGGGCGCGGGTTTGCCCTTGCCGCCCCGGGGCCGGGCTGATAAAGTGCCATCTCTCGCCAAAAAAGCCGTTGACAGGCCGGTGCGGGCATGTTACGAACCTTGAATGAAGCATCATTCATTGAATTCAACGCCCACAGCCCCGGAAGGGGATGCCCTAACCGTGGTCAACGACAAGAAAAAACCCAGCGACAAGCACCGCCGGATCATAGAGGCCGCCCTCAAGGTCTTCGCCAAGAACGGCTTCTACAACTCCAAGGTCAGCGAGATTGCCCGGGCCGCTGGGGTGGCCGACGGCACCATATATCTCTACTTCCAGAACAAGGACGACATCCTCATCTCCCTGTTCGAGGAGGAGATGCAAGGGGTGCTGGACCAGGTCACCCTGGCCGTGAACCAGGAGGCGGACCCGGCCAAGAAGCTGGAGCGCTTCGCCATCGCCCATTTGAGCCTGGTGGAGCAAAACCAGGAGATGGCCGAGATCATCCAGGTGGAGGTGCGCCAGTCCTCCAAGTTCATGCGCGGCTACGCCAACATCAAGTTCCAGGAATACCTGAACCTCATCAGCGGCATCATCAAGGAGGGCCAGGCCCTGGGCGTGTTCCGGGCCGACATCCGGCCCGGGGTGGCCAAGCGCGCCTTTTTCGGCGCGTTGGACGAGATGAGCCGCTACTGGGTGCTCTCCACGGCCCGCAAGTACTCCATCACCGCTGCGGCCCAGGAGATCAGCCGTTTTTTCCTGGATGGCATCCTGGAGCGCAAACCATAGTAGAACCAAGGCTTTAGCCAGCCATAAACACACCCCTTATTAGCGGGGTACCCCAGTTAAGCACGAAAGGAGGGGTTTGGCAGTGAACATTGTGGTGTGCATCAAGCAGGTACCGGACACCGAGACCCAGATCAAGATCGCCGGCGACGGCAAGGCAATCGCCACCGACGACATCAAATGGGTCATGAATCCCTATGACGAGTTCGGCGTGGAGGAGGCTTTACGCATCCAAAAGGCCAAGGGCGGCGAGGTGACGGTGGTGGGCGCCGGTCCCAAGCGGGTGACCGAGAGCCTGCGCACCGCCCTGGCCATGGGCGCCGACAAGGCCGTGCTCATCGAGGACGACGGCCTCTACGGCGCCGACCCCCTGGCCGTGGCCAAGATTCTGGCCGCCGCCGTCAAGCCCCTCAATCCTGACATCGTCTTTTTGGGCATGCGCGCCGTGGACGACGACGCCGGCCTGGTGGGCCCGGCCCTGGCCGAGTTCCTGGACATGCCCAACCTCTCGGTGGTCACCAAGGTCGAGGTGGGCGAGGGCAGCGTCACCGTGCAGCGCCCCGTGGAGGGCCACACCCTGGTCCTGGAGGCCACCCTGCCGGCGGTCATCAGCGCCCAGAAGGGCCTCAACGAGCCCCGCTACGCCAGCCTGCCGGGCATCATGAAGGCCAAGAAGAAGCCCCTGGCGGTCATGACCCTGGCCGACCTGGGCCTGGACAAGGCCGGCAAGGCCGAGATCGCGGCCCTGACCCCGCCCCCGGCCCGCGCCGCCGGCAAGACCATCAGCGGCGAAACCTCCCAGGAGCTGGCCGCCAACCTGGCCAAGGCCCTGCGCGAAGAGGCCAAGGTCATCTAACGTGTGTCGGGGAAAGCCATCCATGGCTTTCCCCTCTTGGGACTTGCCAAAAGTAAATTTTGGCAAGTCCACGAAATCACGCCACCTGGGCAGTTGGCGTGATTTCGGGCGGGCCGTCCATGGCCCGCAGGCAAAGCACGATTAATCCAGGGCCCTTCATGGCCCTTCAGCCGGGCGGGCAAGGCCCCCGGCTCGAAAGGAGAGCAGGCAAATGGCAGGTGTTTGGGTAATCGCGGAGCAGCGCGACGGAGCCTTTCGTAAAATAACCTTCGAGGCCGTCAGCGCCGCCAAGAAGGTGGCCGACGGTCTGGGCACCGAGGTCACGGCGGTGGTGCTGGGCAACGGCCTGGAGGCGGCCTCTGCCGACCTGGGCAAGTACGGCGCGGCCAAGGTCCTCTACGCCGACAGCCCCGAGTTGGCCGTCTACTCCACCGAGGGCTATGCCGCGGCCGTGGCCGACCTGGCCAAGGCGAGCGCGCCCGACGCCATCATCTTCGGCGCCAGCATGCAGGGCAAGGACCTGGCCGGCCGCCTGGCCGCCAAGCTGGACACCTCGGCGGCCGTGGACTGCACGGCCCTGGCCGTGGAGGGCGGCAAGATCGCCATCACCCGGCCCATCTACGCCGGCAAGGTCTACGCCCAGGTGGCCATCACGGCTGCCCCCCAGATCATCACCCTGCGCCCCAACGTCTTCGACATCGTCGAGACCGGCGGCACGGCGGCGGTGGAGAAGGTCTCCCCGGCCCTCGGCGCCATCCGCGTCAAGCAGGTGGAAGTGCTGGCCGAGGAGGGCGGCAAGATTGACCTCACCGAGGCCATGATTATCGTCTCCGGTGGCCGTGGCATGAAGGAAGCCGCCAACTTCTCCATCCTGGAGGCCCTGGCCGCGCAGTTGGGCGGCACCGTGGGGGCCTCGCGCTCGGCCGTGGACGCCGGCTGGCGCCACCACACCGACCAGGTCGGCCAGACCGGCAAGGTCGTCACCCCCAACCTGTACATCGCCTGCGGCATCTCGGGCGCCATCCAGCACCTGGCCGGCATGGGCAGCTCCAAGGTCATCGTCAGCATCAACAAGGACCCCGACGCCCCCATCCACACCAAGGCCGACTTCTGCGTGGTGGGCGATTTGTTCGAGGTGGTGCCGGCGCTGACCGACGAGATCAAGCAGTAGGTTCGACCGCTAGGGCCTACCGCCTGCCCCTTAGCCAGGCGTCCTAATATAACGCCCCCGCCGGAGCCATCCGGCGGGGGCGGTCTTTTGGGGGGCGATGTTATCAGGAGGCCAGTAAATATGCGGCCCCCAACGATGGTGTCATTGCGAGAAGCATCTCGGCAGAGATGCGACGAAGCAATCCACCAAATTTGTTTTATAGGCAGTGTGCCCCCATGATAAGACCAATTCGGAAGATTGCTTCGCTACGCTCGCAACGACGTCTATTGCTTGACACGAAGTGGTGGCCCGGCCCTTGCCAGGCCGGTGGCGGCTGGGTTAGCCTCGGGGGACCAAGATAAAGAGTATCAGGTAAAGGGGGAAAGCGTGGCCAACCCAGAGCACCTGGCGATGTTGGCGCAGGGCGTGGAGGCGTGGAACAAGTGGAGGGAGGAGAACCCAGCGGTGACGCAGGACCTAAGACAGGCACGCCTAGGCAAAACGCACCTTTTCGGGGCGAACCTCAGCGGGGCGAACCTCAGCCGGGCATACCTCGGCATGGCGAACCTCGGCAATGCAAACCTCTGCATGGCGAAGCTCCGTGGGGCGAACCTCAGCGGGGCGAACCTCAACGGGGCAAACCTCAGCGGGGCGAACCTCAGCCTGGCGGACCTCAGCCGGGCGGACCTCATCGATGCGAACCTCTGCGGGGCGAACCTCAGACAGGCGGACCTCAGAGCTGCGAAGGTCTGGTCGGCGGACCTCACTCGGGTGGACCTCAACGGTGCCAAAATCAGCCATGCGGACCTCATCGGGGCGAACCTCAGCGGGGCGAACCTCAGACAGGCGTACCTATCAACTTCATCATTAATTAGTGCGAATCTATCCGGCGCCGACCTCTCCGGTGCTTACCTGGACGATGCCAACCTCTCCGGCTGGATCATTAAAGACGTAATCTGCACCCACATCATGCAGCGCGGCCAGCGCATAGACTTCGCCCCCGGCGAGTTCGAGAAAAAGTACACTTGGCTGGAGTCCGTGGCCGAGGTGATGCTGCGCCTGCCGCTCTCCGACTTGACCCTCTACGCCGGGCCGTTGATGGCCCAGGCCGTGAACCAGGCCCACGGCCAGGCGGTGGTGCAATTCAAGGGCGTGGAGGCCCTGAGCGACGACACCACGTCCTTGAAGTTTGTCTTGTTTGCTCAGGCTCAGGAAGAAATCAAGGCCAGCCTGCACCGCCTCGAGGAGGCCATCAACAACCAGGCCCCGGCCTTGGCCGCGCACGCCCCGGACGAGCCAGGGGATATCATAAAATGGAGGAATAGCTGGGGGCCTTCTTGGTCGCCGGTGGTGGTGGACCTACAAGCCGCGGAGGCGGCCCTGGTCCGGCGGTTCTCTATGTTGCCGCCGAGCCTACAAACGCTGTGGCAGATAATGCAGGCGGCCCTCAAGCCCTGACCCTTCCCCCACCTGCCTTTTCTTCTTCGCGCCGCCGCCAGCACGCCAGCGCCCCGCCCAGAAAAATAGGGTGGATTGCCGCGTCGCATCCCTCCAGGGATGCTCCTGGCAATGACACGCTCCCCCGATTAGCCCAGTATTGATGCGGGCGTTCAGGCTAAAGCCTCCCGGCGGAAGCCCGCTAGAGTTGCTGGCGCAACGACCCTGCCGACCCGTTCTGCCCCGTGGCGGGCAGGCCACCGCCGCCCACCGCGAACAGACACAGCGGGATGAAGACAAAGGCCATGGGCACCATGTACAGCCTGGTCTCGGCCCACCAGGCCAAGATGGTGTGCACCACGAACCAGGCCGGGGCCACCACCAGGAAAAAGCGGCCCAGGGCCACGGGGGCGCGCTTCAGGCCGAACAGGGCCAGGAAGGGCAGCACGCCCAGCGTCTTGAAGAGTTGGCGGTAGCCGTCGGGGTCCTTGAAGAAGTTGAAGTGGATGAAGTCGGTGCCCGGGGCGTCTATGTAGGTGTTGAAGACCGGGTGGCCCAGGATGGGGTGCATGCCGCCATAGACCAGGAGCCACACCCCCAGGGCCAGGGCCGAGACCTTAAGCTCCCGGGCGGGCAGCTTGAGGGGCCACCATTGCAGGGCCACGGCGGCGGGGAAGGCGGTGATGAGGATGGAGGTCTCCTTGTTGAGCGCCGCCAGGGGCATCAGAAAGATGAGCGCCAGCCAGCGCTTGTCCAGCACCAGGACCCCGGCCAGCATGAACACACTGACATCCAGGAAGGTGGCGATGTTGAGCCCGCTACGGTAGGCGGTGGGGAACATGGCGAAGGCCAACACGCCCAGGCCCAGGATGGTGGCCGGGCGGTTCAGCCCCAGCCGGCGGTAGAAGACGGCGGCCATGAGGAACATCAAGAGGTCGGTGAAGTAGCGGCCCCAGTAGAGCAGGCGCGCCGGGGCGGGGTCGCTCTCCAGGCCGCGCAGCAGGGCGTACACCCCGGCGATGGCGTAGTCGGTGAGCACCCGGTAGGAGCGGTGGTCCTGGTAGCGGTTCTCCACGATGGCCCGGTGGAACTGCCAGTCCTCCTGGGCCAGGTGGTCGTGGCCGGCGGCCCAGTTGCCCCACTCCACCTGATGAAACGTGGTGTGCCAACTGGCTACAACCGAGAACAACACCACCGCCGCCACGAAGGCCGCGCCCCAGGCCCGCTGGCGGGGGTTGGCCGCCGGCGGCGCGGCGGGCGGGGCCGTGGGCACGGCCCACAGCAGGAACAGGGCCAGGCAGCCCAGACCCAGGCCCCACAGGCAGGCCGGCTCCAGGCGGGCCAGCAGGTTGAGCCAGGCGCGTTGGTTGCCCAGGTCAATGGCGGCCAGGTCCTGGCCGGCCAGGGGGCGGTACTCCTCCTGCCCCGGTCCCTTGACCAAGAGCCGCAGCCAGCCCCGGCCCTGGCGGTTGTGCAACTGAAGCTTGAGCAGATGGGGGCCGGCCTCCAGGTGGACGCGGGCCTGGCCATGGTTGAAGTCGCTGGTGCCGTGCAGGTCAATCAGGCGGCGGCGGTCCAGGGAGAGGCTGCCGTAGTCGTCGCACTCCAGGCGCAGGTCGTAGAAGCCGGCCTGCTCCACCCGCCAGACCCCGAGGGCCAGTTGCATGGCGGGGGAGCGGTCCAGATCAAAGGCCGACTGGGGGACCAGGGCAGAGCGGGTGTCGCGGCCCTGGCCGTCCTCGCGGTCGTTGGTGACCACCTCCAGGCCCTGGCGCTGTTCCGAGACCCGGGGCAGGAGCACCTGCCCCCAGATCAGGGGCCAGGCGAAGAGGTAGAGGGCCGTCAAGAGGGCCATGACCCCCGCCAGCAGAGCCCACCACTTTAAGGTCCTGCCCCAGCCCGCCGCCATGAAGCCCCTCCGTCCGCCTTGGCTCAACCCCCCTCGACGGCCTGACTGTGGCACAGGCCGCCGGCACGGTCAAGCGCCCGGCCCTAACGGCTGGACAATTCCCCAAGCCCTGGGCTAGCATCGCCCCACGGCCTACCTCCCGCGCGGCCCCCCCAACCCTGGAGCGCCATGCCTCCCACGTCCCGCCACCCCGCCTCGCCCGTCAGTCCGGGCGGCCCCGTCCGGGCCATCGCGCGCCACGGGGCATCGGCCCTCTTGATCCTGCTCCTGGCCGGGGGGCTGTTCCTGCTCGGTGACACCCTGCTGCGCCTGGCCCTGCTGCCCGCCCCCGGGGCCGGGCCGGGGCTCCTGGCCCAGCGTTACGGCGACGCCCGCCTGGGGGGCGAGCCGGGGCCGGCCTATGTGGAGACCCGCGTGGCCATGAGCGACGCCGTTGACGCCGATTTCCGGGCCGACAACTTCTCGCTGCGGCTCACCGGCACGCTGAAGGTGACCATCCCTGGGCCGTACCTCTTGGGCGTGGAGTCGGACGACGACTCGCGGCTGTACCTTGACGGGCTCAAGCTGGTGGACAACTCGGGCGCCCACCCCTTGCGCCTGCGCGCGGCCTGGGTCTGGCTGGGGCCGGGGCGGCACCTCATCGAGGTGGAGTACGCCCAGCGCGACCACCAGGCGGCCCTGAACCTGCTCTGGCGGCCCTGGTATCGCCTGGGCCGGTCCCCTTGGCCCCTGGCCCGGCTGGCGCCCTCGGCCTCGCCCCTGGCCCGGGAGGCGGCCCAGGCCTTGGGCGAGCGCCTCTACTCGGCGGCCACGCCCGGCCTGGCCCTGGCCCTGTGGCTGGCCCTGGCGCTCATGGCCGGGCGCTGGCTGCCCCAGCCTCGCCGGCCCTGGTGGTGGGCCTTGGCCTCCCTGGCCATGGTCTTGGGCATGTGGCTGTGCTCGGGCACCATGAGCATCTACGCCGCCAACTCGGCTGGCGGCAGCCTGGCCGGGCCGTGTCAGTACGTGGTCAACCTGGACCATCAGCACTTCGAGGCCGCCTTTTGGATGCTGGACGGCGACCCGCCGGCCAAGTGGGGCTTCTCCCTGGTGCTGCGCCGCATCCTCTATCCCCTGCTGGCCTATCCCTTCATGGCCAGCCGCGGGGTCATGGAGGGCGGCTTTTTGGCCAATGTGCTGCTGGCCGTCCTGGCCCTGTACTCCTGGGCCCTGTTCCTGGAGCGCCGGGTGGGCAGGCGCGGCGGGCTGTGGGGCACCTGGCTCTTGGCCCTGTACCCCGGCCTGGCCTACTGGGGCGGCCTGCCCTATTCCTACGCCATCATCGTGCCGGCCAGCCTGTGGGGCTTCATGCTGCTCTGCCGCCTGGACCAGGCCCGAGGCCCGGCCGGCCTGCTCTGGCCCTGCCTGGGCCTGGGGGCCTTGGCCCTGGGCTACGACCTGTTGCCCTTCTTCGCGCCGGCGGCCCTGGGGCTCACCTGGTGGCGCACCCGCCGCCTGGTCTGCTGCGGCCTGGGCCTGGCGGCCCTGGCCGCGCCCACTGTCCTGCTGCTGCTCTTGCTGGAAGCCCTGGGGGTGCCGGCTGAGAGCCAGAACGCGGCCCAACCCCTGGCCATCCTCTGGAGCTATCTGCGCGCGAGCGACTTGGCCGCCTGGGGCCGCCTGCTTATGCAGGTGCCGGAGATACTGCTGAACAACCTCTTGGCCGGCAATTTCTACGTGCTGCCGCTGCTGTTCCTGATTCTGCTGGGGCTGAACCTGCGGCGCGGCGGGGTGCGCCTACAGGCCCCGGAGACGGCCCTGCTCCTGGGCCTGCTGCTGGTGTTTTTATTCAACAACCTGGCCCCGCCCCACGGTTTCCCCACCTTTAGGGGGGTGCACGTGGCCCGCTTCTATCAGCCGGCCTGCGCGGTGCTGATCTACTATGTGGCGCGGGTGATGCAGCAGGGGCAGGGCCGGCCCCTACTGGCGGGGCTGTGCGCCCTGGCCCTGGCGGCCAACGCGCTTTTGGTGGCCGGGCCGGTCTTGGGGCTCAAGCCTGCCAGCGAGGTCTATTGGCGCTTTTACCGCCACGCGCCCCGGGCCGATTACCTGGACAAGTTTCTGGAGCGCCACGGCAGAAGGCCAATGGGGGTGTGCGCGCCGGGAGGGCCCGCGGCTATTAAGTCAAACTAGGTGGGTTAATTTACGAATAATGGTTAGTCGCCTAATAAAATTCTACCCATCCATTCCATTATTTGAACCTGCTCCTCTTCACTACGTTCTTTCATAAACTCTGGAACCATACCTACTAAATCCTGGAAAAAATATAACTCCCCCTCAGAAATGCACATACCACGCCACCACTCAGCGATAACTTGTGGAGGATCATCAGGCAGAATCCCTTGCAACATATGGTTTACTAATTCCTCGGAATGATCCCTTTCTTTGCCAGTTGTTGCCATCATATTAGATATTTCCCTAGCAAAGGCTTGCTTAATTACTGATTTTGCTATATCTCTGATATTTTTTGTTGGCCCAGCACTGGGCACTAATATCTCACTTTTTTCCTTAGCATCTAAATGTATATCATTCGATTCATTAGCGACCCCATCCTTTTGTGCTAATTTTCCGGCTAATTCGTTAAAATTTATCGAGGGAGTGTTCATAGTTGCGCATTCAGCGATCAACGAGTAAATATGGCTTAAGTGGATTGTGTCATTAAGCAAACAACATTGGAGATAATTAAGTGGTGGCCCAAGCTTGTTTATGGAAATCGAGCCATCAAGCAAAGGTATAACTCTCGCTCCGCCAAAGAAAGCTCCACCAGCCTCGAAGTATACCCATTTTCTGCCTACGGATTTTGAAGTTATTAATATGATAACAATTTTTGCATTGCGAAGGTTGCTTTCAATAGTTTCCATCCATCTGTCACCACCTCTAATACTATTTCCATCACTACCAACAAATACATCTACAGCATTAAGAAAATCGCTACGAATTTGATCCGCTATCTTGTTGGCTAGTTCTCCATCTTCATGAACGTGGCTAATAAAAACCACAGGTTTTTGCGCCATGTTATCCCCCTTGGCAATCGTGACAAATCATCGATTTCTAGAATAACTCAATATGGACTAGTATCGTGAAATATTATTTACTTGCCCCACCATTGTCAAGTGTGGATTATCCAGATGGTATTCCGCTTCCCAGTCCCGGCCCAATCGCGCATAATATCCCCAGCGACCACCGGGAGAGCGCCATGGACCCCGCCACCCTCATACCCGTCCCCGAGGCCATCCCCCTGGGCGCGGCTTGGTTCCGCTGGCTCTTGTTGGGCACCTTCCTCTTGCACCTCCTGGCTATGAACCTGATGCTGGGCGGCTGCATCATGGCCCTGGCGCACTCGCTCAGGCCGGCGGGCGCCGGCGGCGGCCCGCCCCTGGACCAGGAGCTGTCGCGCAAGCTGCCCTTTACCATCGCCTTTGCCGTCAACCTGGGGGTGCCGCCCTTTTTGTTCTTGCAGGTGCTCTATGGCCAGTTCATCTACGCTAGCTCGCTGGTCATGGCCGGCTGGTGGCTGTGCCTGTTCCTGCTGGTGATGCTGGCCTACTACGCGGCCTATGTCTATGACTTCAAGTTCGCGGCCCTGGGGCCGGGGCGCGCGGCGGTCATCGGCCTGGCCGTGGTCCTCTTGCTGGCCGCCGGGCTGCTCTTGACCCACAACATGACCCTGATGCTATCGCCGGCGGCCTGGGCCGCCCATCTGGACAACCCCTCCGGCGGACTGCTCAACTGGGGCGAGCCCAGTTTGTGGCCGCGCTTTCTGCACTTCGTGGTGGCCTCCCTGGCCGTGGCCGGCCTGGGCCTGGCCCTGTGGGGGCGCTGGCGGCTGAGCCAGGGCCAGGCCGGGGGCCAGGACATGGTGGAGCGGGGGCTTGTGTGGTTCAGCCGCGCCACCCTGGCCCAGTTGGCCGGGGGGCTGTGGTTTCTCTTCTCCCTGCCAGCTCCGCTGATGGGGCTCTTCATCGGCGGCGACCTGGGTTACACCCTGGCCCTGTGGGGCGGCGTGGGCGCGGCGCTCATCGCCCTGGGGCTGGCCCACCAGGGGCGCGCCCTGGCGGCGGGGCTGGCCCTCCTGCCGGGGCTGTTTTTGATGGTGCTCACCCGCGACCACCTGCGTCAAGCCTGGCTCAAACCCTGGTTCAGCATCGAGAGCCTGACCGTGACGCCCCAGCACGGGCCGGCCCTGATCTTCGGGGCCTCGCTGGTGGTGGGCCTGGCGGTGGTGGCCTGGATGCTCAAACAGGCCCGCCAGGCGGGGGGGAGTCCCAAGCCATGAACTACCCCTACTGGGAGCTGACCACCTGGGGCGGCGGCTTTCTCATCGCGCTCATCGCCGTGGTGCACGTCTACGTGGCCCACTTCGCGGTGGGTGGCGGCCTGTTCCTGGTGCTGACCGAGGCCCGGGGCCATCGCCTCAAGGACCAGGGCATCCTGGACTACACCCGCCGCCACACCAAGTTCTTCCTGCTCTTGACCATGGTCTTCGGTGGGCTGACCGGGGTGGCCATCTGGCTGACCATCTCGCTGCTGCACCCGGCGGCCACCTCGGTGCTGATCCACACCTTCGTCTTTGCCTGGGCCACGGAGTGGGTCTGCTTCATGGGCGAGATCGTGGCCCTGTTCGTGTACTACTACACCTTCGGCAAGATGGCCCCCCGCCGGCACCTCATCATCGGCTGGCTGTACTTCATCTTCGCCTGGCTGTCCCTGGTCATCATCGGCGGCATCATCGCCTTCATGCTCACGTCGGGGGGTTGGCCCCAGAGCGGCGACTTCTGGGACGGCTTCCTCAACCCCTCCTTTGTGCCCTCGGTGGCCTTCCGCACCTGCCTGGCCCTGGTGCTGGCGGGGGTGTACGGCCTCTTGACCGCCACGGCCCAGCCGGACCCGGAACTGCGCGCCCGCCTGGCGCGCTGGTGCGCGGGCTGGCTGCTGGCGCCCTTTTTGCTGATGCTGGCCAGCGGCTGGTGGTACCTGGCGGCCCTGCCCCAGGGTCCTCGGGAGATGATCCTGAGGATCAACCCCGAGATGGCCCCGGTGATGCAAACCCTGGTGCTGACCGCCGCGGCCCTGTTCCTGGGCGGGTTGGCCCTGGCCTTTCGCCTGCCCCGCAGCGCCTCCCGAGGCCTGGCCCTGGCGCTGCTCATCATCGGCCTGTTCTACATGGGTGCCTTCGAGTGGCTGCGCGAGGCCGGCCGGCGGCCCCACATCATCGCCGGGCACATGTACTCCAACAGCCTGACGCGAGCCCAGATGGAGCGGACCCAAGGCGAGGGCCTGCTCAAGCTGGCCAAGTGGAGCAAGATCAAGGAGGTTAACGAAACCAACCGCCTGGCCGCCGGCCGCGAGCTGCACAATCTGCTCTGCTCGCCCTGCCATAGCCTGGGCGGCCCCATGAACGACATCCTGGCCCGCACCGCCAAGTACGGCCTAGTGGGCCTGGACTCCCAACTGGACGGCATGGGCAAGCTCCTGGGCTACATGCCGCCCTTTGCCGGCAACCTGGCGGAGCGCCAGGCCCTGGCCGCCTATATCACGCAAGGCCTGCACCACAAGACCGAGCAGCCCGCCGCCTACCAGCCGCCCCTACTGCCCACGCCGGCCCCGGCCTTTGACGCCGCCAAGGACGAATACCTGCTGCTGGCCTGGCCGGGGCGCAACCTGGCGGCTTATAGCGACGCCGAGCCGGCCTGGGTGCTCTTGCCGCCGGGCAACAGCCTCAAGGCCCTGCTCATCCAGCGGGGCGAGGCCCCCCAGATCGTGGGGGAAGGCGTGGAGATAAGCTATCGCCTGGCCCAGGGCCAGAGCACCCTGGCCGGGGTGCTGACCTGGCAAGAGGAGGGCAAGTCATATGCGGCGGACGGCCTGGCCGCCTCGCCCTACCCCCCGGCGGGCGGCTTCAACCCCTACCCCCTGGTGGAGCTGACGGCCAAGGAGCAGAAGACCGGGCGGGTGCTGGCGGCCACCAGCGCGGTGCTGACCTCCAGTAGCGAGATGGGCTGCAAGAACTGCCACGGCGGCGACTGGCGGCGCGAGGGCCTGGCCGGCGTGGCCCCGGCCACCGCCCAGGATGTGCTCACGGTACACGACCGCATCAACCGCACCAAGCTGAGGGACCAGGCCCAGGCCGGACAGCCGGTGCGCTGCGCCCAGTGCCACGCCGACCCGGCCCAGGCCGCCCCCGGCGACGGCATGCGCTTAGGCCTCTCGGCGGCCATGCACGGCTTCCACGCCAACTACCTGAGCAAGCGCGGGGAACAGGCCTGCGGCTATTGCCATCCCTCCGACCCGGCCGGGGCCACCCGGGCCTACCGGGGCCTGCACCTGGAGATGGGCGTGAGTTGCACCGACTGCCACGGCTTTCTGGAGGACCACGCCCTGGGCCTCTTGCAGGGCCAGGCCGACCGGCCTCGGGCGGCGGCCTTGATGGCCCACCTGCGGCCCCGGGCCGTCAAGGACATCCAGGAGATCAAGCCCCGCCAGCCCTGGCAAAGCCTGCCCGACTGCCTGGCCTGCCACCAGGACTATGCCGCGCCCCAGACGACCTCGGCCTTCAACGCCTGGGTGGAGAGGCCTGGCGACCTCTTCGCGGCGCGCGGCGACCAGGCCGGGGTGCGCTGCGCCGCCTGCCACGGCCCGGCCCACGCCCTGTACCCGGCGGTCAACCCCTACGGCCCGGGGCGCGACGTCATCCAGCCCCGCCAGTACCAGGGCAACGCCATGCCCCTGGGCGCGGGCAAGAACTGCAAGGTCTGCCACACCGTGGACATGGACAGCGAGGCCCACCACCCCAACAGCCTGCGCCCGGTGCGCAGCCTGCCGGAGTAGAGCGGCCTGATGCTGGTCTACTGCTAGCCGCTGAATTATTTGGAATAAACAAGCCGGGCGGGGCTAAACCCCGCCCGGCTTGGCTTGATCTCGATGGCCTCTCTTCGGGAGCCAGCGGCCTTGGCCCTGCTCACGGCTTCAACCGACCCGTTAAGGCCCGGCCGGGCACCGGGCGGACTACTGGGGGCAGTTGTCCAGCTTCCACTCCAGGGTGGCCAAGAGGGCCGGACCCAAGGCCCCGTACTGTTCCAGGCTGAGTTCCTGGCGGGGAGTGATCCGTAGGCACAGGCTGCCGGGCTTCTTGATGAAATTGAGCAGGGCCGGCTCCGGGGCCAGGGCCCCGGGCAGGGGCGGCAGCTCAGCCAAGAGCTTGGCCCGGAAGGCCTCGGGCTCCAGGTTTTCCTTCTTGGCGCCCAGGGCCAGGAGCTTGTCGGCCAGGGAGGCGTCGTCGTAGCGCAGGGTAAGGTACGTTGGCCGCGCCTTCTTGAGCGCCCCCAGGTTGCCAGTGGGGTCGTTGGCCAAGTCGGCCTCGATGTCATTGAGCAAAAAGCTCAGGCTCAACCTGCCGGCCTGCTCCACGGCCAGGGTGAATTCCTTGCAATCCAAGACCTTGGCGGCCTGGTCGTGTACGTAGTCGTAGGTCAGGTCCAGGCGCGGGTGGGGGTAGCCCAGCTCCTTGAGGGCCTCCTGGAGCTTGTCGCCGGCCTTGTCGCGCCAGACGATGCCCTTGACCTCCACGCGGTCGGCGGAGCGCTGGGGCTTGCGCGAGAGCGCCATGTTCAGCTCGGCCATGGTCAGGGCCGGCTCCGGCCCCGGCAGGCTGGGCAGGACCAGGGCGAACTGGCGGGCCTGTATCTTGGCCTGGTCAAAGTAGGCCATGCCCTTGTCCCAGGTGGGCGTGTCGGAGTTGAAGGTCATGCCTTGCAGGCTGACGGCCACGCCGCTGTCGGTCTTCAGCGTCATCAGCCCCAGGCTGCCCTGGCTGCTCTTCCACTGGGCGGCGGCGGTCAGTTCGTAGTCCCTGGCCTCCATCTGGGCGATCTGGAAGGGCATCTTAAGGGTGGGGCTGGACACCTGGATGTCCTGGGCGCTCTTGCGGGCCAGGCGAATGCGCATGCCCCCCTCGCTGACGCCCAGGCCCTCCACTTCCACCGTGGCCACGGTGATGGTGAAGTCCAGGGTCTGGCTGCCCACCGCCAAGCCCTTGACGTCCAGGTCGGCCCCGGTGAGGGCCATGTCGCATCTCTTGAGATCGCCCCATAGGCTTATATCGGCCTTGTCCAGGCGCATCTGCTTGACCTTGAGGATCATCTCCGGCTGACCCGGCAGGGTCAGGCTGAAGGTGTGTAACTTGCGGCAGACAATGGCCCATTATAGGCCAGGCCGGGGGGCGGGGCCAGGGATAAGGCCGCCATGTGGGACCGGCGGGAATGCCCATGGGTAACAGCATGACATTTATGCCAAATTGGTGTCATTGCCAGAAGCATCCCGGGAGGGAAGCGACGCGGCAATCCACCCTGTTTGTCTTATCGGGTGGCCTGGACAATTCATTGTCCAGGTCGCGCAGCGACAAGAGGTTTACAGAAGATGGCCGGCTGACGGTGTGTTAGGACCATTCGGGGGCAGGGCAAGAAACCTCTTGTGCCTTCGGCACCCGGACAACGAAGTTGTCCGGGCCACCCGCGAGGAGGCCTCCAGCAATCGTGTCGTTGCGAGAAGCATCCCAGCAGGGATGCGACGAAGCAATCCACCCTACTTGTATTATATGGGTAGACCCGGCCCCAGCGCGGCGCTTGCCAGGCTGGCGCGGGCTGGGTTAGCCTTGGCGGGGGAAGGGCAACACATCAGGGAAAGGGGGGAACATGGCCAACCCAAAGCACCTGGCGAAATTGAGACAGGGCGTGGCGGCGTGGAATAGGTGGCGGGAGAAAAACCCGGGGGTGAGGCCGGACCTCATCGAGGCGAACCTCGGCAGGGCGGACCTCGAAGGGGCGAACCTCGTCGAGGCGGACCTCAGAGAGGCGGACCTCGGCGGGGCGGACCTTAGCGATGCGGACCTGACGGCAACAACCATGGGCTTAACTATTTTCGGCGCCCAGGACCTGCGCCAGGTCAAGGGGCTGGAAACCGTGTTGCACCTTGCCCCCTCCACCATCGGCCTTGACACCAGCTACAAATCTCGCGGTAATATCCCCGAATCCTTTCTGCGCGGGGCCGGCGTGCCCGATGACTTCATCGCCTACATGCGTTCGCTGGTGGGCACGGCCATCGAGTACTACTCCTGCTTCATCAGCTACAACTCCCAGGACGAGGAGTGCGCCCAGCGCCTTTACGCCGACCTGCAAGCCAAGGGCGTGCGCTGCTGGTTCGCGCCCCATGACCTGAGGACCGGCGATGACATCCTGGACCGCATTGACGAATCCATACGCGCCCGCGACAAGCTTTTGCTTATCCTTTCCCGAAACTCCATCCAAAGCGGCTGGGTGGAGACCGAGGTCAAGACCGCCTTCGAGGAGGAGCGCCGCCGCAAGAGGGACGTGCTCTTTCCCGTGCGCCTGGATGACGAGGTCTTGAACACCACCGAGCCCTGGGCCGCCCAGCTCAGGCGCAAGCGCATCGGCGACTTCACCCGCTGGAAGGAGCACGACCCCTACCAGGAGGGCCTGGCGCGCCTCTTGCGCGACCTCAAGGCCTCGGCAAAGGCCTAGGCGGGGGCTAGGTTTTATCTATCCGAAATCAGACGCAATTTTTGCTTTATTTCCCGGGGGGCCGGTGTAAAATCAGGCATGAGCCTCTTTTCACATACCATCACCCGGGAGAAATTCATGCGCGCTAAATCATTGCGTATCGCCCTGGCCGCCCTGGCCGCCCTGACCCTGGCCCTGCCCGCCCTGGCGGCGGATGCCCCCCCAGAACCCAGCAAGCAGACCAGGCTGGGCCTGTACGTCACCGCCCAGGAGGCCTTTGCCATGTGGTCGGCCAACCAGGGCCAGGTCAAGGTCCTGGACGTGCGCACCGTGGAGGAGTATGTCTTCGTCGGCCACGCGCCCATGGCCGTCAACATCCCCAGCCTTCACTTCAGCCACAAGATAGACTCGTTCAGGAAGAGCTACGCCATGCCGGCCAACGACATGTTCGTGGAACAGGTCAAGGCCAGATTCCAGGCCGAGGACACCATCCTGGTGATCTGCCGCTCGGGGCAGCGCAGCGCCAGCGCGGTCAACCTGCTGGCCGGGGCCGGCTTCAAGCAGGCCTACAGCGTCGTGGACGGCTTCGAGGGCGACATGAACAAGGACAAGGACAGCCCCACCTTCGGCCAGCGCACCCTCAATGGCTGGCGCAACTCCACCGCCCCCTGGACCTACGCCCTGGACCCGGCCCTGGTCTACCAGCCCGGCATCTAGCCAGCGCGGCGGCCCCGCCCATCCCTCTCCTCCGGTGGGGGAGAGGGCCGGGACGGGGCATCCAGTAGTAGTTGTCATTGCGAGGAGCATCCCGGCAGGGATGCGACGCGGCAATCCACCCTTTCCCCTGCCAACCACGCACGGCGCCCCGAGAAAAGAGCGAAGCGGAACATTGCTTCACTTCGTTCGCAATGACAGCTTTTGCTGGATGCTGGTGATGCGCGGCCCTGGGTGGGTCCACCCCCCTCTCCCCCACCGGGGGAAAGGGCCGGGTGCCCCGATTCCCATAACGGGTCGGGTGAGGTTTTAGTCCCACCCAGCCCCGTTGGCTCCCGCCGGAGCCAGTTGAACCATACAAGAGGGCCAACGGCGGCGCGCCTCCCCCGCCCTACCCGTTATGCCCGTTCAGGTGCCGGCCCGGCTAACCAAAGTCCACCACCGACTGGGGGTCCACCTGGCTGGGCTGGTTGTGTTTCCAGAACTCCTCGATGGCGCCGATCAGTTGCACCCATTGCATACGTTGGCCGGCGTCCTCCACGATCCAGCCCTTGAGGGCCTCCAGGGGCGTGGCCACCCACTGGCCGCTGTGGGGGTGACGGTAGCCCTGGCCGGGCTGCCATTCCAGGCGGGCCTGCGCGAATACAAACTCCACGGTCTGCTCCTTGTCCGCGAAGGGATGATGGCTGGGGTTTGCCTAACAGCATAGCACAGGAGGCAGGCCCCTGGCGGCCCCCTCACCCCTGCCCTCTCCCCCGGTGGGGGGAGAGGGGGCAAGAGGGCTGGCCATGGCGGCGGGCATTGTTGACCGTCACCATGCGGCCTGCCGGCGGGAGCCGCCGGCCTCTCGCCACTACCACGGCCTCAACCGACCCGTATCTGCCCAGCCGGGGGCACCCGGCCC
>JACQYR010000173.1 GCA_016208115.1 Desulfarculus sp.
ACGTGATTACCGTGGGGGAGGTGAGGTTCTAGGCGGCGGGCGGACGTAAAGGGGGAAGGGCCGGCCCCGATGAGGCCGGCCCTTCCGTATTTTCTTGGTGCCGTCGGCCGGAAAGGGCAAACGACACCAAAATACGTGTAGGCTGCTGAAATAACTAGACCTAACAATCGTCCCGTATCCTCGAAATGTATCCGCCTGATGGACGCTAGGGATTGGCCAGGCGCACACGGGGCAGTATACTACGGCCCCGTGGTTTCGACACAAATTTCTGAGATGGCAGACGTTATATTGGGCGCGGGCTGCTAGGCGGGGCTAGGTCTGCTCCTGATACGTCCCCCCTAGGAGTGGTTCGGTATAGGGGTGCCTGTCCAGAAATGCGGACGCCTTAGCATAATAACCATACATATATATTGAATCTCATTCGGAACAACACTCGGAAATATAACGATTGACTCGCTCACGTAGATTAGGCGAATATGCTCTAGTCTTCTGCTTGTTATCATTCTCAACTAGGGGTGCTAGTGCAGTACCACAATAGAACACAAATAGGATCACTATGAAAATGCTAACGCTTGCTTTGTGTGCCGCATGCCTGTTGCTTAGTGGGTGCGCAAGTATCCTACGAGTTCAGCCAGTAGTCGGGCCGGATCAAACAACTATGTTTAAGGATGGAACCGAGGCCATAATCTCGGGAAAGCGTTCGATTGTTGCTGTCAGGCCTAGTGCTAACACCTATACCTCCCGGCAGCGGCCAACATTTATAGTTTCTGTTTTCAACCGCGCCGACAAACCAATAGTCTTTTCAACAGAAGATATATCGGCTTCAGTGGCCGGATCACCGCTCAAAGTATTCACTTATGACGAGCTTGTTGCTGAAATTGAGAAACAGAGAAAAATGGCAGCAATAGCAGCGGCGCTCGCGGGCGCGAGCCAGGCAATGAACGCCGCACAAGCCGGCACACAATATCATTATGGCAGTTATAACACCAGCTATTATGGCGGCTCCGGCAATTACGTTTCTGGTTACGGAACTTATTCGGGCTACACGTATAATCCTGCCGCAGCAGCACAAGCGCAGGCAGCAGCAAATGCGCAAATGACTGAAAATCTAAGCAACATAAATGCGTCTGCTAATGTGGCCTTGTCCGACCTGGGGCGCACGATATTGAAGAAAGAAAGCGTGCTGCCTCATGCATGGTACGGTGGCCTTGTAGAGGTTCAGCAAACACCCGTACCTGATTCATCAAATATTATCTACCTCAAAGTTATTTTTGATGATGAGGAACACAACTTTGAGTTCACACAGACAAAGGTCAACTAGCTGCCTTTATGCCGTGGGAAAAAACTGATATACAGGCAGACAAGGCCAACACCACAAGGGCAGGCTTAGAGTATTTCAATGGCCTGAGTCTGCCTGCTTAGTGCAAAAAGACTGATACCCACCCGGCGGGCCGGCATCATCACGCCTGAATGCCCGCCTGGTGGGCATTGGCACTGCCCGTCCCACCACCAGCGCCATCCATGCCCAGCACCCGGTATAGCGTCTGCCTGCTTATCCCGTAGCGCCGTGCCAGGTCTGCCTTGCTGCCTCCCTGGGCTGCCAGCGCCCGCCACTCCCGGGCCTTTGCATGGGGGCCTCACCGCCCCCGAAGACCAGCCCTTCCTTGTGGAACTTGACGGCCACACCCTTAGCGCCTAGCTCCCTGACCAGCTTTTGCAGGTCTTCCAGGTTGCGGGCCAGGCGGTCTATGCTGTGGACGTGCAGGGTGTCTCCCTCCCTGACCCACTCCAGGCAGGCTTGAAGCTCAGGCCGCTTGGTGTCCTTGGCGCTGACTTTCTCCGTAAAGACCTTCTTTAGCGCAAGGTCCGCAAGCTGGCGTTCCGTGTTCTGGTCCGTGGTGCTGACTCTTATATAGCCTATGTCTGCCATGCCCCTGCTCCTGGTGGTGTTGTGGTCGCTTGTCCATCCGGCCATGTGTCATCTTGAGTCTAAGACCTTCTGGACATTATGTCAAGTAAATCTATTGTGGACCTTTTGGAACACCACGAATCAAGGGCTTAGCCCGGCCTGGCCAGTGTCCACCAAGGTATACCTTTTGGACGCGGGAAGGGGCATCAGACTCCCCAGGAGCCGTCCCGCCGTCTGCCCCCACCAAAGGGTGCGGCCCCAGGCGATCACCGCTCCAAGAGCGTCTGAGGGGCTGGTGGCGGGCATGGGCCTGGACAACCCAAAGGGCGGGCCACGGTGCCGGCGGTGATTGCACGGGCCAGGGGGCAGGGACCAAGCCATGGAGCATGTCAGCGCCCACAAGGCCCCGGCGGGGCGGAGGCCTGGGGGCCTGGTGGTTGTCGTTAGCTCCTGTGAGGACATGCGGGCTTGGCACCTACCTCGGTGGTTGGGGAGGCTGGCGGGCTGGGTTGGGCGGGCTGGCCTATGGTCGCCAGGCCCCGGCCTGGTCAGGCAAAATTGTGTGCGCCGGCCAACGCAAAACACCCACAAGCGCTCGGCCAGGCATACGGGGGTGAAAGCCTGGCCGCTCTGTGGCGGTAGACCACTCGCAAGTATGGTCTAAAAACAGGCCATTGTGCCTTTGGGCCTTCTCCTGAGCAACGCCGACCTAACCACCCGCATAACCACCCTAGCCACCGAGATAGGCCGCCTCCGCAAGACGTGGTGGATACGCCTCAAGACCTGGTGGACGCTACAGCGGCACCGCGCCGTCATAGTGGAGTATTAAGCATGAACGAGCTAGTCAAGATTCAGCAATCCACGGTCCTGCCTGGGCAGGAGCAAGTGGTGGACGCCAGGGAGCTGCGGGAGAAGCTGGAGAGTAGCACCCGGTTCAACGACTGGATTAAGTACCGCCTCCGCTGCCTTCAGTTTCAGCGTGGAAGGGACTTTGAGGTTTTACTGAGTCTTCAGCAAAACCCCCAAGGAGGCCGCCCCCGCAAGGAATACCTCCTTTCCCTCGCCATGGCCAAACACCTCTGCATGATGGAGCAGACCCACAAGGGCCACCAAGTCCGCGAGTACTTCATCTGGGCTGAGAACGAGCTTCACCGGGTGCAGACCCAGGCCCTTCACGGTAACAAGTGCGACATGATCGTGGTGGACGACATCTCCACCCCGCCCAAGCAGTTGCCCGCCCCGCCGGCCCACGACGCCATGCTGGGTAGGGTCATGGTCTGTCTCATACAGGCCCTCAAGGAGAACACGGCTGTCAGGGAGAGAGAGTTGGCCCGGCATAGGGGGTATTAATCGTGCCACTCTATGGCGGTAGACCGCTCACAAGTATGACCTAAAACGGGCCGGGGTGTCTGAAGGCAGGGAGTGCCTGGCGTCTGCCGATTGAACATGAATCAGTATTCATGGTGCTCGGCAGCGGTTTGTAAGTGGCTTGCTGTGCGGCGGTTATCGGCGCGGAAGTTGACTTGCCTCTGTCCATCTGTACAGGCAGCGCATGTTATACAAGTGATTACCGATAGTAACGTGCTATGCCCGATCTGCGACGCTCAAAAGTCGTTATTATCTTCAACAGCAACCACCAGCTTTTGCCCGGTCTTCATCTTAGCCAGGGCATCTTCCATCATGGTGATTAAGGCCGCCTTGGCCTCGTCAGTCACTACCCCCTGGAAAGCCGCGAGCGCGTTCTCTATGGAATTAGCACACGTGTTTACCGCCGAAACGGCGTTAAGGCGCGGCCCCGTGTTGTCTGCCACGTTGATGGGGAAGGGATCGTGCCCCCAGTATCTTTCAGCGGTCTTGCGGTGGAACTTCCAAAGCCATTTCCTTACTGTGTTGTGCGACACCTGCCCGCCTAGTGCCTCTGCAATTTCTCGAAGTGACCGCGCCTCCCCTGGCCGTTTAAGGTGCATCCTGGCGCTGATGTATGCCCCCAGCGCCCGCTTCGCCGCCGCGATACGCTCCCCCTTTTTTAACGGCAGGCCGTGGGTTAGGTTGGCCAGCATGGCCGTTAGCATAGCCTCGGCCTTGGTGGCCTTCACGACTTCGGCGACAATTGACCACTCCCCTAATGCCTTGCGGGCCGCCACCCGGTGCCAGCCGTCTACCACCACGGGCAGACCGTCAACCAGGGCCACCTTGATAGGCGGGAAGACCGCCCCTTCCAGGTAGTTCCTGGCGTAGGTGTTCACGGTCGGGCCGTGTAGGCCCTTCCTGGCTTGCAAGGCGCGGTCTTGCACCAGTGCGTCAAGCCTAAGCGTTTGGGTGCCGTCTTCCTTGGCCGAGGCATCGGGGCCGTGGTGGGCTTGCGCGGCGCTATCTTGCGCCATGGTTGCGAGCCTCTGCTTTTCGATGTTGTCTTCCACGGCCTTCTCCAGGCAACTAGCGGGGCGGGGTGCTCTTGTGTATCAAAGAGGGCAACCCATTATTACAATATCGTAATATGATCTACCTGCTAGGATTAATGAAGCGGGGCGGCTCTAGCAGGGTTTATGCTCAAGTCCAGGCCTTGCCGCCTGGGCATACTAGCACATAGGCCTGTCTGCCGCCCTGCGTTCCAGCCTTCCAGCCAGACGGCCCAGGATCGCCCCTGAACGCCGCTCCCCCACGCCTCATGCCCAGCCCATGGGCCACACCCGGCACGTCTCCTGGGGCATCTCAGGGGGCCTGCCGACCACCCCGGCCTCAGTGGCGAAGCCGGGGCGGGCAGGCGCAGACGGCGGGGTGTCTTAGCCGGCCACTGGGGCGCTGACCACCACGGCCACCGGCCCCAGGACGGCATGCAGGTTACGATAGCCGGGGGAAAGCTCCTGCCAAAAGTCCACCCTGGGGCTGATGGACTCGCCCACAAAATAGCCCGTGCCCTTGGGCAGGAGGCGGAGAAGCCGCCCGGTCTGCACCACTAGGGTAGCGGCGGTGGCAATGGCGTGGTAGCTGAGGCGCTGAATCATGGAGGGGGCGGCGGTGGTCTGCGGCATGGTTAACTGTCTCCTTTGGGTGTGGTTCATGGGTAGAACAAGGACGCTTAATCTCATTTTGGACCTGTACCCGCCTATGGGCTGGCCGTGAATCGTGTCTCCTGGGTCATCTGAGGAAGCCGAAGTTAAAGGGCTTGTGGCTGTTGGTCCTGGGTCAGGTCGTTCCCTGGCCTCAATGGCTTCCTTTGACCACATATTTGGAGTGGGCCAGGTGGGACAGGTCAACGCCGAAGTCAAGTTTGAGCATGACATCCTGGTAGATCGTCTCCAGGGGCAGGCCGTGCGTGTAAATTTTGTAACTATCGTTTCCTTGATCCAATTCGGCAATCTGTCGCGTAGTCTTGTGCCCGGTAACTTGCTGGCTTTTTCTTGGTGGAATGCTTAGTAGGTCGCAGGTTTGTAAAAAGGTATGCCTGAACGAGTGCAGTGTCTTTCGGGAGTAAGGATCATCCACGATTCCCACCCGGCGCTTGTAGGCCCGCTCCCCTTCATTGAACCACCTGGACGCATAGTGGCTGTACCTGCCACTCCGCTTTTCAAACTCAGAGAATAGGCGCGGCTTTTTGTAGCTTCTCAACTTGGCGATGTAGCCGGGAAGGTTGAGGCTATCAATTAAAAATGGATGGAGGGGTACAAGCCTTCTAGATGACTTATTCTTGACATGCCGGCCCAAAGCGTCGTCCGGGTCTCCGATTATGTTGATTACCCAAACGTCGCCTTCTAGGCGGATATCATCAAGATTAAGTTGGCAAATTTCCTCAAGACGTGCCCCTGTGAATAACAGCAAAGGTGGAATCCAGAATTGCCACGGCTTCTTAAAAGAATCTCGGGTGTATTCTTGAGAGTGAAATATATTAAATAGGTCATCTGTCGTGAAGTTGACCACTTCGCGTTCGATTTTATCAGAGGCAGCGGTGTGTTTGAGCACCTTAGCCAGGCCGGGTGTAACGTTGTCCTGTTTGGCTTCTAGCCAGTCTAGGAAGGCGTTGATTGTGGATATGTAAGTGCCCAAGGTTCCGGGGGACATCTTGTCTTCATCGGGGATTTTCATCGCCATGATTTGGGGCAGGCTTAGCTTCTGGTATTCCCTGCTCATAGTCATGCTTTTGGGAATGTGCTCCAGGGCGCGGCTCACCTGGCGAAGATGCTCCTTGGTGAGTTGGGCGTGCCCCAGGTCTTCCCCCACCACGGCCAGGAAGAATTTAAGCTTGGCCTCACCGGCCTGCCGCGATCTCTCCGTAGACCACTTCTTGTGCCGGACCTTCGCGGCAACGTAGATGCCCACCAGTTCGCCCAGGGGGATGGAGGGAACAGCGGGGTCTTGCTGGGCGGGGTAGGGCAGGCGGGCGGCCAGGCTAAGGCCGGCTTCTGAGTAGTCGCCCACGGACCGGCGGGCCTCTACCTGGCAGTAGACCACCAACGCCTTGAGAACCTCCCGGGCCATGGAGCGCCATTCGGGGCTGCCTGGGGCAACCTCAATACCGTGCTGGCTGGCGATTTCCTCAACATTGACTTGGGCGGCACCCCCGATCTTGCCCAGGGCCAGGGCCTCCCGGCAATCGCTCTCCATCACGGCCAGGAACTCCAGGTGTTCCTCAAGGTGGTCTTCATCCCAGGGGCGGGGGCGGTTGGTCCGGCTGTCCTCTTCTGCCTGGAGGGTGTGCCGCAACCACTCTCCCACGAGCGCCATAATCTTCTCCTGGGTCAGCGCGGCCATGCTCCCGGCCCCCTTCCTGATGCTGTTGAAGATTGCCCGTGCAGCCACGGTGCCCCTGGCTACCTTGGCCCGTGCCTTGGTAAGATAGGCCGTCCCCAGGGAATAGCGCAGCTCAGACCGGCCCAGGCGTGGGCGCAAGTCTACAGGAACGACTACCCGAAAATAGAAGATATGACGGTTTTTGAAGAGGTAGGACGGTGCCCTTGCAATCCGCGCTCCCATGGCCATGCTCCACAATGTACCTACGAAATGTACACATGGCCGATTGCTGGGAGCTTGGCTGCAAGCTTATGTAGTCAGAACAGCAGGTTCAGAGGTTTTTGGTGCCGTCGGCCGGATTTGAACCGGCACGGGTCTCCCCACCGCCCCCTCAAGACGGCGTGTCTACCAAATTCCACCACGACGGCAGGTTGTTGACTACTTGGCCTCCGTGGTCGGCGCGGGCGCGGCCTGCTCGGGCGCGGGGGCCGTCTGGGCCGGGGGCGAGGCCCCGTCCATGACCGAGGGCGGGGCGCCCTTGCCCGAGAACACGGCCAGGCCCAGGGAGGTGAGCATGAACACCAAGGCCACCGCCGTGGTCATCTTGGTCAGGAAGGTGGCGGCGCCGGCGCTGCCGAAGACGGTCTGTGAGGAGCCGCCAAAGGCCGCGCCCATGTAGGCGCCCTTGCCGGCCTGCAACAACACCACCAGCACCAGGGCCACACAGGCCAGTACGTGGATGATGATTACGGCTGTGGTCATGTTATAGCCTTGAATCGGTTGATTAAACGGCCTCGATGATGCCCAGGAAATCATGGACGTTCAGGGAGGCCCCGCCCACCAGGGCGCCGTCCACCTCGCTCTGAGTCAAAAGGCCGGCCGCGTTGGCCGGCTTGACACTCCCTCCATACAGGATTCTGGTGGCCTTTGCAACTTTTTTGTAAAACCGGGCCAGGGTCTCGCCCACGCACAGGATGGGCACCAGGCCGGCGGCCAGGGCGGCGGCCACCCGCAGGCCGGCGGTCTTCTCGCTCTCGCCGAAGTACTGGCGCCGCTCGGAGTGGCCGATGATGACGTGGCTGGCCCCGGCGGCCCGGATTAGCGGGCCACTGACCTCGCCGGTGTAGGCGCCCTGGGCCTCCCAGAAGAGGTTCTGGGCCGCCAGCATGACCGGCGTGCCGGCCAGGCGGCTGGCCACCGCCGCCAGGGCCAGGGCCGTGGGCGCCACCAGCACGTCCACCTGGCGATTTTTTAGCCCCACGGCCACCTGGCCAGCCAGGCCCACGGACTCGGCCACGGTCTTGTGCATTTTCCAGTTGCCGGCGATGAGCTTGCGTCGCGCCATGGTTAGCACCTACACCTTGTTCGCTTGGGTTGGGCGGGATTAGGGGGCTCCCGGGCCAGGCCCGTGGTTAATCCAACCTGCCTTGCCTGATTTGATCCACCGGCAATTTGTCCATGAATCTCTCGGCATGGGCCGACCAGTCTCCCTTGGTGGGTATGGTGGCCTTGGCCTCGTTGGCGGCGTCCAATACCATCTTCTTGGCCGCGAATTCCACGATCACCCGCCAGGCCGGCCATCTTTGCCCCTCAAAATAGGCAAAGTCGCCTTCCTGTAAGGCCATCTTCCAGTTGAATTGGTTCATGTCGGTCAGACCGAAAAGCTCGGCATATCTCTTGATTTCCGACTTGGTTAGGATTGCGTTGGGATCGAATTGTTTGGTGCCGGCGGTGGGGGCTTTGGTGCCGCTGGAAGGTTTAACGATGCCCTTGGTAACGACAAGGGTCACATCCTTGTTGGTCGAAGTTATGGCAACGTCCTTGCCTCCCGTCTTGAAGAGCCCGACGATGTTGCCCGCCGGGGCGGCCAATGCCGGCAGGTGGGCCGACAAGAATAAAACTATCATGAAGGAAAGAAGAAAGCCAATCCGTGTGTCCAAGCCCTGGCGGTTCATTGTCATCCCCCAGTTTTGCCGTCGCTCTTGGTCAAGGCGGCCTTGCATTCATATTTGCGGGCCAGAAAAACCATTTGCGGGTTCTGGGACCAGTTGGGTATGTAGCGGGTCATACATTGCATTTCATTGTAGATATTGCAAAAATCAACGGATATTCTTTTATCCACCACCGGGACCAAGTCCTTTTGCACAAAACCGTTTTCCAGCAGCAACGCGATATAGCTGTAACTACTTATTACCTTGTTAACGTCATAAATGATCAATGCCTGCCAATGGGATTCAGTGGCCTGGGGGTAGAAGTCGGTGATGATGTCGTGCTTCAGTTCGTTTTTGCTCGTGTCAACCTTCTTGACCTTATCGCAAAGATTGAGCAGCCTGACATAGGCGTTCAAGAACTCGTGGTCCGACACCTTGTTAAGTATTTCTAAGGTATGCTTCCGGCTGTCACTGTCCAGTTGACCGTATATCGTGTTGAACCCGAAAACAATGCCAAAAAGCACCCCCGCGAGGCCCAACGCGGAAACCATTGGTTCAGTTCTGGAAAAGAACCGCAGTATCCTTTCGAACCTGGTTGGCTTATCTTCCCCGTTTTCTGTCATTGGCCCCCCCAACAACATTTTACGCAGTATTGCGCAAGGCATTACCCTCTATAGTTTTTGGTACTTACCCCTGCCTCGTGTGCCCCTCCAGGCCGGTGATGCCGCCCAGGGCCTCCACGGCCGGCAGGGTCTCGCCGGTGAGCAAGGCCAGGAAGGCGCCTCCGCCGGTGGAGATATAGCTGATGTTGTCGGTTTCGCCGGCGTTGTGGATGGCCACGTCGGTGTCGCCGCCGCCGATGATGGTCAGTGCGTATCTCTGGGCCAGGGTGGAAACCATGTTGTAGGTGCCCCGGCTGAAGGCGTCCATCTCGAAGGCGCCCATGGGGCCGTTCCAGATGATGGTCTTGCAGTCGCGCAGGGCCTCGCGGTACAAGAGGCTGGTGGCCGGGCCGATGTCCATTATCATCCAGTCCTTGGGCACGTCCTGCACGGTCACCAGCTTGGTCTCGGCCTTGGGGTCCATGCGCTCGGCCACCACGCAGTCCACGGGGATGAAGACCTTGACCCCGTGGCGCTTGGCGTTGCGCAGGAGCACGTTGGCCACCGGCACCAACTCCTCCTCGTAGAGGCTCTTGCCCACGTCGTAGCCCACGCTCATCAAGAAGGTGTTGGCCATGGCCCCGCCGATGACGATCTTGTCGGCGTGGTCCAGCAGGTTCTCCAGGGCCGGCAGCTTGGTCATGGCCTTGGCCCCGCCCACCACGGCGGCCAGGGGCCGGGCCGGGTCCAAGAGGGCGCGGCGGAAGTAGTCCAGCTCCTTCTTCATGGTGAAGCCGGCCACGCTCAAGGGCGCGTGCTGCACGATGCCCACCACCGAGGCGTTCTCGCGGTGGGCCACGGCAAAGGCGTCGTTGACGTAGATGTCGCAGAGGCTGGCCAGCTCCTTGCTGAAGGCGTCGTCATTGAGGGTCTCGCCGGGGTGGAAGCGCAGGTTCTCCAGCACCAGCACCTCGCCGGACTTGAGCGCTTTGACCATCTTGGTCACGGCCTTGCCCACGCAGTCCGGGGCCAGCTTGACCTCGTGGTCCTCCTTGCGCAGTAGCCGCGCCAGGCGCCGGGCCACCGGGGCCATGGAGAGCTTGTCCACCACCTTGCCCTTGGGCCGGCCCATGTGGGAGGCCACGATGACCTTGGCGCCCTCGTCCAGGGCGAAGTTGATGGTGGGTAAAGCGGCGCGGATGCGGTTGTCGTCGGTGATGTTCAGGTCCGCGTCCAGGGGCACGTTGAAATCCACGCGGATGAATACCCGCTTGTGGCGTAGGTCAACCTCGTTTATGAACTTCATGGCTCACCCCCGGCCATCGGCTGGTCCTTGCATTAAAAGTCATGCATACCAGACAGTTGCCAGTAAAATTAAAGTAATGATTCAACGTCAGCCCGGCGGTTCAGGCCGGGTAACTACAGCTTGGCGGCCATGTGGGCGGCCAGGTCTATCAGGCGATGGGTGAAGCCCATCTCGTTGTCGTACCAGGACAAAATCTTGACCATGCGGCCGGCCATGACCTGGGTGAGCGGTGCGTCCACCACCGAGGAAAAAGAGCTGGAGGTATAGTCAACCGAAACCAGCGGTACGTCGGTGACCTCCAGGGCGCCCTTCATGGGCCCCTGGCTGGCGGCCTTGAGGGCGGCATTGACCTCCTGGGCCGTGACGTCCTTGGCCAAGCGGCAGACCAGGTCCACCACCGAGACGTTGGGCGTGGGCACCCGGATGGCCATGCCGTCCAGCTTGCCCTTGAGAGAGGGGATGACCTCGGTCACGGCCCGGGCGGCGCCGGTGGTGGTGGGGATGATGGACATGGCGGCGGCGCGGGCGCGGCGGATGTCCTTGTGCGAGCCGTCCAGAATGCGCTGGCTCATGGTGTAGGAGTGGATGGTGGTCATGAGCCCGTGCTCGAAGCCGAAGCTGTCCTCCAGCACCTTGGCCACGGGCGCCAGGCAGTTGGTGGTGCAGGAGGCGTTGCTGACGATGTGGTGCTGGGCGTTGTCATAGTCCAGGTGATTGACGCCGATGACAAAGGAGCCGTCCACTCCCTTGCCGGGCGCGCCGATGGCCACCTTCTTGGCCCCGGCGTCCAGGTGGCCCTGGCTGCCCTCGCGCTTGGTGAACTTGCCGGTGGTCTCCAGCACGATCTCCACCCCCAGGTCCTTCCAGGGGATGTCGGCGGGGTTGGAGACCCTGGTTATCTGCACCCGGCGGCCCTCTATGGTCAGGGAGTCATCGTCGTGCCCCACGCTGCCGGCATAGGTGCGGTGCACGGAGTCGTATTTGAGCAGGTGGGCCAGTTGAAAGGAATCGGCGCGGCTGTTCAGGGCCACCAGTTCCAGGTCCTTGTGGCCGCTGCCCAGAATGCGGGCCGCCAGCCTGCCGATACGACCGAAACCATTGATGCCGACCTTGACCGCCATGAGAAACCTCCTGTGCCCCGGGGGCTTTTGAACCTTGCCCCCTGGCCAGGACCGGGGGCATGTAAGCTCGTAAAAGCGTTAAAAGCCGCTGGACCAGGCCAGGTGACCCGTCAAGGCGGCAGTTGGTAATGGCTAGTGAACCTCTTGCATTGCAATAGGTTGCCTATACACTAATGTAAGCCGGTAGTCTGGCGGGGTCAAGGAATTTCGCCCCCCGGGCCGTCCAGCCAGGCCAGCTCGGCGTTCAGAAGCAGGGCGTCCTCACCCTCGGGCTGATAATAGCCAGGCCGGCGGCCCATCTCGGCGAAGCCCAGGGAGGCGTATAGCCGCCGGGCGGCCAGGTTGCTGGGGCGCACCTCCAGGCTGGCCCAGGTGCCCCCCCGCCGGCGGGCCTCCTCAAGCCCCTGGCGCAGCAGGGCCTTGCCCACGCCCTGGCCGCGACAACCCGGGTGCACGGCGATGTTCTGTATCTGGGCCTCGTCCACCACCAGCCACATGATCAGATAGCCCACCAGGAGGCCTTGGGGCACGGTCAGGGCCGCCAGGCACAGGGCATGGGGAAAGACCACCTCGGCCTCGAAGATGCGGCGCTCCCAGGGGCGGCTGAAGCAGGCCCGCTCGATCTCCATCACCTGGTCCAGGTGCTGGTGCTTGAGCGGGGTGATGAGCAGGCGCGGCCCCCGGGGGGGCGGCGTGTTGGCCGGGTTTTGAATAAGTCCATCCATGGACTTTAGGATGAGAGGATTTCTCCGGCAACCGAGATGGCCCCCCGCCCGGCGTCGCAGACCAGGCGGGCCAGGTCGGCCAGGGTTTTGCCCTGGCGGGAGGTGGCGGCCTTGATAATCATGGGCAGGTTGACCCCGGTGACCACCTCGACCTTGCCCTCGGCCAGGAAGGCCAGGGAGATGTTGTTGGGCGTGCCGCCGAACATGTCGGTGAGCACCAGCACGCCGTCGCCCTTGTCCACCTTGGCCAGGGCGCTGGTCAGCGAGCGGCGCAGTTGGTCCACCTCCAGGTTGGACTCCACCGAGACGGTCTCCACCTGCTCGATCTTGCCCAGGATGAACTCGGCGGCGTTGACCAGCTCGCGCCCCAGACGGGCGTGGGTTATGACCACCAGACCGATCAAGTGCTTCCCCCTGTCGTGACCGCCGGCCGGCCGAGGCTTTTAACTCCGGGCCTAGTCCGTGGTTTTTGGAAATGGGGTCTTTCCGCCGGGCCGCTGGACCCGCGGCGGGGCTAACCCAGGCTGATGTCCCGGTGGCGCACGGTCAGGCGGTAGCCCGGGCCGTCCAGTTCCTTGGCCAGCCACTCCACCACCGCCACCGAGCGGTGCTTGCCCCCGGTGCACCCCACGCTCACGGTGAGCTGGCTTTTGCCCTCCTGGTGATACTGCGGCAAGAGGTAGGCCAGCAACTCTTTGAACCTGCTCAAGAATGCCCCGGTGGTTTCTTGCTTGAACACGTAATCTACCACCGCTGGATCACGGCCGTCAAGGCTGCGCAACTCGTCCACGAAGTAGGGATTGGCCAAAAAGCGCACGTCCATGACCAGGTCGGACTCGGGCGGCAGGCCGTACTTGAAGCCGGAGCTCCTGGAAGATGCGCGGGAAGGCCTCCACGAAGCGGGGGGCGCGCACGTCCATGACCAGGGCGGCCTTGAAGGGCTCGCCCACGTACTCCAGCGGCAGGTTGACGAAGGCTGGCAGCAGTTCCACCGGCAGGTTGTCCACCGCGTAGAAGCCCAGGTCCTCCAGGGCCTTCAAGGCGGTGGACTTGCCGGAGCCCGACAGGCCGGTGAGGACCACGAAGCGGGCGTTGCCGCGCTGGGTGGTCGTGGGCAAGCCCTCAGAACTCCTCGTCCTGGGACTGGATGATCTGGAACATCTCCTGGGCGTCCCTGGCCTGCATCAGGTCCTTGCGCACGGCGTGGCTTTTGAGCAGGCGGGAGATGCGGGCCAAGGCCTTGAGGTGCACCCCGGCCGAGTTCTCGGGGGCCACCACCAGGAAGAAGAGATGGGCCGGCTTGCCGTCCAGGGAATCGAAGTCCACCCCGGCCTGGGAGCGGCCAAAGGCCAGTTGCAGCTCGGCCAGTTGGGGCAGCTTGCCGTGGGGAATGGCGATGCCGTCGCCGATGCCCGTGGAGCCCAGGCGCTCGCGCTCCAGGAGCACCTCCATCAGGCGCTCGGGGTCCAGGTCCGGCCGCTCGCGGCACAGGGCCTGGCAAAGCTCCATCATCACCGCGCGCTTATTGCGGGCCTGCAGGTCGGGGATCATGCGCTCTGGGCTTAGGATGTCGGTAAGTTTCATGGCCTGCGGTCCCCTGAAGGTCGGCTATTGGGGTTCGATCAGGCCGAAGTTGCCGTCGGCGCGCCGGTAGATTACGTTCAGCGACTCGGTGCGCGAGTTTATGAACACCAGGAAGTCGTCATGGGACAGGTCAAGTTGCATGGCCGCCTCGTCGGCGTCCATGGGCTTGGCGGTCAGGCTCTTGGTCTTGATGATGCGCGGCTGATCGTCGCTTAAGCTCTCGGCCTCCATGACGTCAACCTTGAAGGCCATCTCGCGGCCCTTGTTGTGTTCGCGGTTGACGTTCTTGAGCTTGTCGCGGTAGCGCTTGACCTGCTTTTCCAGCTTGTCCATGACCATGTCTATGGCGCTGTACAGATCGCCGGTGGTCTCCTGGCCGTGGATCTTGAAGCCCGAGGCATATATGACCACGTCGGCGTCGTGACGGTGCTTTTCCACGCCCAGGGTGATCTGGGCCTCGATGGGGCCGTCCAGGTATTTCTGCACCTTGCCCACCTTTTCGCGGGCATACTCCTTGAGGGCCTCCGAGGGGTCCACATGGCGGAAGGTGACCTGTATCTGCATCAAGCAATTCTCCTTGTGGTCGAGCGCGCGCTGGAGGGCTGGCTGTTGGCCTGGCGCAAAAGTAGTCCATATCGTCCGTGGCCGGCCTTGTCAACGGCCAATTTCACTAGGCAGGCTTGCCCCGGGGCCTAAGTATCTGCCGCCGGCGGCTGGAAGGGAGTATGCCCAGCATTTCCCTGTATTTGGCCACGGTGCGCCGGGCTATGTCTATGTTCTCCTTCTGGAGCATCTCGCCGATGGTCTGGTCGGACAGGGGGTGGGCGGGGTCCTCGGCGGCCACGATGTGCCGTATGCGGTCCTTGACCGCCTCGGAGGCCACGGCCCCGCCCTGCACGCGGTTGATGCCCGAGTTGAAGAAGAACTTCAACTCGAAGACGCCCTGGGGTGTGTGCATGTACTTGTTGGTGGTCACCCGGCTTATGGTGGACTCGTGCATGCCCACGTCCTCGGCCACGTCGCGCAGCACCAGGGGCCTCAAGTGAGCGATGCCCTTGTCGAAGAAGTCGCGCTGGAACTTGACGATGCTCTCGGTGACCTTGTAGATGGTGCGCTGGCGCTGGTGGATGGAGCGGATGAGCCACACCGCGCTGCGTAGCTTGGACTGCACGTATTCCTTGGCCTCGGCCGAGCCGCCGCTGCCCAGGGCGTCCTTGTAGAAGCTGTTGACCCTAAGCTTGGGCAGGCCGTCCTCGTTGAGCACGATGACGAACTCGCCGTCCACCTTGTAGACATAGATGTCGGGGGTGATGTACTGGGGCTCGTCCTCGCTGACCGTGCGGCCGGGCTTGGGGTCCAGGCGGCGGATCACATCCAGGGCCTCGGCCACCTCCTCCAGGCTCACCAGGTTGTTGATGATGGCCGCCCCGATCTCCATCTGGACCTCGCTCAGGGTAGACATGCGCAGTTGCCAGAGGAGGTGGTCCTTGAGGGAAGGGGAGCGGGTGAGGACGCTGTCGAAGGAGGGTGCCTCGCGGTCCTCGGCCATGCCGCCCTCGGCCGAGGCCGGGGCCGAGGAGTACTCGCCCAGGTAATTCTCCCAGTCGAAGTCCTCCTTGACGTGCTCGGCCACCTGGACCTCCTCCAGGTCGGCCACCATGTCGCCGGCCTCGGGCACCTCGCCGGTGGCGTAGTCGGTGGACTCGCTGGGGCCGGTCAGGGCCTCCATCTCCGGGGGGGGCTCGTTGGGCTCGCCGGTGACCGCCGCAAACTCAGCCTCGTTGGAGATCTCGTCGGCCTCCTCCAAGAGGGGGTTCTCCAGCATCTCCTGGTTGATGCTCTCCACCAGCTCCAGGCGCGAGAGCTGCAAAAGCTTGATGGCCTGCTGCAACTGGGGGGTCATCACCAGTTGCTGGCTGAGCCTGAGGCTTTGCTTGATCTCCAGGCCCATGGCTACAACCTGAACCTTTCGCCCAGGTAGATGCGCCGGGCCTTCTCGCTGTTGGCCAGGGTCTCGGGGTCGCCCTCCTCCAGCAGGGTGCCTTCGTTGAGGATGTAGGCCCGGTCGCAGACCGTGAGTGTCTCGCGCACGTTGTGGTCGGAGATGATGATGCCGATGCCACGGTCTTTAAGCTGGCGGATGATATTCTGCAGGTCGGCCACGGCCAGGGGGTCAATGCCGGCGAAGGGCTCGTCCAAAAGGATGAAGACCGGCTCGGTGACCAACAGGCGGGTGATCTCCACCCGGCGCCGCTCGCCGCCGGAGAGGGAGTAGGCCGGGTTATGGCGCAGGTGGGCCACCTTGAGTTCGTCCAAGAGCCGGTCCAGGCGCGCCGTCTCCTCGTCCTGGCCCAGGCGCAGGGTCTCCAGGATGGCCCGGATGTTCTCTTCCACGCTGAGCTTGCGGAAGATGCTGGGCTCCTGGGGCAGGTAGCTGATGCCCCGCCGGGCGCGCTTGTACATGGGCAGGCTGGTGATCTCGTCGCCGTCCAGGAGCACGCGCCCCTGGTTTGGGCCCCAACAGGCCCACGATCTCGCGGTCGCTGACCGACAGGGAGACGTTGTCCACCACCCGGCGGCCGCCGTAGATCTTAACCAGGTTTTCCAGGTCCAGGCGGGCCAAGGGTGCTACTTGCCTCCCTGCTCGGGCACGATGGTCACGGCCACGCGCTTGCCCGGCGTGCCGTGCACGATGGAGCGGTCCTCGTCCAGGAACACGGTGATCTGCTCGCCGGAGACCTGGTTCTTGCCCCGCCAGACCGTGGACTGGCCCTCCAGGAGGATCTTGCGGCCGCCGGCCCAGTAGGTGGCGCGCTGGCCCACGGCGATGCGGTCCTGCTGCACGATCTTGACGTGGCCTATGGCCACCACCTTGCGCACCTTGCCCCCGCCGTCCATGAGTCCCTGCTCGCCGCTCTCGGCGGGCTGGCCAGGGGCCGGGGCCTGGGCCGCGGCCGGCTTGGCCGCCGGCTGGGCCGCCTGCTCCTGGGCGTCGCGGTCGTAGTAGACCTCCAGGCTGTCGCTGTTCATGGTCACGTCGCCCTGCACCGCCTTGACCGACCCGATGAAGTTGGCCACCTGGGCCTTGTTGTCCACCTCCAGGCGGTCGGCCACCACGTGGATGGGCTGATCGCTTTTCATGGGGGCGTTGAAGGCCAGGGACGCCGCCGGCCCGCACAGGGTCAGCAGCAGCGCCAGGAGCAGGATCGGCTTGCGGCTCATGGTTTTCCTCCCGCTGGAGAATCGGCAGGCTCGTCCATCGTGGCCCCCGGCGGCGGACCCGTGCCCTGGGGGATGAAGGTGGAGTCAACCTGGCTCTTGAAGGTTACCTTGCTCTGGGGAACCACCACCAGCATGCCCTTGCCCACGACCTTGAACCCAGGACCGGCCACCGTGACCCAGGAGTTGGTGTCCGCCACCTGCTCGACCTCCGAGTAGGTGATCTGGTCAGTCTCCATGTATTTGCCGTCCTTGGTGCGGGCCAGCACCTCTTCCTTGAGGTGCACTACCTGGTTCTTCTGGTCGTACTGCCCCACCTTGCCCCGGATGGTGATCTCTCCGCCCTTTTCCTGGAAGAAGACCACCTCGGGTTTGAAGAGGGTGACTATGCCAGTATCCTCGTCGTATTTGGCGCCCCTGGCGGCCAGGGACCACTTGCGCACGCCGTCTTGCACGTGGGTGTAGGTCAGGCCCCGTACCCGGGGTTTGCCGTCGCCCTCCAACTGGGCCTGGCCGGGGTCTTCCATCACCGGCAGCTTGGCCGGGGGGTTGAGCCAGTAGGCCAGGATGGTCCCGGCGATGACCGCCAGGAAGGCGGCCAGCAATATCAGGCGAAATCTGTTCACTTAGCCCTAGGGTCCTCCTTGGCTCACCGCGGCCCCTTTGCCGCGCGGCGGGCCAGGTGTGGCCCCTGATCCCCGCCGGGGGGCCTGCCCAGGCCCACCCGCGTTAAGAGTATATCCGGCGCGGGCTTGCGGGTAAAGGCAAAATTCTTGCATGCAGGCCCGGAAAGCCAGGCGGGCCGGCAAGGCGCAAACCAGATATCACACTTGTTTCACTGGTAATGCTGGCGCAGGCCCCCCTGATGGGGTGCTCGGCGGCCGCCGCGCCACCTGGCGCGGGGGCGGCGGAAACCGGGGCAGGGGCGGCGGAAACCGGGGCAGGGGCGGCTACTGGTCCTTAAAAATAGCGCTCCGTGACTTCTTTCCAGGCGCCACTGGCCCTCAGGATCAGCTCGCAGGCCTCGCGCACCGCCCCCCGTCCGCCGGGCTGGCGGCACACCCAGTGGGCCGCGGCCCGGGCCTGGGGCTGGGCGTCGGCTGGCGCCAGGGCCAGGCCAACGGCCTTCATGGCCGGCAGGTCAATGAGGTCGTCGCCCATGTAGGCCACCTGCTCCGGCGCCACCTGGCAGGCGGCCATCAGCTCGGTGAGGGCCGGCAGCTTGACCAGGCATTTCTCGATGAGCCGCTCCACGCCCAGTTCCTGGGCGCGCACCCGGTTGGCCTCCGACCCCCGCCCGGACAGCCAGGCCACCTCCACGCCGCCGCGCTGCAACAGCTTGAGCCCGTGGCCGTCGCGCACGTCGAAGAACTTGATCTCGCGCCCCTGGTCATCGTAGACCACGCGGCCGTCGGTGAGCACGCCGTCCACGTCCAGCACCAGAAGCTTAATCAGGGCGGCCCGCTGCATGATGGAGAGGTTGGGCATGTTGCTAATCCTTCTGGCGGGCCAGGGCGTACAGGGCCTTGAGCCTGCCTAGCAGCCCCTCCAACCGGTCCAGGGGCAGGCTGTTGGGGCCGTCGCACAGGGCCTGGTCCGGGTCGGGGTGGACCTCCAAAAAGACCGCGTCCGCCCCGGCGGCCACGGCGGCCCGGGCCAGGGGCGCGATGAAGCGCCGGTCGCCGCCGCTCATCTGGCCCAGCCCGCCGGGCAGTTGCACGCTGTGGGTGGCGTCGAAGACCACCGGGCAGCCCAGGCCTTGCATGATGGGAATGCCGCGCATGTCCACCACCAGGTTGTTATAGCCGAAGGAACTGCCCCGCTCGGTGAGCCAGACTTGCTGGTTGCCCGTGGCGCGCACCTTGGCCACGGCTTGCGCCATGTCGGCCGGGGCCACAAACTGCCCCTTCTTGATGTTGATGACTTTCCCGGTCTGGGCGGCGGCGGTCAAGAGGTCGGTCTGGCGGCAGAGAAAGGCCGGTATCTGCAACACGCTTAAAACCTCGGCGGCGGCCGCGGCCTGGGCCGGGGTGTGGATGTCGCTGATGAGCGGCAGGCCGGTCTCGCGCCCCACTCGGGCCAGTATCTCCAGACCCTTGACGATGCCCGGCCCCCGGTAGCTCTCCAGGCTGGTGCGGTTGGCCTTGTCGTAACTGGCCTTGAAAATCAGGGGCAGGTCCAGGCGCTGGCTGATGGCCTTGAGCTCGCGGGCGATGGCCAGCGTCAGTTCCTCGCTCTCGATGACGCAGGGCCCGGCGATGACGAAGAACTGGCTGGGGCCGAAGGGGCGGCCCTGGAGGGTGAGGCTGGCGGCGGGCGGGGTGTCCATGGGGGTATTTTTCCTGAAACTATTACGCTTAGCGACCCATGGCCGGTGGGGGGCCAAGTGTCGCCGAACCAAGTCCGTTGTTACTCATAGCAGAAAGCGGCTGTCATTGCGAGGAGCATCCCCGTAGGGATGCGACGCGGCAATCCACCCTACTTATTCTTCGTAACCGTCCTGTAGACAAATCCATAATAACAGGATTAGTATCTCTAAGATCAGGCACTAATTATTCTATGGTTAACCAACCTAAGCACAGTAGACATTATTGGATGGTTGATAACTATAAGAGCATAATAAAGAAGTTACATAAAGGCATGAAGACAAAGTAGGGTGGATTGCTTCGTCGCTGACGCTCCTCGCAATGACACTTATTGCCAGATTGACTTGCTTCGTAGGCTTGCCTGCCGCTACCCCTGCCTCTCGTGGTGATACCGCAACGCCGCCCGGATGTACTCCCGGAACAGCGGGTGGGCCGCCATGGGCTTGCTCTTGAACTCGGGGTGGAACTGGCAGCCCAGGAACCAGGGGTGGTCCTTCAACTCCACGATCTCCACCAATTCGCCGTCCGGGGATAGCCCGCTGACCACCAGGCCCTTGGCCTCCAGTTCCTGGCGGAAGGCGTTGTTGAACTCGTAGCGGTGGCGGTGGCGCTCGCTGATCTCCTCGGCCTTGTAGGCCTTGGCCGCCAGGGTGCCCTCCACCAGGTGGCAGGGGTAGGCGCCCAGGCGCATGGTGCCGCCCAGCTCCGAGCCCTCGTCGCGGCGCTCGATCTTCTGGGAGCGGTAGTCGAACCACTCACGCATGAGGTAGATCACCGGGTAGGGGCTGTTGGGGTCAATCTCCGAGGTGTGGGCCTCCTTCCAGCCCAGCACGTGGCGGGCGAACTCCACCACCGCCATGTGCATGCCGTAGCAGATGCCGAAGTAGGGAATCTTCTGCTGGCGGGCCAGGGCCACGGCCTTGATCTTGCCCTCCACCCCGCGCGCGCCGAAGCCGCCGGGCACCAGGATGCCGTCCACGCCCTCCAATTCGCCCAGACCCTGGCGCTCCACCTGCTCGGAGTCCACGTACTTGATGTTCACCCGGCAGTTGTTGGCCACCCCGCCGTGGCACAGGGCCTCGTTGAGGCTCTTGTAGGACTCCTTGAGGTCCACGTACTTGCCCACCATGGCGATGGTCACCTCGTGGGCGGGGTTCTTGAGGCGGTAGACCAGGTCCTCCCAGTTGGTCAGGTGGGGCTGGCGGGTCCAGATGCCCAGCTTGCGGCATATTTGTTCGTCCAGGCCCTGCTCGTGGAACTTGAGCGGGACTTCATAGATGTGGTCCACGTCCACGGCGGTGATGACCGCCTCTGACTCCACGTTGCAGAAGAGCGCGATCTTGTCCTTGAGGCCCTTGTTGAGCGGTATCTCGGTGCGGCAGAGCAGGATGTCGGGCTGGATGCCCACGCGCCGTAGTTCGCTGACCGAGTGCTGGGTGGGTTTGGTCTTGAGTTCGCCGGCGGTGCGGATGTAGGGCACCAGGGTCAGATGGATGTAGAGGACGTTCTCCTTGCCCACGTCGTTGCGGAACTGGCGGATGGCCTCCAAAAAGGGCAGGCCCTCGATGTCGCCCACGGTGCCGCCGATCTCCACGATGCAGATGTCGGTGCCGTTGACCGCCCCCAGCACCGAGCGCTTGATTTCGTCGGTGACGTGGGGGATGATCTGCACGGTGCCGCCCAGATAGTCGCCCCGGCGCTCCTTGGTGATGACGCTGTTGTAGATGGAGCCGGTGGTGTGGTTGCAGCGCTGGCTGATCTTGGCGTGGGTGAAGCGCTCGTAGTGGCCCAGGTCCAGGTCGGTCTCGGCGCCGTCGTCGGTGACGAAGACCTCGCCGTGCTGGAAGGGGTTCATGGTGCCGGGGTCCACGTTGACGTAGGGGTCCAGCTTCTGCAGCACCACGGTGAGCCCCCGGGCCTCTAGGAGGGCGCCGATACTGGCGGCGGCCAGGCCCTTGCCCAGGCTGGAGAGCACGCCGCCGGTGACGAAGATGAACTTGGGGGTCATGGATGCGCTCCACTGGAGATTAGGTACACTGAAACCATGCGGCCCGTTAAAAAATACCGCGAGGCCATGGTGGTCTGTCGAGGCTAAGGATACGTTATTTTCACCAAATTTGTCAAGAGCCATGGGCGGTCCGAAGACCTTTGGGCGGTCCGCGCTAGTGCTCAAGGTCACTGGCCCGAAGGAATTGACTTTTTGGGACAGGCCCCGAAAAACATGACCAATGGGTCAAAAGGTATCCGGCGCGGGTCACCCGGCCCCACGGGTGGTTCACGCGATAAGGGGCCGGGTGATTTTTAGGAATAGATTCTTGGTTGTAAAAGTTCCCCTGGCGCCCAAAATCTGCTATGGCCTAAAATATGGACTAGCACGCCAATCTGGAGCGACGCCGTGAAGGTCAAGAACCACATGAGTCCCAACCCGGTCACCGTCACGCCCAATGTGAGCGTGGACAAAGCCTTGCACCTGATGCGCGAGCACTGCATACGCCACCTGCCGGTGGTGGAGAACGGCCAGCTCAAGGGGCTGGTGACCGACAACGAGCTGCGCTCGGCCTGGTTTCCCTCTCTGCTGTCCGAGGTTACGGTCAAGGACCTCATGGCCCTCGACCCCCTGACCGTGGACGCCGAGGAGATGATCTACCAGGCCGCCCGCCTTTTACACAACCACAAACTCACCGGCCTCTTGGTCACGGAGCACGGCAAGCTGGTGGGCATCATCACCCTCTCCGACGTGCTCAGGGTGCTGGTGGCCCTGCTGGGGCTCTTGAGCGAGAGCTCGCGCCTGGACGTGGCCCTGCGCGCCGGTCCGGACGCCCTGGAGGAGGTACACGCCATCATCCGTGACCACGGCGGCGAGGTGATAAGCGTGGCCCTGTTGTCCTCGGAGGCCAACCGGCGCATCTACTGCTTCCGCCTGGAAAAGACCGACCTGGGTCCCATGAGCCAGGCCCTGGCCGCCGCGGGGCACAAAGTCCTGGAATAGGCCGTGCCCCCCTCGGCTGACATCCCCCCTGAGCTGCAAGCCGCCTGGCTGGCCCTGCTGGAGGACCTCAGGGGCCTGGCGCCCCTGGTGGTGGCCTTCTCGGGCGGCACCGACTCCAGCCTGCTCTTGGCCGCGGCCAGCCAGGCCCTGGGGCCAGGGGTCAAGGCCGCCCTGTGCCTGGGTCCCCTCACGCCCCCCTGGGAGGCGGACCGCGCCCGCCAGGTGGCCGCCTCCCTGAGCGCCGACCTGGTGGAACTGGACGCCGGCGAACTGGACGACCCTCTAATCGTGGCCAACGACCCCCAGCGTTGCTACCACTGCAAGCACCTGCGTCTGACCTTGCTTACCCAGTTGGCCCGGCGGTGGGGCCTGAAGAGCGTGGTGGAGGGTAGCCAACTGGATGACGCCCAGGACTACCGCCCTGGCAGCCGCGCGGTAAAGGAACTGGGGGTGTTCAGCCCCCTGGCCCGGGCCGGCCTGGACAAGGCCGCGGTGCGCCGCCTGAGCCAGGCCCTGGGGCTCATGACGGCCCAGGTGCCATCCGGGGCCTGCCTGGCCACCCGGGTGGCCACGGGCACCCCCCTGAGCGCCCCGGTGCTGACGCGCATCGGCCAGGCCGAGCAGGCGGTGCGCGCCCTGCTGCCCGGCCAGGCGCGGGTGCGCGACCATTTCCCCCTGGCCCGCCTGGAGCTGGAACCCGAGGCCCTGCCCCAGGCAGCCGCCGAGCCCCTGCGTGGCCGCCTGCTGGCCGCGCTGCTGGCCCTGGGCTACACCAGCGTGTGCCTGGACCTGGCTGGCTACCGGCCCAGCGGCAGGCCGCCCACCGGCCCCGGCCAGGGCGGTCCGGCCGGGGCGTGAGCGGCGAGCACCCGGAAAAGAATTCAGGGAAGGTGAAAGGGCGGCTCAGGCGGCGCGGAGCTTTGGCGTTAGCCGGCGGGCAATCTGTAAATGCTCGGCGGGTAAGCCTGGGGGTGGCTCGGCGGCACGCCTTTTGGCCGTTGGTGATGAACTGACGTGGGCTGGCCGCCTCTGTTTATCTGGCCCCGCGCTCCCTGTCCGGCCAAAGACGCCCCTGGACGGCGGACGGGTGGCGGCCGCCTGGCCAGGGCCGGCCTCCATCCCGCTTGGAGCCTGCGGGTCGTTGGCCAGGCCTGCAAGGCCACGGTCAGCGCCCCAGGGCTTTTTACCTTTCCGTGACTCTTTATCTTCACCACGCTGACCCCGTAGCCCAAGGAGCGACCACATGGACGACGAACGCTTTCAGCGCGGCCTGGCCACGCTTGGCCGTCTGGACAGCCAGGGACAGGAGTTCCTGCAAGGCAGTCTGGAAGACATCGCCCCAGACCTGGCCCGCCACACAATCGAGTTCGCCTTTGGCGACATTCTTAGCCGGCCGGGGCTGGATATCAGGTCGCGGGAGATAGCCACCCTGGCGGCCCTGACCGCCCTGGGGCACGCCATCCCCCAACTGGAATGGCACGTGGGCGCCGCCCTCAACGCGGGGCTCTCCCGCCAGGAAGTGGTGGAGATCATCATGCAGATGGCCGTGTACGCCGGCTTCCCGGCCTGCCTCAACGCCATGCAGGCCGCCAAGAGGGTCTTTGCCCAGCGCGACCAGGAGGGCCGCCAGCCCTGACCCGCTGCTCCAGCCAGAGGGAGCGAGTCGGCCATGTGAAAATTGACCCCTTGGCCGGCATGCGGTAGTCTGGCGCCAGGGGAGGGGGCCGGGTGTCCCGGCTCCCAAAACGGGTCGGGTGAGGTTGCGGCCTCGTCCAGCCCTGTTGGCTCCCGTCCGAGCCGGTTGAATCATGCAAGGGAAGGCGGCGCCAGGGCTTTCATCGGCCTTGAGCCACAGGGTTGGGCACTGATCGCTGCACGCCGGACGCGGCCCGGCGCGGAGATGTTGCACATGGCCGTCATGGACCCCAACCTCACCGTATTGGTGGTGGACGACATCCGCAAGATGCGTCGCACGCTGCGCGAGATGCTGCGCCTCATGGGCTTCAAGCACATCCTGGATGCCGACGACGGCGATGTGGCCCTGCAAAAGCTGCGTGGCAACCTGGTGGACCTGGTCATAAGCGACTGGGCCATGCCCCGCATGGGAGGCCTAAGCCTGCTCAAGGCCGTGCGCGAGGACGACAAGCTGGCGCGCATACCTTTTCTGATGGTTTCGGAGGAGATGAAAGAGGCCGAGGTGGCCGCTGCCGGCGAGGGCCAGGTGGACGCCTACATACTCAAGCCCTTCACCGCCCAGATGCTGCACGACAAGATAGCCGAGGTGCTGGAGAAGCGCTCGGCGCCCACGGCCATTGATACCCAACTGGGCCTGGGGCTGGTCTATCTGCAACACCGCCAGTTCGGCGAGGCCATGCAGTGCTTCCGGGCGGCCCTGGCCGAGAACCCCAAGAGCCCGCGCACCCTCTTGGCCATGGGGCAATGGCACCAGGCCCAGGGCGACCTGCAAAAGGCCAAGGAGTGCTACCAGGCCGCGGTGAAGCTCTCTCCCAAGTACGTCAAGGCCCACGAGGCCCTGGCCACCCTGTGCCGGCTCTTGGATGACAAGGACGCGGCTTTAACTCACCTGCAGGCGGCGGTGCGCATCAGCCCCAAGAACGTGGACCGCCAGATCGAGCTGGGCCAGGCCTTGGTGGACTCGGGCCGCCAGGAGGAGGCCCAGCAGATATTTCGGGCAGCCATGCGCGAGGCCCGCGACCAGTACGCCGAGGTGGCCCAGAAGGTGGGCGAGGCCTGCATGCGCGCCGGGCTCAACGCCGAAGCCGAGGAGGCCTTCCAGCAGGCCCTGGTGGCCCGGCCCCAGGACATCCACCTCTACAACCGCCTGGGCATCGCCTTCCGCCAGCAGGGCAAGATCAAGGAGGCGGTGGCCAACTACCAGAGCGCCCTCAGGCTGGCCCCCAAAAATGAGAACCTCTACTACAACCTCAGCCGCGCCTACTATCAGGGCCAGGACTTGGCCTCGGCCCACAAGGCCCTGGCCAGGGCCCTGGACCTGCGCCCCGACTTCCCCGAGGCCCGGGAGATGCTGAGCCTGGTGCAGGGCCAGATGCGGGCCATGGGCTCCTGAGGCCAATTTAATAACCGAGGGATGGCTTTTGATGAACCAAGACGGGCGGGGGTAAACCCCGCCCCTACATTAATACAATGTTATCAATTACTTTATCTTGATGTAGGGGCGGGGTTAACCCCCGCCCGCGTTTTGGCTTTTTGCTAAAGGCCATAGGTTGGCGCA
Organism: Desulfarculus sp.; assembly: GCA_016208115.1. GTDB lineage: Bacteria > Desulfobacterota > Desulfarculia > Desulfarculales > Desulfarculaceae > JACRDC01. Next base: position 25,734 of record JACQYR010000173.1, read on the forward strand.
AAATTGATATTAGGATTATTGGCCTGCCATTATAGGTGTTTGCGATATTTCTTAAGGCTTGACTTTAACCTGTCTCCAGCAGGCTGACGTAGAGGTTGGCGTAGGCCTGGGCGCTCCTTTGCCAGGAGAAGTCCTGGGCCATGGCGTTTTGCATCAGCCGGTCCCACAGGCCGGGCCGCGCCCTGGTCCACAGGGCCTCGCGCAGGGCGCAGGTCAGCTCGCCGGGCGAGAAATGATCGAAGACAAAGCCCGTGCCCTGGCCCGTGAGCGGGTCAAAGGGCAGCACCGTGTCCTTGAGTCCGCCGGTGGCCCGCACCACCGGGGCGGTGCCGTAGCGCAGGGCGTATATCTGGTTGAGGCCGCAGGGCTCGTAGCGGCTGGGCATCATCAGGGCGTGGCAGCCGGCGGTGATGAGGTGGGCCAGGTCCTCGCTGAAGGTGAGCTTGAGGCCCAGCCGCCCCGGGTAGGCGGCGGCCAGGCGCTTCAGGGGCTCTTCATACTGGGCCTCGCCCGACCCCAGGAGGCAGACCCGCACGTCGTCCAAGAGCAGGCGGGGCAGGGCGGCGGGCAGCAGGTCCACGCCCTTTTGATAGGCCAGGCGGCCCACGGAGCCCAGCACCGTGGTCTGGGGGCCGGCGGGCTCCAGGCCCAGGGTCTCCAGCAGGGCGCGGCGGCAGGCCTGTTTGCCCGCCAGGTCGCCGGCGGAAAAGACCGCTGGCAGCAGGGGGTCGGCCTCGGGCGACCATTGCCCATAGTCGGCGCCGTTCAATATGCCGTGCAGGTCGGTCCGGCGCTCCAGCAGCACGCCCTCCAGGCCGTGGCCGCCGTCGGGGGTCTGTATCTCCTGGGCATAGGTGGGGCTGACCGTGGTCAGGGCGCGGGCCGTGACCAGGCCGGCTTTGAGCAGCGAGGTGTTGCCCCAGAACTCCGAGCCTCGGGGCGAGTCCAGCCAGGCCGGCAGCCCGGTGAGGCCAAAGGCGGGGCGAGGGTAGATGCCCTGGTAGGCCAGGTTGTGGATGGTTAGCACCGTGACCGCCCCGGCCAGCGGACCCGGGTCCCAGGCGCCGGTGGAGAGCATGGCCGGCAAGAGCGCGGTCTGCCAGTCATGGGCGTGTACCACCCGCGCCCTAAAGTCCAAGGCCCGGGCCAGTTCGATGACCCCCCGGCAGAACCAGACGAAGCGCAGGGGGTTGTCGCTGAAGTCGCCCCCTGGCAGGCCGTAGAGCGCCGGCCGGTCGAAGAGTTCCTGGTTCTCCAGGAAGAAAACGCGGCAGCCCGGCAGCCTCCCCTCCCAGACCGTGGCCGGGTAGGGCCGCCCGCCGGCTGGCACCCTGAGCGTCAGGCCGCTGTTGGTCAGGCCGTGGGCCTGGCGGTCCACCTGGCGGTGCAGGGGCATGACCAGGAGCACCTCCAGGCCCAGCCGGGCCAAGGCCGGGGGCAGGCTGCCGGCCACGTCGCCCAGGCCGCCGGTCTTGGCAAAGGGGGCTATCTCGCTGGCCGCGAACAGGACCTTCAGGGCGGCGGCTGAGCTCAAGGCGGTCATGGGCGCTCCCGGGTCATGGATTTGCCAAGGCGTATTGTGAAATTTTTTTGGAAAGTATAGAGTGAAATAAGTAGCGCTACAACTTGCATGGACAATCTGGCTAGGCGGGTGGTCATGGCCACTAACCTGCGGTGGTTGAGCGGGATACTCAAGAGGCGCAGCCGCGAGCGCTTGGAGCAGCGCTTGGAGGCCAGCATCCTGGTGCTGGACGGCGAGGGCGGCGCTGGCTTGACCAAGACCCAACCGGCCCGGGTGGTCAACCTCTCGGAGGACGGCTGCTGCCTGGCCCTGCCCAGCCTGGCCCTGGAGGGCTTCCACCTCAACCGTTGCCTGGAGTCGCCCCAGGACTTTCCCCTGGAGGTGGCCATCACCGCGCCCAGCGGCGGCACCTGGCGTCTGCTGGCCCAGGTGCGCTGGACCAACCGCGATGACGACGGCCAGGAGTGGCCCTTCAGGGTGGGCGCCAAGTTCGGCGCCGCCCAGGGCCTGCCCCAGAACTGGCGGCGCCTGCTCAGCGCCCCGCCCAGCCCCTCGCCGGGGCGCGAAACCCCATCCCGGAGTTTTTCATGAACCAGGTGCAAGAGGGAATCTATCTGGAAACCAAGCAGACCCAGGTGGGCACCGGCCACACCGCCTCGCGGGTCACCTTCAAGAACTTCTACGCCCTGCGTCTGGCCGGCGAGGAGGCGGTGCTGTTTTTGCTGGACGACAACCTGGGCCTCACCGGCCTGCGCGAGAGCGTGCCCCTGGCCCAGGTGAACAAGCGCCTGGAGTACCAGCCCGACCTGCAAAACGCCTTCGCGGCCCTGCTGCCCAAGCTGGGCAGCCGGCCCCAACCCGCCGCCCGGCCGGCGGCGCGGCCAGCCCCGGCGGCGGTGCAGACCGTCAACCCGGCCCAGCCGCCCCAGGCCCGGCCCACGCCCCCGGCGCCCCAGGCCCGGCCGGTCGCCCCGCCGCCCCAGGTCAGGCCGGCCGCCGCCCCGCCGGCCAAGACGGGCTCCCAGCAGGACACCCCCTGGTGGGAGCTGACCCAGAAGGGGGCCTCCAACCTGCTGAAAAAGGACTGAGCGCGGCCAGCGGCCGAGTGCCCCATTGCTTTAACGATGCAACTACACGGGCGGGGGTAACCCCCGCCCTTACGAAGAAACTAGCGGTTTTTGCTTTGGATTTCGTTGGGGCGGGGTGTACCCCCTGCCGTCCTCCGCCTTTTGCTTAAACCCATATCATTGACGTTAAATTTAGTATAAAACATGCGGCGGCGGCGAGGCGAGACGGGGATGCCCCCCAACCTTCCTTGATGATTTGGTATTACTTCCCCGCCTGCTCCTTGGCCGGCAGGGACAAAAGGGACTTGACCAGGGGCAGGCCGGCCAGGCGGGGTGGCAGGTCCGAGAGTCCGGCCAGGCTGGGCGGGTGGGGGGTGTGGCGCCGCGCTTCTTCCGGGGTCAGCACCAGGCTGGCCGCGAGGTCCCAGGGCTCGCGGGGCAGCTCGTCAACCACCATCTCCGGGGCGGCCAGCACCGCCAGCGGCGTGGACGGCCCCAAGGCCCCCAGACGCCGCAGCAGGGCGCAGAGCAGATCGGCCAGGCCCCGGCCGTCGCCCAGCAGCACGCCTTCCTGGTCCACGGCCACCACCGGCGCCACCACCAGATCAATGCGCCCCAGGCGGGATTGGGGCAGGCGCAGCGCCTGCCCGCCGGCCTGGGTCAGGGAGCCGCCGCGCAACATCCGGCTGCGCAGGTGCAGGGGCACGTCCTGGGGATTGACGCGCACCAGCCCCTGCTTGAGCCCTGGGGTGGCGGCGATGAGGGTCTTGCCGTCCTGCAGGGCGTTGATGCGCACCTGCAAGAGCACCGGGTCGGGCAGCACCAGGATGGTGCGGGCCTTGACGTACTCGCCCTGGCGGCGCAGGCGCTCGGCGGCGCGGTTGTGCCCGGCGAAGACCGGGGGCCGGGGCGGGCCGGGTTCCTGGGGCCAGAGCTCCTGCCAGCGCGCCAGCAGTTGCTCCCGTATCTGTTCCTTGGCGTTCACGCCGTGGCCTTTCTGTTTGCGGGCTGGCGCATGCCTAGCGCTCCAGCAGGCGGTCTTGGCGGCGGGCCTGCTCCAGGGCCGCCTGGTGCTGGGCCTGGGGATCGCTGGCCGCGTCGGCCATGAAGCGCTCCAGCAGGGCCGCCTCCTCGGGGGGCGGGGCCTGGCCGGTCTTGCTCAAGAGGCTCTCGGTGAGCAGGGGTTTCACAAAGCTCACCAGGCGGCCGTCGTCCAGGGGCGCGGCCAGGCGCCAGGATTTCAGGCGCAGGCGGGGACCCCGGGGGGCCTGAAGGTCAAAGGACAGCTCCAGGCGGTAAAAGGTGGCCATGGGTCCGGGCTGACCCACGGCCAGACCCTGGGCAACCTGGCCGTCGCTGCTCAGATGCAGGCGGCCCAGGTAGTGGGGTCCGGCGGAATCGCCGTAGTACCAATAGAGCCAGAGTTCCTGGCCCTGGGGCAGGATGAAGAAGCGCCCCCAGCCGTCGCCGCCCCAGGCCCCTCGCCAGGTGTAGGTCAGGGGCGCGGCCGGCGTGGGCTCGGGCTCGGGCGCCAGATGGCAGACCAGGCGCGGGGGGCCGTAGCCCTGCTCCTGGAGCCGGGGCAGCAGGTCGCCACGGCTGGTGTAGAGCAGGTCGGTTATCTTCTGCCCGCGCAGGGAGTCGTCAAAGCTGCCCTCCAATTGATGGAGAGCTTGACTGGGGCCTCGCGCCTGGCCCAAGGCGTAGCCCAGGCGGCCCAGGGGCTCAAATCCCGGCGGGGCCGAGGCCTGGGTCTGCAACAAGGTGTGGCCCTGCCCGCGGTGGCGGAAGGCCCACAGCTCCAGGCCGCCGGGCTGGGGCTCCAGCCACAGGCGGCCCACCGGGCCTTGCGGGGCATAGCCCTGGGCCTGCAGGGCCTGGGCCTGTTCCTGGCCCACGGCGTAGGCGTGGCGCAGCAGGCGGGGGTTGTACAGGCGCAGCAGGGGGGCCGTGGCGGTCCCCTGGGCCGAGGCCGGGACCGGGGCGGGTTCTTCCGGCGGCTCCGAGAGCTTGAGGGTGAGCGTGGGCGGGCCGGGCGCCGCCAGTTCGGGCGGCTCCGCCCAAAGCTCCACGTCCTCGATGGCCCCCTCGAAGTCGCGCAGGGGCCAGCGGCTGGCCCCCACCAGGTAGGGCGAGCGCGAGCCGTTCCAGGGCAGGGGCAGGGGCGTGGAGGCCACCTCCCGGCCGTCCAACACCAGACGCAACTCGCCGCCGGCCCGGTAGAGCAGCCAGGCCTCGTGGGGCTGGTTGGGGCTGACCAGGGCCTGGGATTGGGCGCTGATCAGCCCGCCCGCCGTGGCCAGGCGGCCGGCCAGGCGGCCCTGGGCGTCCATGAAAAGGTCCAGCTCCTGGCCGTGGCCGCCCTGGCAGAACAAAGTGGCCACCTGGCCGGGGGCGCTGGGCTGCCAGTTGAAGCGCACGCGAACCGCCCCGGCGCCAGGGGCCAAGAGCCCCGGCTGGGGCGTGAATATCTCGGGCCACTGGTCGCCGTTGTCCTCGGCGGGGGTCCGGCTGGCCGGCCGCG
>JACQYR010000174.1 GCA_016208115.1 Desulfarculus sp.
CTGACCCAGAGCAACGCCGCCTCCGCCGAGCAGACGGCCAGCGCCGCCGAGGAGATGAACGGCCAGGCCCGGCACATGAAGGAGTTCGTGGGCGATCTCACGGCCGTGGTGGGCGGGGCGGCCGGCCTGACCGGCCCGGCCAAGGCCTCCGGCGGCTTCTCCCTGCGGCGCAAGGCCAAGGCCGCCGTCAAGGCCACGCCGGCCCTGCCCGCCCCGGCGCGCCACGCCGCCCCGGCCCCGGCGGCCAAGGCCGCCAAGGCCCCGCCGGCGGCCAAGCCCGGCGATAAGCCGGCGGGGCAGCGGGCCAAGCGCCCCGAGGAAGTCATTCCCCTGGACGACGCCGACTTCAAGGACTTCTAGCCCCCGGTCACCGACAGCCTTTCCCCGCCGCGCGCCCGGTCCCGACCCGGGCGCGCGGCTTTTTTGACTCGCCGGCGCCGCCCGGGCGCGGGCGCGCACAATACACCACGCCAGGCAGGCCATTGGGGCAACCGGGGAATATTTTTCATGAAATTGTGCGGTTTTTGTGCCGAGCGCCCAAGTTAACCCTTGTAATTCACAGCGGATTCATCGTAAAGTAACGCCCGTGTATACTAACCTTTCGCCTTGGAAGGTTGCCCATGTTCAACGGTCAATCCCGCAAATTGCCGAGGAACTTGGTGGGATACTGCTTGGGGTTGGTGGCCCTGGCCAGCCTGCTGGCGGTCCTGCCCTCTTGGGCCGAGCCCAGCGGCCAGGCCACCTACCTGGGCGCCCAGGCCTGCCAGGAGTGTCACGAGGAGCAGTACGAGCGCTTCCAGAAGTACTCCAAGAAGGCCCATTCCTACAACAGCATAAAAATAATGAGGAAGGGTCTCACCGAGGAGGAGGTGCGCAAGTGCTATGAGTGCCACACCACGGGCTACAATCGGCCCGGTGGCTTCCGCTCCGAGGGCGAAACCCCGGGGTTGATGAACGCCGGCTGCGAGGTCTGCCACGGCCCGGGCAGCCTGCACGCCCAGAGCCAGGACACCAAGCAGATCACCCGCCGGCCCAAGATCAAGGACTGCGAGGTCTGCCACAACGCCGAGCGGGTGGGCGCCTTCCGCTTCAAGCCCATGATCTACGGGGGGGCGCACTGATGGAGGTCAAGCGCTTTCTGCACAGCCTGCAGTTCAAGGTCATCGGCAGCCTGGCGGTGATGTTCACCCTGGTCATGGGCACCATCAGCTTCATCAACCTGCGCGACATGTCCATGAGCAGTCACGACGAGATGCAGGCCACGGCCAACCTATTGGCCGACGCGGTCTACAACGGCATCCTGCAACCCATGAGCATCGGCGACAGCCAGACCATCAATCAGCAGATGGAGTCCTTCCGCAAGAACATGGTGGGCGGCGAGGTGCTCATCTTCGGCTTCGACAAGAAGATAACTTACGCCTCCCAGCCGGCGCGCCTGCACCAGGACCTGGGCAAGATACTTGCCAGCCCCCAGGCCCTGGAGGCCCTGGAGCGCCTGGTGGGCAACAACCAGGCGCCCACCCAGGCCTTTGACGAGTTGAGCGACGGCAAGCCGGTGCTGACCCTCTTTCGACCCATGAGCAACGAGCCGCGCTGCCACCACTGCCACGGCCAGAGCCGCCAGACCCTGGGCGGGGTGCTGGTGCGCCGCGACATCGCCAAGAACCAGGACCAGCAGAGCGCCATCCGCCTGCGCAGCACCATCATCGGCCTTTCGGGCAGCCTGTTGGCCATCTTCTTGATCTACCTGCTCATCTCCATGCAGGTCATCCGGCCGGTGCGCAGACTGGTCAACCTGGCCGCCCAGTTGTCCGATGGCGACCTGACCCAGACCCTGGGCATCGCCCAGAAGGACGAGCTGGGCGAGCTGGCCCGCTCCATGGACCAGGTTTCCCGCAACCTCAACCAGGTGATCGGACTGGTGGGCCAGAAGTCCCAGCACATGGCCGAGGGGGCCGGGTCCCAGGCGGCGGGGGTGGAAGAGACCGCGGCCTCCATGGAAGAGATGGCCTCCATGATTCACCGCAACGACCAGCACGCCCAACGGGCCAAGTCCCTGATGGATCAGACCAGCGATTTGTTGCAGCGGGCCAGGGAGGCCATGCGCCAGCTCAGCGGCTCCATGACCGAGACCTCGGCGGCCAGCGACAACGTGGGCAAGATCATCAAGACCATTCAGGAGGTGGCCTTCCAGACTAACCTCTTGGCCCTCAACGCCGCCGTGGAGGCGGCCCGGGCGGGCGAGGCCGGCGCCGGCTTCGCGGTGGTGGCCGACGAGGTGCGCAACCTGGCCCTGCGCGCCGCCCAGGCCGCCCAGGACACCGACAACATGATCGGCGACATCGTGCTCAAGATCAAGCAGGGCTCCCAACTGGTGGAGAGCACCGACGGCCAGTACCGCGAGGTGGCGGTGAAGGTCAACGAGGTGGCCGGGCTGGTGGGCGAGATCGCCCGGGCCAGCCACGAGCAGGCCCAAGGCATCGAGCAGGTCAACAAGGCAATGGCCGACATTGACCAGGTCACCCAGAATCACGCCGCCGTGGCCCAGGAACTGGCCGAGGAGATCGCCCACTTCCATACCGACCAGGCCCAGGCCGCCCCGGCCCCGGCCCGGCGCCCGCCTGGGCGCCTGCCCGCGCCGGAGCCGGGCCAGAAGCAGGGCTTCTAGACCTCGGCCGCAACTTGTGTAGCATATATTCTACACGGACGGCAGAGGTCCATCCGGTAACCGGCTGAATACCAAGGCAGGCTTGGCCCCGGGGCCCAAGCCCGCCTTGCTGGCATGGCCGCGCCCCTGGCGGCTAGCAATGCCAGGGGGCTGCTTGCCACGGCCCAGGTCTAACCAAGCGCGCCGAGGGGCGAGGCTGGGGGCACTCCATGCCCTGGCGCCTTCAGAAAAACCCGAAAAACCAAACGCCGCGGAGCGCCATGCGTATAATCCGCTTGTGCCCGTTAATGTAGATGTGATGCTACATGTGGCAGTATTGCTACATTCATGGCCCCTGGGCCGGCCTGGACTCCAACGGCTAACTAGCTTTACTGAAAGTAAATATGCCCTGCCATCCCTGCTGGCCCGCATATTGCTGGTCGTGCGGTTAGCAATTGCCAAACCGGGAGGGCCTCATGGATATCAACGAACCCGCCATAACCCGCCAGGAGATACTCTTCCTGGAGGACCCGAGCTTCAATGCCCAGAACGTGTGCATTGTCAGCGGCGCGGCCACCGGCATCGGCCGGGCCACGGCCATGGTGGCCGCGGCCAACGGCCTGATGACCGTGGGCCTGGACATCAACCAGGCCGAGGGGCACAAGACCCAGCAGATGGCCCGCGACCTGGGCGGGCAGATGGTCTTCCTCAAGTGCGACCTGACCAGCGACCGCGACATAGAGAACGCCGTGGCCGAGGCCGCCAAGCTGGGCGGCGTGAAATACCTGGCCAACATCGCCGGCTTGCAGCATATTGACTCCGTGGACAGCTTCCCCATGGAAAAGTACGACCTCATGCAGCGCATCATGCTGCGCGCCCCCTTCTACCTGGCCAAGCTGTGCATCCCCCACATGAAAAACAGCGCCGACGGCGTGGGGGTCATCGGCAACATGAGTAGCGTGCACGGCCACATCTGCACCATGAACAAGCCGGTGTACAACATCACCAAGTTCGGCCTGCGCGCCTTGAGCCAGTCCATCAGCGCCGAGGGCGGCGGCCTGGTGCGCTCCTTCAGCGTAAGTTCCGGCTTCGTCAAGACCCCCCTGGCCCTGGGCCAGATACCCGCCCAGGCCGCCCAACGGGGCATCAGCCAGGAGGAGGTGGTCAGCGACGTTATGCTGGGCCGCTCCAGGGTCAAGACCATGATGCACCCCGTGGAGGTGGGCAACCTCTTTCTGTTCGGCTTCTCGCGCTTCGCACGCTACCTGGTGGGCGGCGACCTGCTCTTCGATGGCGGCATGGTGCTGACCTATTAGCTGGCAAGCAAAGCCATCCATGGCTTTGCTTGCCCATCGGCCGGGCAAAAGCGTGGTTTTGCCCGGCCTCCCGGGCGCTGGCGCGCCCGGCGGGCCATCCCTGGCCCGCATAGCCAAAGGAGCCTTGTTATGAGCCAGATGTTGTGGAAGCCCTCGCAAACGCGCATCAAGGATGCCAACCTCACCGCCTTCATGGCCTTTGTCAACGGTAAGCATGGCAAATCCTTGGCGGGCTACCCCGAGCTGCACCGCTGGTCCGTGGACAGGGCCCCTGACTTCTGGGCGGCCATGTGGGAGTTCGGCGGCGTGGTGGCCAGCCAGCCCTACGCCGAGGTGGTGCGGGACTTCGACAAGATGCCCGGGGCCAGGTGGTTCGGCGGCGCCCGGCTGAACTACGCCGAGAACCTGCTGCGCCGCCGCGACGGCCAACTGGCCATGGTCTTTAGGGGCGAGGACAAGGTGCGCCGGGAGCTGACCTACGCCCAGCTTTACGACCAGGTGGCCCGCCTGGCCCTGGCGATGAAGGCCCAGGGCTTGACGAAAGGCGACCGCGTGGCCGGCTTCATGCCCAACATGATCGAGACCGTGGTGGCCATGCTGGCCACGGCCAGCCTGGGGGCCATCTGGTCCTCCTGCTCGCCCGACTTCGGCTTCCAGGGGGTCATGGACCGCTTCGGCCAGATCCAGCCCAAGGTGCTGTTTTCCGCCGACGGCTACCACTACAACGGCAAGACCCACGACTGCCTGGCCAAGGTGGCCCAGGTCAAGGCCGAGATCAAGAGCATCGAGCGCGTGGTGATCGTGCCCTACGTGGCCGCCGCGCCCGACCTCTCCGGCGTGGCCGGGGCGGCGCTCTTCGGCGACTATCTGGCGCCCCAGGCCGGTCCGGCCATGGCCTTCGAGCAGTTGCCCTTCGACCACCCCCTGTACATAATGTACTCCTCGGGCACCACCGGCGTGCCCAAGTGCATCGTGCACGGGGCCGGCGGCACCCTGCTCCAGCACCTCAAGGAGCACCTGCTGCACACCGACCTCAAGCCCACGGACAAGTTCTTCTATTTCACCACCTGCGGCTGGATGATGTGGAACTGGCTGGCCAGCGGCCTGGCCACGGGTTGCACCCTGCTGCTCTACGACGGCTCGCCCTTCTATCCCGGCCCCGAGGCCATGTTCCAACTGGCCCAGGAGGAGGGCATGACCATCTTCGGCACGTCGGCCCGCTACCTGGCCGCCGTGGAAAACTCCGGCCTCAAGCCCCGCGAGCAATTCGACCTGTCGCCGCTGAAGGCCATGCTCAGCACCGGCAGCCCGCTTTCCATAGAGAGCTTCGAATACGTCTACCGCGACATCAAAGAGGACATCTGCCTGAGCTCCATCAGCGGCGGCACCGACATCATCAGTTGCTTCGCCGGCGGCAACCCCATCGGGCCGGTCTACGCCGGGCAACTGCAGGCGCCTGGGCTGGGCATGGCCGTGGAGGCCTGGGACGAGACGGGCCAGCCGGTGATCGGCCAGAAGGGCGAGCTGGTCTGCGTCAAGCCCTTCCCCTCCATGCCCGTCTATTTCTGGAACGACCCCGGCGACAAGAAGTACCTGGGCGCCTACTTCAGCGTCTACCCCAATATCTGGCACCACGGCGACTTCTGCGAGGTGACCCCCGAGGGCGGCGTGGTCATGTACGGCCGCTCCGACGCCACCCTTAACCCCGGCGGCGTGCGCATCGGCACCGCCGAGATCTACCGCCAGGTGGAGAACCTCTCCGAGATCGCCGACAGCCTGGTGGTGGGCCAGGACTGGGACAATGACGTGCGCGTGGTGCTCTTCGTCAAGCTCAACGCGGGCGTGGTCTTTGACGAGGCCCTGGTCAAGAGGATCAAGAACGTCATCCGCACCAACACCACCCCCCGCCACGTGCCGGCCAAGGTCATCGCCGTGGCCGACATCCCCTACACCATCAGCGGCAAGAAGGTGGAGTTGGCGGTGCGCAACGTGGTGCACGGCAAGCCGGTGCTGAACAAGGACGCCCTGGCCAACCCGGCCTCCCTGGACCTCTTCGCCGATCTGCCGGAGTTGCGGAGCTGAGCCGCCGGGCGGCCCAGGCTGAGAAAAGCCAAAAACGCGGGCGGGGGTAACCCCCGCCCGTCTTGACCTGGCCCCGGTCCGCCGCCGGCCAGGGGGCGCTCCCCCAGCGGCGGCGGCCCGGCCCGGTTCAGGGCCTGGGCTGGCGGCCCTCGAAGGGCTTGATCTCCAGGCGGCAGCCCGGGCAAAGCTCCAGGGTCTGGGTGTGCCGCCAGGTTATCAGGTAAACATACTCCGTCACCGGCACCGGCCCCGACAAATCCAGATGGCGCACCGAGCATTCCAGCAAGATAAAGACCTCGTAGGTACCGGGCGGGGCCAGGAACTCGGCCGTGGCCGCCAACTGGTAGCCCTCGAGGTTTTCCACCGGCCGCAGGGGTTTCAGCGGGGTGTAGCCGCCGCCGGCCCGGGGCACGAAGGCCCGCAGGTCCCACAGGGGATCGGAGACCTCCTCACCTCCGCCGAAGACCCGGTACTTGAGGTGCGCGCGGCTTTCCAGGGCCTCCTCCACCATGGCCGGGGTCACCGAGGCCTGGGCGCTGACCAATAGATGGGCCGGATTGGGTCCGGGCTCCAAATACAGGGCGCAGCCGCCGGTCAGGGCCAGCAGACAGGCGCACAGCCCGGCCCCGGCCAGCCGGCCCAGCCGGCCCATGATCGTGCGTTTGCTCATCGCTTGGCTCCTTGCGGGAGTGATCGGAACTGCTTTTCCCTAATCAATATTAGCATGATCCTTGGGGCATGGGTCCCGCCCCCTCTGGGCTGGCCCGCCGTGGGGCCTGGACTGGCATGGTATCATTTAAGGCCATGGTGGCAATCCCCGGACTTGGCCGGGGTGTCGCCCGGGGGGGCTTGCATGGTCCGGCGAGGAGTGGTCATGGGCGCGCTGAGGGGTTGGGGCACGGGGTTGGCGCTCTTGTTGGTCCTGGTGTTGTCCACGGGGGCCGTGGCCGGCGACGCCTGGCCCCGGGCCAACAGCCGCCGCCTGGGCCAGGGCCAGGTGCCGGTGCCCGAGGTGCGTGGCCTTAGCGAGGCCCAAGCCCGGGCCGAGCTGAGCCGGACCGGCCTGCGGGGGCGGGTGCACCAGGAGTCCGGCCCCTGCCCGGACCCGGCCGCCGCCGGTCTAGTGCTGCGCCAGCGCCCCGAGCCCGGGGCCGACCTACCGGCCAGCTCCTGGGTGGAGATCACCGTGTGCCCCCAGGCGCCCTCGGGGCGACGGGTGGAGGTGCCCAACCTGCAAGGATTGGACGAGATCCAGGCCCAGGCGGCGCTGAAGGCGGCGGGCCTGCGCATGCACGTCACCAAGCGCATTAAATGCGAGCGCCCCGAGCGCATGGGCAAGGTGGTCTGCCAGATGCCTCCGGCCGGCGAACAGGCCCGGCCGAGCCAGCGGGTGGGGGTCAGGGTCTGCCGCGGCCGTTAGAGGCGCGGCCCCAAGTCCCGCCAGCGCCGGCATGGATTCACGGCGATGTGAAAAAACTGTTTGTCCATCTGTTCCTTTCCTGCAAAATAGAACCAATCATTACGCGATCCCGCCTATTGGGGGCGTCATCGACGCCCCTGTTTCGCGCACCCCCCAGCACCTGCCGGCCGTGGACGCCGGCCGCGAGGATGGAGACGATGAAGAACCTGAAACTGGGCACCAAGATAGGGGCCGCCTTCGGCCTCCTTATTGTCATCGCTTTGCTATTGGGCGGCCTGGCGATATGGAACATGTCCCGGGCCAGCGGCGCCTCGGCCAAGCTGGCCGAGGAATACGTGCCCGAGGTGGACGCCGCCGTGGGCCTGGAGCGCGCCTCCCGCGAGGTCATGTATCACATCCGCGGCTACACCTGGACCGAGGAAAAGCGCTTCGCCGAGCAGAGCTTCAACTCCTACAAGGACGTGCTCAAGTACCTGGGCCAAGCCAGGGACCTGGCGGCCAAGTACCCCGAGCTGGTCAAGCTGCGGGAGGCCGTGGCCCAACTGGAGGGCAAGGTCAAGGACTGGGAGCCCATGCTCAGGGAGACAGTGAGCCGCGTGGAGGCCATCCAGGAGATGCGCCGGCGCATGGACGCCGCGGCGGGCGAGTTCATGAAGAACGCCTACGACTTCCTGGAGAGCCAGGACAAGAAGCTTAGGGATGAGATCGAGGGAGGCGTGGCGGCCGCCAAGGTGCTGGAGCGCAGCCGCAAGACCGTGGTCGTCAACGACATTATTGACGCCGGCAACGCCGTGCGCCTGGCCAACTTCAAGGGCCAGGCCCTGCGCGACCCCAAGACTATCCAGGACTCCTTCAAGAACTTCGAGGTCATCGAGAAGAAGCTGGCCGAGATTACCCCCCTGGTCACCCAGGCGGCCAACCAGGCGCAACTCAAGAAGGTGGCCGAGTCGGGGCAAGCCTACAAGAAGCTCATGGAGGAATTCGTCGCCGCCTTCAACGGCATGCAGGAGTTCGACAAGAAGCGCGTGGCCCTGGCCAACGCCATCCTGGACGCCTGCCAGACCGTGGCCAAGGCCGGCATGGCCCAGACCCAGACCTTGGCCAACGGCAACGTCGGCTCGCTCAACTTCTCGGTGTGGGTGATGGTGATCGGCCTTTTGGTGGCCCTGGTCCTGGGCGTGGTCGTCGCCTGGGTGATAACCAGGAGCATCATGAAGCCGGTGCTGGTCACCGTGGGCTGCGTGGGCCAGGCCGCCCAGTGCGATTTCACCTTTAGCATTGACAAGACCATGCTGGAGCGCGGCGACGAGCTGGGCGAGATGCTCAGGGACTTGGACAAGATGGCCGAGACGCTGTCGGTCACGGTGGCCGAGTCCACGGTGGCGGCCATGACCGTGGCCACCAGCTCCAGCGAGATCAGCCAGGGCAACCAGGACCTTAGCGAGCGCACCCAACAGCAGGCCTCGGCCATTGAGGAGACGGCCAGCGCGCTGGAGGAGATGACCAGCTCGGTCAAGCAGAACGCCCACAACGCAAGCCAGGCCAATGACCTGGCCCGCCGCACCGCTGGCATGGCCCAGGAGGGCGGCCAGGCCGTGGAGCGCACCATCCAGGCCATGGCCGCCGTCACCGACTCCAGCAGGAAGATCAACGAGATCATCAACGTGGTCAACGAGATCGCCTTCCAGACCAACCTGTTGGCCCTTAACGCCGCCGTGGAGGCCGCCCGGGCGGGAGAGGCGGGTCGGGGGTTTGCCGTGGTGGCCGGCGAGGTGCGCAGCCTGGCGGGGCGCTCCTCCCAGGCCGCCAAGGAGATACAGACCCTTATCACCGACAGCGTGGCCAAGGTGGACCAGGGCAACGAGCTGGTGGCCGAAAGCGGGCGGCTGTTGGGCGAGATCATAACCAACGTGCAGCACGTGGCCGACACCATCGCCGAGATCACCGCCGCCAGCCAGGAGCAGGCCTCGGGCATCGAGGAGGTGAACAAGGCCGTCAGCCAGATGGACGAGGCGGTGCAGCAGAACGCCGCCCTGGTGGAGGAGGCGGCCAGCGCCAGCGAGAACATGGCCGCCGCCGCCGAGGAACTCAGCGCCCAGATGCGCCAGTTCAAGCCCCGGGGCGGCGCCAAGCAGGCCATGCGTTCCCTGCCCTCACCCACCCCGGCGGCCAAGCCCGTGGCCAGGCCGGCGGCGCGCCCGGCCGCCAAGCCCATGGCCAAGGCGGCGGCCGCCCCGGCCGGCAAGCCGGCGGGCAAGCAGGGAGGCAAGGACGACTTCTTCGGGGC
>JACQYR010000175.1 GCA_016208115.1 Desulfarculus sp.
CTCCAGGTGCTTGGCCCCCCGGCTGGTCACCGCGTCGGGGAATAGGGCACGGCCATCCCGCACCAGGGTGACGTTCTTCACCTCCACGTACAGCGGCCCCGAGGCCCGTTGCACCAGCAGGTCCAGGCGGGTGTGGGCGGAGATTTTCACCTCGCGCCGCACCGCCACGGCGTCGCTGAAGGGCGGCAGCGCCCGCATCTCGGCGGCCAGGGCCACCAGGCGGTTGGGCAGACCGGTGTTGATGCCCACCCAGCCGCCGGCGATGAAGATCATCTCCCAGGTGAAGGCGGTGCGGCGGCCGGGCGCGGGGCTGGGGCTCAGGTAGACCGGCGCGCCGTCCTCCAGGCAGCCCAGCATGGAGCCCGAGTTGGGGCAGTGGGCCAGCACCCGCCGGCCGTCCTCCAGGTCCACCTCGGCCAAAAAACGCTGGAAGCGCCGCACCAGGCGGCCGGGCAGCAGGGGCGGGTCAAAATCCAGGCGCACCCCCTCCAGGGCGGGATCGGCCATGGGCGTTGGCGCCGGCGCTCCCCGGCCCTTGCTCACGCCAGGGCCACCTGGAGCTGCCCTGGGTCGCTGATGGGACGCTGGCAGGCGTGCCCGCTGCACAGGTAGGCCGCCGGACGGCCCTCCAGCGGCCCCATGCCCCGGGTGAAGGGGGCCAACTCCCGCACAGCCTCCCCCGCCGGCCCCGGCGGCAGCCAGAGCAGTGACCGCCGGGGCGGCCAGCACCAGTTCCTGAGCCGGCCCCAGGGCCAAATCCAGGGCTAGCAGCATGTGGGTGTGGGCCATGGGCTGGCGGCGCAGGGTCTCGCCAAAGGCCCGCAGGAGCTTCAGCGCCCTGCGCTCCCACTGCTCCCGGCCGGTAAGCCGGGCCAGGCGCAAGAGGTTGTGGGCCATCACCGAGTTGCCCGAGGGCGTGGCCCCGTCGTAGGCCTCCTTCTCGCGGGCGATGAGCCCTTCGCCGTCGTGGGGGGTGAAGAAGAAGCCACCGTGCAACTCGTCCTCGAACAGGCGGCAGGCCAGCTCGCACAGGCGCAGGGCCTCCTTGAGCCAGGCCGGGTCCAGGTCGGCCTGGTGCAGCTCGATCAGCCCCCAGATGAAAAAGGCGTAGTCCTCCAAGAAGCCTTGGCCGCCGGCCTGGCCCCCCCGCCAGCGGCGCCGCAGGCGGCCCTCGGCGTCGCTGAGTTCGGCCAGCACGAAACGCGCCGCCTTGGCCGCCGCCGCCAGGTACCCGACGTCGCCCAAGACCTGGTGGCCCTTGGCCAAGGCGGCGATCATCAGGCCGTTCCAGGCCGTGAGCACCTTGTCGTCCTTCTGGGGGCGCACCCGTTTCTCGCGGGCCTGCCACAGGCCCTTGCGGGCCTCCGCCAGGTCGCGGGCCAGCTTGCCGGCGTCCAGGCCCAGGTTGCGGGCGAAGTCCTCCAGGCTGGCGCGCTGGTGGATTATGCTGCGGCCGTGCTCGAAGTTGCCGCCCGGGGTGATGCCATGGTAGCGGCAGAACAGCTCGCCCAGCTCCTGGCCCAACACCTCTTGCACCTGCTCCGGCGTCCAGACGTAGAACAGCCCCTCCACGCCCTCGCTGTCGGCGTCCTCGGCGGAGTATAAGCCGCCGCTGGCGTCACTCAGGTCGCGCAGCACGTAGGTGAAAATCTCGCGGGCGGTCTGGGCCAAATCAGCCTGCCCGTCCACCTGGAAGGCCTCCAGGTAGGCATAAGCCAGTAGCGCCTGGTCGTAGAGCATCTTCTCGAAGTGGGGCACCAGCCAGTTCTCGTCCACCGAGTAGCGGGCAAAGCCTTGGCCCAGATGGTCGTGGATGCCGCCGGCGCGCATGGCCGCGCACGTGGTCCGCACCATCTCCAGGGCCTGGGACTGGGGCTCGCGCAGGTGCCAGCGCAGCAGAAAGTTCAGGCGGTGGGGCGTGGGGAACTTGGGGGCCTGGCCAAAGCCGCCGCGCTTGGCGTCAAAGGAGTGCAGCAGTTGCCAGAAGGCCTTTTCCAGGGTGGCCAGGTCGGGGTCGGCCCCGGGCTGGGAGGGCTTGGGCTGGACGGTCTTGGTGATCTCCTCGCTGGCCGTGAGCAGGCGCTGACGGTCCTCCTTCCACAGGCGGGCCACCTCGCTGATTAGCTCCAGGAACCCCGGGCGGCCCATCATGGTGCGTGGCGGGAAGTATGTCCCGGCGTAGAAGGGCTTGGCCTCTGGTGTCAGGAATAGGCTGAGCGGCCAGCCGCCGGCCCCGGTCAGGGCCTGGCACACGCCCATGTACACGCCGTCCAGATCGGGGCGCTCCTCGCGGTCCACCTTGATGGCCACGAAGTCGCGGTTGAGCGCGGCGGCCACCAGGGTGTCCTCGAAGGACTCGTGGGCCATGACGTGGCACCAGTGGCAGGTGGCGTAGCCGATGGAGAGGAAGATCGGCTTGTCCTCCTGGCGGGCCTTGTCAAAGGCCTCCTGGCCCCAGGGGTACCAGTCCACCGGGTTGTGGGCGTGCTGCAACAGATAGGGGCTCTGCTCGCCGGCCAGGCGGTTGGGCATGGGCTCACTCCTCTAGCTTTGGAATGCGCGGCATGGGTGGGCGCGGGGTCCCGCGCCCCCGCCCCTAGCCAGGGAGAAAGAGGGAGGGGATACCCCCTCCCCCTGAGGATGACGTCTTTTTATGGCCCCGGCAGGGCGCCTCGGCTCTGGGGTTGACCCGCTGGGGACCGTTAGTCCGCCTTCTCGCTCACCGTGCCCTTGTGCTTGGTGCCGCACAGGGGGCACAGGATGTCTATCTCCTTCTCGTCGCCGATGAACTTCTCGCGCATCTTCTCCGGGGGGATGAAGGAGATGTCGCCGCAGGCGCAGGACGGACACTCGGCGCGAACCTCGAAGCGTTTCTTTTTGGACATGGCGGCCCCTTTCCTGGGTGAGGTGGTTTTTTGGCGCGCGCCCTGGGCCAGGCGCCCTGTCTTTCATTATAAGCACGGCGGGGGGCCGGGCAACCACCCCCTGTTTCCGGGGCCAGGGCACAAAAAAACAGGCCTCCAGCCATTGCCAAGCCGGCGGGGGCGGTACTACCATTAAATATATAGGTCGTTGTCACCGCCTGTCCCCGGACGGCCGCGCCAGCCGTCCGGCTCGTTAATCAAGGTCCCTATCTGGAGGATGGCATGAAAAAGTACGCTATCGTGGCCGGCTGCGCCCTACTGGCCCTGACCCTGGGGCTCCTGCCGGCCTTGGCCGCCGACCCCCTGCCCGCCGCCGACGGCGCGGCCCTGTGGGAGTACATCAGCAAGACCTCGCCCTATCAGAAGTGGGGCCAGTTCCCCGACCTGAAGGGCATGGTGCCCAGCAAGGCCGTGCATGGCAGCAACGTGCAGGTCTTTGCCAACCAGCCCGCCCTGACGGCCAAGAAGACACCCTTGGCCGCCGGCTCCATCATCGTCAAGGAGGGCATGGACGATACCCACAAGGTCAACCAGATCGTGGTGATGTACAAGGTCAAGGGCTTCAACCCCGAGGCCGGCGACTGGTTCTGGGCCAAGTACGACTCCAGCGGCAAGGTGGGCGCCGCCGGCAAGGTGGGGGGCTGCATCTCCTGCCACGAGCGCAAGGCCAGCAACGACTACGTGTTGGCTCATATCTGCAAGTAAGGACGTGGCCCGGGGGCCTTGGCCCGGGGCCCCCGGAAGGAATCAACCATGGTCTATGCCCATCCCCTAATGCAGGTGGCGGCCTGGCTCTTGGGGCTCTACGCCCTGGCCCTGGCCTGGCCCAGAGTGGCCAGCCTGCACCTGGGCCGGAGCCGGCGCTTCGACCGCCGCCGCCACCAGGTGCTGGGCCTGGCGGCCCTGGGGCTCATGCTCCTGGGGACCCTGGGCGGGGCGCTGATGGGCCGATTGTACCTGGGCGCCTGGCTGAGCAGCGGCGCCCACGCCTGGGGCGGCCTCTTGATCCTGGTCCTGGGGCTCTGGGGCCTGGGCTCGGGGCTCATGCTGGCCAACCGGCCCCGACCCCGGCGGCTGTTGCCCCTGCTGCACGGCCTGGGCAACCTGCTGCTCTTGGTGTTGGCCCTGTTCCAGGCCCGCGGCGGGCGCGCCTTGCTCTTGACCCTGGCCGGGAGCGGCCAATAATCCGCCGGCGGGCCGATTTTTCCCTTGGGCGGGGAGGCGTGGTTGCCGATATAGGGTGCAAGCCAGCCCCCAACCCCCGCGAGCCGCTTCCGGCGTCCCGGGAAATATGGTAGGGTCCACATAGACAGCAGGGAGCCCATAAGCCCATGAGCAAGATAGACCAGCTACAACCCGGGCAGCCCCCCCAGATAGGCCAGACCCCCCAGACCGCCCGTCCCCAGGGCGCCCCGGCCTTCCAGGAGATACTCAACCAGGCCACCCAGGCGGCCCAGGCCCCGGACCCGGCGGCGGCGCCCACCCAGGCGCAGCCCACCACCCAGGCCGCTCCCGTTGCCGCCCCGGCGGCCGTGGCCCCCACGCCCTTGCAGAGCGAGGGCCTGCTGCGGGCCGGCCGCACCCTGGACCTGCTGGACTCCTACGCCCTGGCCCTGGCCGACCAGTCCAAGCCCCTCAAGCAGGTGGCCGGTCTGGTCAAGTCCCTGGAGGACGAGGCCCGGGGGCTGAGCGAAGTGCTGGGGCGCATGGACCCCCAGGACGGGCTCTACGGCCTATTGCGGGAGGTGGCGGCCACCGCCCAGGCCGAGAGCCTCAAGTTCAACCGCGGCGACTACGTGGAAGCCTAGCCGGCGGGGTCGAGCGCCTCGACTCCCAGTACGGGTCGGGAGAGGCTCTCCCGCAACCAACCCCGTTTACTCCCGTAATGGCCATGTTGAACATACAAGGGGCGGGGTTTATTCCCGCTCGTGCTTTTATGGCCGCAACCCCCCAACGGGAGCCCACGGGTCTGGCCCTGGCCGGGGCGCCACCCGACCCGTTATTGCCCCGTGGGGGGCGTGGCCGGCTGGGAGGTCGCCGGCTGGCCGGTGCGGCCGTCTATGATGATACCGCCCTTGAGCATTTCCATGCTCTTTTGTTCCTTCCAGCGCTCGTGCTGCTCGTTGCGCCGGATGTCCTCGGCGGTGCCCTGGCTGGAGCGGTAGATCACGCGGTCCTCGGTCTCGGTGACCGGGCCGCTCTGGGTGGATCCGCCCTGGCGCTCCTGCTCCAGCATCTTCTCGATGGTGGCGTCGCTCACGCCGGCCTTTTTCAGCTTGATGACCTCCTCGGGGGTCAGGGCCGCCGCCGGGATGGCCGCCAAGAGCGCCAAGGACGCCAAAAGCATCATCAACCTTGCCATGATCCGCCTCCCCGCCGGCGACCCGGTTGACAGGCCGCGGCCGCTGGCCCTAGACTGCCGTTAACACATAGTTGCTCAAGGGCGCACGGACCCAAAAAGCCCGCGGGCGCCCATGTCACCCCACATGTCCACGGCTAATTTTATCACGCTGGCCCGCCTGCCGTTGCTGGGCCTGGTGGCCTGGCTCTTATATTTCCCGGGCGGGCCGGCGGCCTGGCGGCCCTAGGCGGTGCGGCCAGGCCCGGCACGCCGGGGTTGGACTTGGTGGTGCGCTTGTTGGTATATTGCACCATAGGGTTGTGCGTCATACGGGGGATGCCGGTGCTCCCGAACGCGCGCGCCCTGTTGAACCAGGCAGTTTGAGGGGGGAACCGCGTCCAATCGCTGAAAGCCAGACCGGCATCAACCAGCCCGACGGGGGAGTGCCACAGGCCTTGACCGCCAGCCAGCGCGCCGCCGCCTTCTTCGACGTGGACCGCACCCTGGTGCGGCCCCAGTCCATGGAGCGGGTCTTCGCCTCCTTCCTCATCCGCCGCCGCTACCTGGGGCCGGCCGACCTGTGCCGCTACCTGGGCTTCTTGGCCCGCAACCTGGGTCGCCTGGGCCAGGGCCTCTTGGGCGACAACAAGTACCACCTGCGCCACAAGGACCCCGCCGAGCTCCAGCAGTTGGCGGCGGAGTGCTTCCGAAGCCAGATCGTGCCCCGCATCAGCAAGGCCGGCCGCCTGGCCGTGGACCGCCACCGGCAGCGCGGCCACTTGGTGGTGCTCTTGACCGGCTCGCTCCAGCCCCTGGCCGAGCTGTTGGCCGGAGAACTGGGCGCGGACCTGACCCTGGCCGCCCGGCTGGCCGAGAAGGACGGCAGCCTCTCGGGCACCCTGAGCAACCGCCGGCCCCATGGCCTGGAAAAGGCCCGCCTGCTGCGCGAGGTGGCCCGCGCCCAGGGCCTGGACCTGAAAAGCTCCTACGCCTATGGCGATCATCCCTCGGACTTGGAGGCCCTGGCCTCGGTGGGGCACCCGGTGGTGGTCAACCCCCACCCCCGCCTGCGGCGCCAGGCGCTGTGCCGGGGCTGGCCCATCGTCAATTTCTAACCCCCCGGGCCGGGCGCCGAGACCAGCCTGGCCTGTGCCTGACCGCCCGCCGCCCCTGTCAACGGCAATTACCGGCGGCCCACAAAGGATTATTAATTTTGCCCCGGGGTTATGCCTGGGGGCTAGCTTCCGCCACTGGTTATCGCTTATATTGCTCACAGCGCTGGACGCAATCGGCGCGGATGGCTGTGAATAAAAGGCAAGGGGGGGTCCGGCCCAGGACCGGGCGCAAGGGCGTTGGCCATGAAGCGACATCTAGCGGTTTGGGGGGCGTGTCTGCTGCTGGTGCTGGCCTTGATCGGCTGCCAGGGCGTGCGCGGCGGCAGCGGCGACGGTCTGGGCGATTTCAAGCAGGGGGTCAGCGCCTTGGCCTCGCAGGACCCGGACCGGGCCATTGACCTGTTTTCCTCGGCCCTGGCCTCCGGCGGCCTGGACAGCCAGGCCAAGGCCCTGGCCCATTACAACCGGGCCATCGCCCACAGCCATCTGAGCCAGCTCGACAAGGCCCTGGCCGACTTCAACCAAGCCCTGCAACTGGACCCCAACCTGGCGGCGGCCTACAACAACCGGGGCATGGTCCACTACCGCCTCAGCCAGTTCGACAAGGCCGTGAGCGATCTGGACACGGCCATCCGCCTGGGTCCCAACTCCAGCGCCGCCTACTATAACCGCAGTTTTCCCCTGGCCGCCCAGGGCCACGCCATGCGGGCCATCGGCGACCTGGAGCAGGCCCTCAAGCTCAGCCCCGGCAACGACGTCTACCGCAACAGGCTAAATTCGCTGCTAAAGCCCGAGCAGGGCCTGCCCAAGGCCACGCCGCGCTCCGGCGGCAAGCTCACCGGCAGCGGCTTCGTGGTCAGCCCCCAGGGGCACGTGCTCACCAACCTGCACGTGGTCAAGGACGCCAAGGACATCCGCGTGCCCGGCCTGAGCGAGCCCCTGAGCGTGCGGGCCATTGACGCCCTCACCGATCTGGCCCTACTGCAAATGCCCAAGGAAAGCGACAAGATGGCCTCTTTCCCCACCGGCAAGCCCCCCCGGGCCGGCGACCAGGTGGTGGTGGTGGGCTTCCCCCTGCACGGGCTGTTGGCCCCCGGCCCCAGCGTGAGCACCGGCAACATCAGCGCCCTGGCCGGCCCGGGCAACAACCCCAACCTCTTGCAGATCACCTGCCCGGTGCAGCCGGGCAACAGCGGCGGCCCCCTCCTGGACGAGGCCGGCCGGGTGGTGGGGGTGGTGGTGGGCAAGCTGGACGCGGCCAAGGTGGCCAAGGCCTTTGGCGAGACCCCCCAAAACGTCAACTTCGCCATCAGCGGGGCCGTGGCCCAGGAGTTCCTGCGCAGCCACGGCGTGGAGCCCCGCCCAGCCCCGGCCGCCGCCGCCCCCCTGAGCGCCGCCGACATCGCCGAGAAAGCCGCCGGCTACGTGGTGCTCTTGGAGTGCACTAATTAAAAAAGAGAAACAATAAGTTTGGTTGGTTGGGTAGAGCGGAGCGAAACCCAACATCTTTATTCTTCGGCGGGCTTGCCACCTATTAAGGGGATGGGGGCGATGGAATTTATAGCTATTGATGTCGAGACTGCAAACGCTGATATGTCTTCCTTATGCCAAATTGGGATAGCTTGTTATAAAGGAGGGCAGCTTGTTGATGAATGGAAGACATATCTCAATCCTGAAGATTTTTTTGATGAGATAAACATAGAAATTCATGGAATAGATGAGGATACAGTTAAGAACTCCCCAACCTTCCCTCATGTAACGAGCAACGTTTACGGCTACCTTGATGGCAAAATTGCTGTATGTCATACTCATTTTGACCGGGTAGCTCTCAGCCAAGTGTGTCTCAAATATGACTTGCGTCCGCCCAAATGCACATGGCTGGACACAGCGCGTGTGGCCCGAAGAGCGTGGCAAAAATTTGCCCGAAAAGGTTATGGATTGCATAACGTTTGTAATTCGCTTGGGTACCAATTTCAACACCACGATGCCCTTGAAGATGCCAAGGCAGCGGCGCACATATTGTTGAGCGCAAGCAAAGACGCTGGAATAGATGTTCAGAATTGGCTGGTTCGCGTACAGCAACCTATTGAACCTCGTAAATTATCCGAACCCATTGCACGAGAAGGAAATCCAGACGCCGATTTTTTCGGTGAAGTCATGGTTTTCACGGGTGCTCTATCTATACCGAGGCGAGAGGCGGCCAACTTGGCTGCAACGTATGGTTTCTCGGTTGACTCAGGGGTTACGAAGAAGACTACAATTATCGTTGTTGGAGACCAAGATATTAAACGTCTGGCAGGACATGAAAAGAGCTTAAAGCATCGGAAGGCCGAAGAACTCATCAAGAATGGTCAACCAATAAAAATTCTTAGAGAAACAGATTTTATGGCTTTGGTTAAATCCATGTAGCTTACCTTCCACCATATATTTCCATGATGATTTATTAGATGTTTTTTTCCATGGGGCTTTCCCCAGAGTTACCGATTGCTGGGGTTCCAAGGGGGCGCATAGCAGCCCCTTGGTCAAGGGCAGGGTCATACCCTGCCCGCGAAGTGGCTTCGTTGGTTGCGCCCGATAGAGCCAAAAAGCGTAGAGCCCGGCTTACGCCGAGCTCTACGCGAAGGTAAGGTATTGTTTTGATTGGTCGGGACGACTGGATTTGAACCAGCGACTCCTGCGACCCGAACGCAGTGCTCTACCAGGCTGAGCCACGTCCCGATTGTTGACCGCAAAAAGTACGTCCTGTACTTTTTGCTCCTCAGCCAGGCAAAAATGGGATTTTGCCTGGCCTCCCGGGCGCTCTCGCGCCCGGCCCGGCTCCCGCCGGGCCTGCCGCCTTGGCGGGCGGCACTAGTTATCTACACGAGGCCCCGGCGGCTGTCCACCGCTTTTTGCGCGCCGTTGCCCGCCACCCGCGCCACGTCCAGGGCCTTTTCGCCCAGGGCATCCAACAGGTTCAGGATTAAGCATAATGCCGACCGGGCCGGCCGGCCAGGGCGGCACACCCCGGGCCAGGGCCAGCTGGCGCATGGCCACGCCCTCGCAGCTGACGCTCTGGAGTTGGTAGCTCTCGCGGGCCAGCACCGTGGCCAGGGGCACCACCACCAGGCGCGCCACCTCCACCGGATTGGGGCGGAAGTCGGCGCGGGCGTCCACCAGGCCCACGTAGGGTGTCACCAAAAAGTTGGTGATGGTCAGCACCTGGTCCAGGCGCTCCACCACCTCCACCAGCCCCTGGCAGACCCCGATCTCCTCGCAGGTCTCGCGCAGGGCCGTCTCGGCCAGGTCGGCGTCGCCGGGGTCGGCGGCCCCGCCGGGAAAGGATATCTGCCCGGGGTGGTGGGGCAGGGTGGCGTTGCGCTTAGTGAAGACCACCTGCACCCGCCCCTCGCTCTCCCACAGGGGCATCAAGACTGCCGCCGGCCGCGAGCCCGGGTGCTCCAGGCGCTGGGGCTGGTGGCCGGCCAGGGCCTGGCTCAGGGCCTGGGCGGTATGTTGCAGCAGTTCGGTCATGGCAAAGGCTATTCTACCCCACATGGGGCGCCGGTTACACAGGGCTTACCTATTAAGCATAATGCCGACCGGGCCGGCCGGCCAGGGCGGCACACCCCGGGCCAGGGCCGGTGCGCCTAAATCAGGCCTGGGGTGGGGAGATGTCAGCCCCGCGCGGCCGTGGGGCGGCGGATGGTTCACCAGCCGCCGGGCGGGCGCAAGGGCTCCATGTCGAAGAAGTTGTTCATGCCCCGCCAGAGGTGCTCCTCGCGCA
>JACQYR010000039.1 GCA_016208115.1 Desulfarculus sp.
CCCCGCCAGTGCCAGGTGACCTTCCTGGCCGTGGACGAGCGGGTGCTCACGGCGGCCGGCGGACAGGACTCCTACGACCCCCGCGCCACCTTTGACAAGCCCCGCCCGTTGAGCGTGCTGAGCGCCGACGGCCGCACCCAGGTGGTGGGGCAGCGCTTCCAGGGGCAGAAGGGCGAGGACTCGGCCGGCGGCGGCGGCCTGGGCCAGGCTTTACGCCAGGACTTCCACCCGGCGGTGTTCTGGCTGGCCCAGGGGCAGACCGACGCCTCGGGCCGCCTGGAGGTGGGCTTCAAGCTGCCCGACAGCCTCACGGCCTACCGGCTGGTGGCCGTGGCCGCCGGCCAGGGCTCGGACTTCGGCCTGGGCAAGGCGGCGGTGCGGGCCAGCCGGCCCTTGCAGATGCTCTCGGCCCTGCCGCGCTTCGCGGTCAGCGGCGACCGCTTCGCGGCCCGGGTGCTGGTGCAGAACCTGGGCAGCCGTGGCGGCCAGGTGACGGTGACCGCCCAGGTCTCGGGCCTGAGACTGGAGGGACCGGCCCAACAGACCCTGGAGCTGGCCCCCGGCCAGGGCCGGCCCGTGGACTTCGCAGTCAAGGCCGAGGCGCCCGGCACGGCCAGCCTCACCTTGCAGGCCAGCCTGGAGGGCGAGCGGGACGCCGCCCGCTTCAAGCTGCCGGTGCTGCCGCTCACCAACCTGGAGACCGCGGCCATGGCCGGCGAGCTGGACCCGGCCGGCGGGCGCGGCGTCGTGCAGGTGCCCCTGGCCCTGCCCGCCGGGGCCGACCCCCAGCGCAACAGACTGGAGGTGGTGGTGGCGCCCTCCCTGGCCGCCGTGCTGGGCGCGCCCACGGCGGTGCTCCTGGACTACCCCTGGGAATGCCTGGAACAGCGCCTGAGCAAGGCCGCCGCCCGGGCCTTGATCTTTGCCCACGGCCCGGCCCTGGGCCTGTCCTCCGCTGGTATAGAGCGCTCGGCGGTGCAGGCCGCCCTGGACCAGGTGGCCGGCTTCCAGCATGGCGACGGCGGCCTGGGGCTGTGGCCCGGCCAGCGCCGCTCCGACTTCTTCGTCACCGCCTACGCCCTTTTGGCCGCCCAGCAAATGAAGGCCTCCGGTGCCGTGCTGGAGCCCGAGGTCAAGAAGCGCGCCCTGGACTATCTGCAAGACAACCTGCGCAAGGGTCCCCTGCCCAAGGCCAACCAGCAGGCCCGCCGCCAGGCCGAGGCCCTGGCGCTCATGGTGCTGGCCCAGGAGGGACGGCCCGTGCGCCCGGCCCTGGAGGCGGCCCTGACCCGCTCCCAGGGCCTGCCGCCCCTAGGCCTGGCGGCCTTGTTGCGCGCCGCCCAGCTCAGCCAGATGCCTGGCGTGGCCGCCGAACTGCTCACCCGCCTGGAGGCCTCGGCGGTGGTCAGCGCCCAGCACCTGCACTTCGCCGGCCTGGAGCCCGGCGGCCTCAAGGAGATCATGGGCTCCACCCTGCGCGACAACGCCCTGGCGCTGTGGGTGCTGACCCAGGCCCAGCCGGCCTATCCCCGCCTGGAGGGCCTGGCCACCTGGGTGGCGTCCCGTCTGGGCGAGAGCAAGACCCTGTCCACCCAGGAGGCGGTCTTTGGCCTGTGGGGGCTCTCGGCCTATCTGGGCCGCCCCGGCGCCTCCGGCCCGGCCAATGTGCGCGTGACCCTGGACGGCCGGGAAATTCTGGCCCAGCGCTTCGCCGGCCCCACTGACAAGCCGGCCAGCCTCATGTTGCCCAGCGAGCGCCTGACGCCCGGTCAGGCCCAGGAGCTGGCCCTGGCGGCCCAGGAGGGGCGTCCCCACTGGTCGGCGCGCCTGAGCCACGCCCCCGGCCAACCGCCGTCCAGCCCGGTCAACGCCGGCTTCCTGCTGGCCCGGGTGCTCAGGCCCCAGAAGGGCCAGGGCACGCCCCAGGTGGGCGACACCATGGAGTGCCTGCTGACCCTGCTGGTCAGCCAAACCCGGCACCACGTGCTGCTCAGCGACCCCTACCCCGCCGGCCTGGAACCCCTGAACGCCCCGGCCGCCGAACCGGCCGAGGACGACCAGGAGCAGGCCTCCTGGCAACCCTGGCGCTTCAAGGAACTGCGCAAGACAGGCCTATTGCTCTACGCCCCCCGACTGGACCCGGGGGTCTACACCTACCGCTACACCCTGCGGGCCGTGGCCCCGGGGGCCTTTGGCCAGCGGCCGGCCACGGCCGAGGAGATGTACAGCCCCGAGGTCATGGGCGCCACGGCGGCCGGGGTGCTGGAGGTCAAGTAAAAGCCGAGTGCCTCGGCTGGCAGATACGGGTTAGCATGAGGCCCTGGCTCATACTTCCGCGAGAAGGCTTTGATGGCCATTAGGCATAAGCTGGCCCTTACCGGCGCGAGCCTGGCGCTAGCGCCCCTCTTGCTGTGGGGGCTGGTGGTGGTCCTGCCGGGCCAACCACCCGGCCAGGGCTATGGACCCCAGGTGGAGCGCCGGGTGCTGGCCGCTGACGGCCAGGTGCTGGCCAGCCTGACCCACCGGGAGCGGCGGGCCGGCCCCTGGCTGGCGGCCGGGGAGATACCGCCCCTGGTCAGGGCCGCGGCCCTGGCCGCCGAGGACCGCCGCTTCCTGGACCACCCCGGCGTGGATCCCCTGGCCCTGGCCCGGGCGGCCTGGCGCAACCTCCTGGCCGGACGGGTGCAGGAAGGCGGTTCCACCATCACCATGCAGGTGGCCCGCCTGGAGCAGCCCTCCCGCCGCACCATCATGGCCAAGCTGCGGGAGGCGGCCCGCGCCTTGTGGCTGGAGGCCCACCTCGGCAAGGACGAGGTCCTCGGCCAGTACCTCAACCGGGCGCCCTTTGGCGGCCCCCTGGTGGGCATCATGGCCGCCAGCCGCGAGCTGCTGGGGGCCACGCCCCAGCGTCTGGCCCCCCAGGAGGCGGCCCTGCTCTTGGCCCTGCCCCAGGACCCCTCGCGCCTGCTACAACCCGCCAGCCGCCCCCGGCTGCAAGCCCGGCGCGACGCCATACTAAGGGCCATGGCCCAGGCCGGGGCCTTGGATCAACCGGCCCTGGCCCGCGCCCTGGCCGCGCCCCTGGAGATCGCCCCGGCCCCGCCGCTACCCCTGGCGGCCCCCCATTTCGCCGCCGCCCTGGCCAGCCGCCTGGAGGGCCAGGCCCCGGAGGCCATCGCCACCGGCCTGGACCCAACGCTGCAACAGGCCCTGGCCGATCTGGTGCGCCAGGCCTGTCTGCCCCGACGCGGCCAGGGCCTCAGGCAGGCAGCGGTGCTGGTGCTGCGCAACCGCGACCGCGCGGTGCTGGCCTGGGTGGGCTCCCAGGACTTCCGGGGGCTGGTGAACGGCCAGGTGGACGGGGTGCTGGCCCGCCGCCAGCCGGGCAGCGCCTTGAAACCCTTCATCTACGCCCTGGCCCTGGAACAGGGACGCGGCCTGGCCACCCGCATCGCCGACGAGCCCCTGAGCCGGGGCCTGGAGGGCGGGTCCTACCGCCCCGTGGACTACGACGGCCAGCACCGGGGCCAGGTCAGCCTGCGGGTGGCCCTGGCCAGCTCGCTCAACCTGCCGGCCCTGCGCCTGGTGGATGAATTGACCCCGGCGGTGGTGCTGGAGCGCCTGCGCCTGTTGGGCCTGGGCCTGCCCCAGGAGGCGTCCCACTACGGCCTGGGCCTGGCCCTGGGCGACGGCGAGGTGAGTCTCTTGGAACTGACCCAGGCCTACGCGGCCCTGGCGGTTGGCGGCCTGTGGAGCCCGGCCCGCCTGTGGCGAGGCCAGGAGACCACGCCACCCCGCCGGGTGTTCAGCGAGGCCGTGGCCGGGCTGATTACCTCGGTGCTGGCCGACGACCAGGCCCGCGCCGCCGGCTTCGGCCGCCACGGGGTGCTGGAACTGCCCTTCCCCACGGCGGTCAAGACCGGCACCAGCCAGCAGCACCGCGACAACTGGTGCCTGGGCTATAGCCAGGCCTACACCGTGGTGGTGTGGGCCGGCAACTTCGAAGGCCTGCCCATGCGGGGCATCTCCGGGGTCAGCGGCGCCGCGCCCCTGTGGCGCCAGGTGATGCTCTACCTGCACCGCCAGGAGCCGGGCCGGCTGCCACCAACGCCGCCGGAGCTGGTCACCCGCCGGGTCTGCGCCGAGAGCGGCGGCCTGGCCGGCCCGGCCTGCCCGGCGGCCTTGGAGGAGCTTTTCCTGGCCACCTCGCCGCCCGGCATCCCCTGCCCCTCGCACGCCCCCCGCCTGGCGGCCGCAACCCCGGCCGCCCCGGCCCTCTGCCTGGTCACCCCGGCCCCGGAGGCGGTCTACGCCCTGGACCCGGACGTGGACCCCAGCCTCCAGGTGCTGGCCTGCCGGGCCGCCGCCGCCGGACCGGTGAGCCGGGCCAAATGGCTGCTCAACGGCCGCGAGCTGCCCCCCGGGCCCGACCCCCTGCGCCGGCGGGTGGGCTTGAGTCCCGGCCAGCACCTGATCGAGGTCACGGCCAGCGGCCCCGGCGGCCAAGAGCGGGCCGTGGCCCGTTTCACCGTGCTGGGGCCGTAGCTTCGCGCAGCAAATCATACCCACGGGTATGTTTGTAAGTTTATGTATACCCTTTCGTAGGCACCAGGGGGCTATTCAAGCCAACAAGCTAAATTCACTGGCATAACATCCCCGAAACCCCGCGCGGCCCACTCCCGGCCCTTCCTGTTCCCACCCGCCAGTGCCCCTAGCGCCGCCCCGCCGGCCTGGGCCAAGCCTACCGCGCTGTAAGTCCCCTACCGCCCCCTTGGCGGGCCTCTCCAGTTTTTATCACGCTAATTCAATATGTTGTCTCACAAGGTCTCTTTTGGCACTGTGGTTGCTCTAGCTCCCGGCAAGCCCGTGCGCGGGTATGGCGCGCGGCCAAGCATTAAACCAGTCCCCTGACGGCAGGGGGCACAGTCAACCGCAAACAGGAGGTCCCCGATGAATCCCCCCCTCGCCATCAACCCTGGTGATACCGCCTGGGTGCTGGTCAGCACGGCCCTGGTGCTCTTGATGACTCCAGCCCTGGCTTTCTTCTACGGCGGCATGGTGCGCAAGAAGAACGTCCTCTCCACCCTGAAGCTCTCCTTCATCATGATCGGGCTCATCAGCGTGCAGTGGGTGCTCTTCGGCTACTCGCTGGCCTTCGGTCCCGATGTCAAGGGCCTCATCGGCGATCTCTCCTGGACCGGACTCAAGGGAGTGGACGGCAGCCCCTTCGAGGCCTATTCCAAGACCATCCCCCATCTGCTCTTCTGCGCTTTCCAGATGATGTTCGCCATCATCACCCCGGCCCTGATAACCGGCACCATCGTGGACCGGGTGCGCTTCAAGACCTTCCTGGTCTTCAGCATCCTTTGGAGCACCCTGGTCTACGACCCCCTGGCCCACTGGGTCTGGGGCGACGGCGGCTGGCTCAAGACCATGGGCGCCCTGGACTTTGCCGGCGGCACCGTGGTGCACATCGCGGCCGGCTTCTCGGCCCTGGCCATGGCCCTGGCCATCGGCCCCCGCAAGGCCTACCTGAGCGCCCCCATGGAGCCCCATAACATCCCCTACACCGTGCTGGGCGCCGGTCTCTTGTGGTTCGGCTGGTTCGGGTTCAACGCCGGCTCGGCCCTGGCCGCCGACGGCCTGGCCACCTACGCCTTCGTCAACACCAACACCGCCACGGCCGCCGCGGCCCTGGCCTGGATGCTCTGCGCCTGGGGCGACAACAAGCCCAGCGTGCTTGGCATCGCCACCGGCGCGGTGGTGGGTCTGGTGGCCATCACCCCGGCGGCGGGCTTCGTCACCCCCATGGGCGCCATGCTCATCGGCGCCGTGGCCGCGCCCATCAGCTTCTACGCCATCCGCCTGCGCCAGAAGATGAAGCTGGACGACTCCCTGGACGTCTGGGCCTGCCACGGCATGGGCGGACTCACCGGCGCCCTGATGACCGGCCTCCTGGCCACCAAGAGCGTCAACGAGGCGGGAGCCGACGGCTTGTTCTACGGCAATGCTGGCCAATTCTGGACCCAGATCGTGGCCTGCGCCACCACCATCGGCTTCGTGTTCGTGGTCACCTTCGTACTGGCCAAGGTCCTGGACGCCCTGATGGGCCTCAGGGTCACCCAGCCCGAGGAGGAAGTCGGCCTGGACCTGTCCGAGCACGGCGAGCGGGCCTACTCGTAAGAAACGGAGAATAGGGAAATGCTAAGGAAGATCGAAGCGATAATCAGGGAAGACAAGCTCAACGAGGTCAAGGACGCGCTAAGGGCCATCGGCATCGTGGGCATGAACATCTTCGAGATACGCGGCCACGGCCGGCAGGGTGGCATCCTGCTCTCGGGGCGCTCGGGCTCCTACCAGGTGGACCTGCTGCCCAAGATTCAGCTCAACATCGTGCTGAGCACCCACAACCTGGAAGAGACGGTCAACGCCATCGTCAAGGCCGCCAAGACCGGCGCCAACGGCGAGGCCGGCGACGGACTGATCTTCATCTACCCCGTGGAGGAGGTCGTGCGCATCCGCACCGGCGAGCGCGGCCACGAGGCGGTGATGTACCCCGACGACATTGACATGCGCAAGGGCAAGAAGTAATACCCATCCCCTCTCCATCCCCTGACCTGGCCGGGCGGGACTGCCAACCCCGCCCGGCCCTCTTTTGGGACCGGGCCAAGCAGGGCTTGCTCCCCATGCCTTGCCAGGCCCCCCCGCCAGGGGCTACAATCGTGGCTAAACACCCAACCAGAAAGGGCGGGGGCATGAGACGCATCATCTTTACGTGGCTGTTGCTGGCGGCCCTCATGGCCGCCCTGGCGGGCGCGGCCCAGGCCGGCGAGATCATGAAGGGCATCCTGGAGCGCGGCGAGGTGCGGGTGGGCACCACTCCCGACAATCCGCCGCTGTCCCTGCGCTCCAAGGACGACAAGCTGATGGGCTATGACATAGACCTGGCGGCCCTCTTGGCCGACGCCCTGGGGGTCAAGCTGCGGCTGGTGCCCATGCCCCATCCCGAGCTGTTGCCGGCCCTGGCCCAGGGCAAGCTGGATTTGATCATCAGCGGTCTGACCATGTCCGCCCAGCGCAACACCCGCTGCCTGTTCGTGGGGCCCTATCTGGTCTCGGGCCAGTCCCTGCTGGCCCGCCTGGAGACGGCCCATCGTCTAACCACGCCCAGCGACTTCAACCAGCCCGAGGTAATCATCGCCGCGGCCAAGGACACCACCAGCCTGGCGGCGGTGAGGGAACTGATGCCCCAGGCCCAAATCCTGGAGGTGGATGACCAGGAGCTGGGTCTCAGGGCCGTCTTGGAAAACAAGGCCCACGTGCTGGTGGCTGAGCACGCCTTCTGCGTGGTGGCGGTGCTGCGCTTCGGCGAGCAGGGCCTGTCGCTTTTGGACAAGCCCTTCACCTTCGAGCCCTTGGGCATCGCCCTGGGCGAGGACGTGCATCTGGTCAACTGGCTGGAGAACTTCCTGCTGACCCTGCGGGGCACCGGCCGCCAGGAGCTCTTGAACCAGCGCTGGTTCAAGGACGCCGGCTGGCTCAAGGAGATGGAGGCCAACCGGCTGTTGTAGCAGAAGCCGTTGCAGGCCAAAGGGGGCCGGGCCAGCCGCCCAGCCCTCTTTTAATGGCCGAACATGAACGCCATGGGGATGAGCATCCGATACTCGGCGTAGCCCATAGAGCTCTGCCAATGGCCGCTGGCCATGCCGGCGCCCACGCCCACGGCAAACAGGGCCACCACCGCCCCCGGAAAGACCCAGACCGGCAGCGGCCGCCGCCAGAGGGGAAGGCCCATCCGCAGGATGTTCCGTTCCGGGCAGCTCGCCACGCAGGTCAGGCAGCCGCCGCACTCGGGCGAGCGGATCGTCTCCTTTGCATGCACCGGCATGCCCGCCGGGCAGGCTCGGCTGCAACTCTGGCAGCCGGTGCAACCTTCTGGGTCACGCCTTATCTTGAAGGGGCTCAGCAGGCTGGCCAATCCCAGCAACGCGCCATAGGGGCAGAGGTAGCGGCACCAGAAATTGGCGTAGAGAAACGAAAGCGCCGTTAGCAAGGCCAGGACCACCACGGTGGTGGTTGACATGCGGGTGAAGAAGTGGAGCATCTTCACGTCGCTCACCGCCCAGTAGGGGGTATCGAGAAAGGCCGCCAAGGCCAAGGCCGGCATGTCCAGCAGGATGATCTTGACGAAGAAGAAAAGCAGCAGGTACTTGGCCCCCCGCAAAGCCACGTCCAGCCAGGGCCAGGGGCGGTAGTTGCGCCCCAAGAGCCGCCGGCCCAGCTTCCAGAGGGCCTCCGAAAGGGTCCCCACCGGGCAGAGCCAGGAGCAGAAGGATTTCTTGGCCAGGAGGCTCATGCCCACGATGGTCAGGAAAATGACCAGGGCCGCCGGATGCACAATGTTGATGGTGCCCGAGGCCAGCCAGTGCTTCAGGCTGACCAGGGCGCCGATGGGGAGGAATCCCTCCACCCCAGGGGGGCGCGATACCAGAGGCGTGGCCCCGTGGCTCTCGAAGTGGCGCACGAACATGCCGAAGCGCACGCCGATATAGACCACCCACAGGAAAAAGCCCCACTGCACCAGGGCGCGCCAGGCGCCGACCCTTTGCCACCAATTGCCTTGCGTCATGTCAACCCCTCTGCTCAGGCTCGCGTCGTATCGCCGTTGGCCAGGACCGGCGGGCGGACCGCTGGCCAGGCCCCCGGCAGGGCCGGGGGCGCGGCGGGTAACAATCCAGTAGGGAGGCGCGGGGTCGGGGCTCGGGCCTAGGCCTGGGGCAGCAGGCGCTCCAGGGCGATCTTGCGGCCGCTGGCCGTCTTGAAGACCTTGTGGATCAGGGCCGTGAGCTTCTCCGGGGTGTGGTCGGGATACTCCTCGGGGATGTTCACCAGCCAGTCGGCGTCCCAGAGGATGCGAAACTCCAGGGTGTCTATGTCGCGGGCGCTGTGGTGGTTGGCGATGATGCGCCCCACGTGGTCGCGGGTTTCCTCGTCCAGGCCCAGCTCCTTCATGATGGGCAGGGCGATGGGCGGCCCCTCGATCTCCTGCCAGCGGCCGGCGTTGGAGCCGTGCTGTCGCTCGGCCTCCTGGATGCCGATGTCGTGCAGCACCGCCGCGGCCAGCACCACCTTGGGGTCGGCGCCCTTCTCGGCGCGCATGATCTCCTTGGCCCGCTCCAGCACGGTGAGCGCGTGGGTAACGCGCCTCTGGTCGGCCCCGAAGGTGCGCTTCATGGCCTCCACCAGGCGGTCCACCAGGGGGGTTTCCTCGCCCTCGGCCTGCATCACCTCCTTGGGGTCGTAGCCCAGGCACTCCTTGGCGTGCTCGCACCACTGGGCGCAGCCCAGATTGAGCTTGGGGTTCTGCACCCGCGCCCCGCAGCCGGTGCAACGGCGGCTGGCGTCGTCCTTGAAGAACTCCATCTCCTGGCCGCAGTGGCTGCAAGGCACCTCGAAGATGTCGCCCGGCTTCCAGAAGGCCGTGTCCTGTCCGGGGCACATGGTATTGCCCATAGCGTTACTCCCTTCCGCGGGTGCGCGTCCACCAGGCGGCGAAGCGCTCGTCTGAATTGGCCGTGTTGAGATAGTCTTCCACCACCGCCTGGCAGGCCCCCACCGCCTGCGCGGGTTCGGCGGCCTGTCCCACCGCCTGGGCCAGGTGGGGGTGGCGCCCCAGCTTGCCGCCCATCAAGAGGCGCGCCGCCGGAACGCTGGTGACGATGCACTCCATGGGGCAGGCCTTTGAGCAGGCCAGGCAGCCCTGGCAGGCCTTCTCATCCCACACCGGGCGGTCGTCAACCATGGTGATGGCCTGGTCCGGGCAGTCGCGGGCGCAGGCCCCGCAGCCCTGGCAGTGGTCCAGGTAAAACTCGGGACGCACGCAGCCCACCAGGGCCAGGTCGGCGATCTGGGGGCGCGAGCAGCCGTTGGGGCAGCCGGCCACCGCCAGGCGCAGCTTGTGGTGATAGAGCACCTGGGGGGCGCTCACGCGGCCCCGCAGGCGCTCGGAGACCTGGTCGCGCTCCAGCCACTCTTGCAGGGCCTGGCGCCAGGCCTCCACGTCAATCAGGCGGTTGGGGCAGCCGGAGAGCTCGCTGCGGCAGGCCTCCAGCACCGTGAGGCCGGCGCCGGGGCGGTTGTCCTGGGGCAGCAGGGCCTGCAACTCCTTGTCGGAGCGGCCCCCCGTCACCGCCCGGAAGCGGGCCTCGGCCTCGGCGAAGTCGCTCAAAAGCACCCGCTGCCGCCCCTGGGCGGCCACCCGCTCCTCCACCTTGCGCCGGGCCAGGGGCCGCACCAGAAAGGGCACCTTGGCCAGGGCCGCGGTGGCGTCGCTATCCCAACTCACCTGACCCATGTCCTCGCTCTCCGTCTTTCCTCTGCCATCATATCCGTTTGCTTGGGGCGATCTTCACTGGGTCCCCGGCCAACTTGTTGGTTGGGGTGCTCTTCCGGGGTCCCCAAGAAAACGCGGTTTTCTTGGGGTGGCTACCGGGGTCCCCAAGAAAACGCAGTTTTCTTGGGGTGGCTATTCCCAGGGCAGGTGGCTCTCCAGCACCCGGAGACGCCGGCCTTGGCCAGGGCCTGCTGGGCGATGTACTCCAGGCCCCGACAGCAGGGCACCTCCATGATGACCGTGGTCAGGGAGCGGGGCTGGGCCCCGGCCAGCACCTGGGCCAGCTTGTCAATGTGGGCCTGGGCGTCGTCCAGCTTGGGACAGGCCAGGGCGATGGCCCGGCCACGCAGCAGACGGCCGTGCAGGTCGGGCAGGGAGGCGCCGGCGCAGTCGGCCAGTAAAAGCAGGTCCGCGTCCTTGAGGAAGGGGGCCTGAGGGTTGAGCAGTTGCAGCTTGATGGGCCAGTGCCCCAACTGGGAGGCGGTCTGGCCAGAGGCCGGGGCCGGGGCGGCGCCGGGCGCGAGGCTCATGGCCGCCGAGCCGGGGCAGCCGCGGGCCAGGGCCGGCTGGGGCGCGGCCAGGGGGGCGGCGTGATGGCCGTGGTGGCCATGGCCATGATGATGGCCGTGGCCATGATGGTGCTCGTGCCCGTGGTGGCCGTGGCCTTGCTGGGGCGGCTGGCCGGCCGGGGGCAGGCTGCGCCCCTGGGAGTGCAGCAACTCCTCCACGGCCTTTTCATCGAAGTCATCGGCCTCGCGCTCTATCACCTGCAGGGCGCCGGTGGGGCAGCCCGAGAGGCAGGCGCCCAGGCCGTCGCAGTAGATCTCGCCC
>JACQYR010000157.1 GCA_016208115.1 Desulfarculus sp.
GCAGGGTATCCTGGGCCTCCTGGTAGCGGGCGGACTGGTAGTATTCGCGTCCCTGCCTGATAAGTTCCGGGTCGGCGGTGGCCTTGACCCCCGAGGCCAGGGCCGGCAGGGCGGCCAGGAGCAGCATCAGGCCCAGGAGCCAGGCCGCAGCCCGGGGGCGGGGCGTCAATCTTGGGCTGACGGACATGGGCGAACCTCCTTGCCCACCGGAGCGGCCCACCGGCAGGCCGGCTGAAAACTATCGTGGTTGCAGGGTGAAGCTCACGGCCTGGGTCTGGTCCTGTATGAGGATCACGTCCTGGTACTGCTCGTGGAAGCCCTGGCGGCTCACCCCCACCCGGTGGGGGCCCAGCACTAGGTTCTCCAGGGTCAGGGGGGTGCGGCCCTGGGGCGCGCCGTCCAAAAAGACCTCGGCCCAGGGCTGGCTGTTCACCGCCAGGCCGCCGCCCAGGAGGGTGAAGCTCACCTCCAGGGTGGAGCGGCCCGAGACCATGATGTCCTTGTACTGGCCGCCCCCGTGAGCCGCCACCTCCACCCGGTGGGGTCCGGCCTGCACCCACTCCAGGAACACCGGTGTCCAGCCGCAGGCCTGGCCGTCCAGGAAGACCTCGGCCGAGGGCGCCGACTGCACCGAGACGCTGCCGCCGCTGACCAGGTCCATCTGTAGGATGGTCAAGTCCAGGTATTGCAGCCCCTCGGGGTCGCTGGGAAAGACCGCCAGGAAGCGGTGGAACTGCTCCAGGGCCTGGTCGTAGCGCTGGGCGTTGAATTCGGTGACGCCCTGCACGAAGGCCAGGCGGGCCTGGCGGCGGGCCTCGTTGACGCTGATGTCGTGGGGGAACCCGGACCGGCGCTGGGGCAGCTCGGCCAGGCGGCGCTCCACCACCGTCCAGCCGGGGCGCAGTTGCAGGGTTTGGCGCCACAGGCGCTCGGCCTCCTCGAAGCGGCCGGCGGCGGCGGCGAACTCCCCTCGGTCCAAGAGGTTCATGGCCGGCGAGGCGTTGTTGTTGGACCCTGGGCCGGCGGCGGTCCTGGCCGGGGCCGGGGCCTTGGCCGCTGGCGGTGCCTTGGCCGGGGCGGCGGCCCCCGGCAGGGTGCGGCCCTGGCCCTGGGCCCCCACGAAGGCCTCGTCCTGCTCCACCGGCGCCGTGGCCGAGGCGCCGCCCTGGCCCTGGGCGCCCAGGAAGGCCTCGCTCTGGCTGGCGGCGGCCGGCGCGGCCCAGGCCAAGAGCAGGCAAAGGAGCAGGCCAAGGACCAGGCCCGCCCGCGGGCGTTGTGGCGATGCTGCGTGGAACATGGCGTACTTCCCTTCGTGGCTGCCGCGCTAAATAGGCCCTGGCCGGGCCAAGTCTCGTGGCAACTTTAGCACGATTTTGCGGGGCTGGTTAGGCCCAAGCAACGCCCCGGAGCGCGCTTGGGCCGTGGGCACCAGGGCAAAATAATTGCCCCAGGGCCGGCCGAATGGGGTGCGCACCCCATTAACCCTCCGGCGGGCCTTGGATTATCATAATACTAGCAGGGTCATCAGGCGCTGACGCTCCGGGCCGCGGCATGAAGTTGCGTGCGAGCACAATCGAGACGGCGAGGGAGGACGGCCATGGACAAGAAGATACTGGTGGCGGTGGACGGCTCGCGGGCCTCGCTCATGGCCTTGGACTATGTGGCCGTGATGGAGGCGGCGGTGATGCCCAACCTGTGGGTGACGCTCTTTCACGTGGAGGAGGCCATCCCCCACGGCCTGCGTGGCGAGATGGAAAAGA
Source organism: Desulfarculus sp. (assembly GCA_016208115.1). Taxonomy (GTDB): domain Bacteria; phylum Desulfobacterota; class Desulfarculia; order Desulfarculales; family Desulfarculaceae; genus JACRDC01. The sequence continues at coordinate 1,761 of JACQYR010000157.1, forward strand.
CGCCCGAGGCCTTCCGCCGGCTAAAGGCCATGGAGGAACGCATAGCCCAGCGCACGGACAAGATACTGGGCAACGCCCGCCAACGCCTGCTGGACAGCGGCCTGGACCCGGCCAAGATAGAGTGCGCCCACCAGGGCCGGGCCATGGGCCTGGCCAAGGACATCGTCTTTAGGGGCGAGCACGGCAACTACGACGCCGTGGTGCTGGGCCGCCGGGGCCTGTCCAAGGTGCAGGAGATGTTTTTGGGCAGCGTCACCAACAAGGTGGTGCAGCACGCCGACCGGGTGCCGGTGTGGGTGGTGGGCGGCCTGGTCAAGAGCTGCCGCGTCCTCTGCGCCGTGGACGCCTCCGAGGGCTCCATCCGCGCCGTGGACCACCTGGGTTTCATGCTCTCGGGCAACAAGGACTGCCGCGTCACCCTGTTCCACGCCGGCCCCAACCTCTCGGCCTTGAAGGCCCTGGACATGGAGCCCGGGCACACGGGGCTCTTGGCCCAGGACATCATGAAGGACGACCTGGAGCGCATGGCCCGCTTCTACGAGGAGGCCAGGCGGCTCCTGTTCCAGTCGGGGCTGGAGCCCGACCAGGTGGAGATGATAAGCCGCGAGTCGGCCAGCGTGGCCAAGGCCATCCTGGACCAACTGCGCCAGGGCCAGTACGGCACCGTGGTGCTGGGACGGCGCGGCGAGGGCAAGGCCTTCTGGCTGGGGCACGTCAGCGACCGCATCCTCAAGTACTGCCAGGAGGCGGCGGTGTGGGTGGTCGGCTAGCCGGCCAGGGAGGGGCGAGGACCATGGAAGGGAAAAGCCTGCGCAAGGCCACCGTGTCGGTCATCATCTACCCGCCGGGGGCCGGCCAGCCCGCCGAGAGCTGGCCGCCGGTGATCCTCTGCGGCCCCCAGGAGGACGACGAGCCCCTGGAGGCCGACGGTCGCCAGATACTGGAACTGGTCTACGACTCCCTCAGGGTGGTGGGCTTCCTGGTGGAGCAAGGCGACCACAAGATCATCCGCGTGGAGGTGCACGAACGCGGCGCCGCCCCGCCCCAGCGCCCCGACACCCAAGGCCAGCCCACCTTGAAGTAGCCCTTCACGGCCCCAGGAAAAACAAGGGGCGCCCTCCCGGCCCGGGCCGGGGGACGCCCTTTGCGCGGCGCGTAATCTACTTGCTGGGATTCAGCAGGGCCTTGACCTGGGCCGCGGGCTTGAAGGTCATGCGCTTCTTGGCCGAGATCTTGATCTGCTCGCCGGTCTTGGGGTTGACACCCTTGCGCGCCTTGGCCTTCTTGAGAGAGAAAGTGCCCAGGCCCGCCACGCGCAGGGGACGGCCGGCCTTCACCTCTTTGACCACCAAGGTGACGAAGGACTCCAGCACCGCCTTGGCCGCGGTCTTGGCGATGCCCGCGTCCTTGGCCATCTGGTCTATCATCTCCAACTTGGTCATCGCTTTCTTTGCCATTTGCCCCTCTCATTTAAGAGAACCGTTTTTTGCAATTGAAGCATCATCGGTGCTCCAAAGTCAATCGCCGCGGAGCAAATAATTCGTTTTTTGGCCCGTGGAGACCTAATTTTTCTCTTCACAACCCTGTGCCAGCCTGTTCCTGAGCGGGCTTTCGTCATCAAGGGCAGTACCGCCATTTGGGCGTGGCCAACCCCGCCCAGCTTGCGCGCCCACCCGCGACTAGCGCAGTATTTAAGCAGGGCGTTGAAAACCCTGACCTGGCCTTGTTGCGGCTGGCCATTGCTTGTCCAGCAGGAGTGACCATGGACTACCTCATACTGTGCCTGGCGGCGCTGTTGGCCTCGGGGCTGACGTTGTTCTCGGGCTTCGGCCTGGGCACCCTCTTGCTGCCGGTCTTTGCCCTGTTCTTCCCCCTGCCGGTGGCCATCGCCGCCACGGCCCTGGTGCACCTGGCCAACAATGTCTTCAAGCTGTTCCTCATGGGCCGGCGGGCCGCCTGGCGCGTGGTGCTGGGCTTCGCGCTCCCCGCGGCCATTGCCGCCTTCCTGGGGGCCTGGCTGCTGGGCTTTCTGGCCGACCTGCCCTCCCTGGCCAGCTATCATCTGGGCTCCCGGGTGGCCCAGGTCAGCCTGGTCAACCTGGTCATCGGTGGCCTCATCCTGGCCTTCGCCGTGCTGGAGCTGCGCCCCTCCCTGGAAGTACGTCTGGAGGTGATGGCCCGCCACCTGTCCCTGGGCGGGTTGCTCTCGGGCTTCTTCGGCGGGCTCTCCGGCCACCAGGGGGCCTTCCGCTCGGTCTTTCTGCTGCACGCCGGCTTGGGCAAGGAGGCCCTCGTGGCCACCGGCGTGGTCTGCGCGGTGGCCGTGGACCTGACCCGGCTATTGGTCTACGGCCAGGACCTGTTGGGCGGCCACCTGGACCAACTGGCCCAGGCCGGCGGCCTGGCCAAGGTGGCGGCGGCCTGCGCGGCGGCCTTTCTGGGGGCCTATTTCGGCAAGCGGCTCTTGGGCAAGGTGACCATGGAGGCGGTACGCTACAGCGTGGCGGCCATGATGGGACTGGTGGGACTGGGCCTGGCGGCGGGCGTGATCTAATGCTAGTCCTAGGTCTATGAGGTTATCTTGGTTTTTGTAGGGGAGGGGTTTACCCCCTCCCGTCTTGATTTCCACCGGAAAATACCCGGGCGGGGATAAACTACGCCTCTACGAAGACAATCCGTTTGAAATGGAATTGATTTAATCTGCCGGCCGCGCCAACCTGAGCAGAAGATTGCCGGCCACCTGCCGGCGGTAGGCGGCGCTGGCGCGGGCGTCGCCGATGGGGCTCACCTCCTGGCGCGCCAACTCGGCGGCGGCCTCCAGGCTGGCGACCTCCAGGGTCCGGCCCAGCAGGGCCGCCTCGGCTTGACGCGGCCGCACCACCGTGGGACCCACGCTGCCGTAAGCCAGCCGGGCCGCGCGCACCACCCCGCCCTCATCCAGACTCACCAGCGCTGCCAGGCTCACCACGGCGATGGCCAGGGCCTGGCGCAATCCCACCTTTTCGAAGTGGGCGATGCTCCACTGTCCAGCCAAGGGCACCCACACGCCGTGGAGAACCTCGCCGGCGGCCAGGGAGGTGCGGCCCGGCCCCAGGATGAAATCGCCGATGGCCAGCCGGCGGCGACCCGTGGCCCAGCGCAGCTCCACCTCGGCCTCCAAGGCGTAGAGGGGCGCCAAGGTGTCGCC
>JACQYR010000139.1 GCA_016208115.1 Desulfarculus sp.
CACCTGCGACGTGCGGGTCGTCGCCGCCGACCGGCTCGAGGCCCGGCTGGACCTCGTCGACCGGGCCACGACGGGGCTCGCCGGCGCGGTCGCCGGCGCGGCGCCGCGCGAGGCGGTCGCGAACCAGGTCGAGTGGAAGCTCGTCGTCGGCCCGGGCGGCGCGCGCGAGCTGACGAACAACCTCACCCGCCTGGCGCCCCAGGACCTGGAGACCGACGGCAAGCTGGTGCGCGCCAAGGAACGCCGGCCCCTGGAGCGCGACTGGGCCGCCGACCCGCCGGGGCACCTATATTACGGCGCCCGGCGCCGGGCCTGGCCGGTGATCCACGAGAAGGGGCTGGCGGCCCCCCCGGGCGGGGTGCTGGTGCTCCTGGCCACACCCGAGGAGGCGCTCAAGCTGGGGCGCCGCCGGGACCACGAGGCCCTCTTGATAACCGTGCAGGCCCGCAAGGCCGCCGAGCGGGGGGTGCTCTTCTCGCTCCTGGGCGGGCGCCTGTGGCTGGCCGACCGGCTGCCCGCCGACTGCCTCCTGGGTCCGCCGGTGCGGGATGACCAACCCCAGAAAAAGCCGCAGAAGCCCAAGCCCGCGCCCCCGCCCTCGGGCATGCCCAGCCTGCCCTCGCCCGAGGCCATGCCCGGATCGTTTTTGCTCAACACCGAGGACACCCAGAAGCCCTATAAGCGCAAGGGGCTCAAGAAGGACATCGAGTGGAAAAAGGAGCGCCGCAAGGACAGGCGCCGTGGCGACAAGTAGACCTGTTTCCGAGCCTCTCGCCTTCTCAAAAGATTCCCCTTAGCAGCTTTTTACGCTAGATTGCTGGCGGTGTCAGCCGGCGCGAGCCTGGCCAGGCCCGGCACCATTATTCCGCCCCGCTGCGATGGCGGTGATCTGGGAAGGGGGTAACAAAATGTTCTCCAAGGCAGGTAGGCTGGGCCTGGCATCAGCCATGATTGTGGTTCTGAGCATGATCGCAGGTTGGTGGCAGCCGGCCCTGGCCCTGCCCGAGGCCGTCATGCTGGAGGCGCCGCCGGCCGAAGGGTTTTACCTGAGCCCCAAGTTGCGCCGCCTGGTCAAGAGCCACACCTCCTACGAGTTCGGCGATCCGGATGCGCCGCGGCACAGCCCTCTCAGCCGCCTGGAGTTTCCCCTGGATTCCTGGTGGGGCGGCCTGGAGGTTGGCTACGGCCACCCCGACTATTCCTGGCGTCTGGAACTGATGACCAACATCTCCCGCGACACCGACGGCAAGTTCAAGGACAGCGACTGGGAGCGGCCCCACTCGCCGGGGGTGCTCACCACCTATTCCGACGCCCGCAGCCGGCTCAAGCCCAGCCTGACCCTGGACGGCAGCGTGGACTACAGCCTGCGCCAGCATATGCGGTTGCCCAAGGGCCTGGACCTTAGGCCGGTGGTGGGCCTGCGTTACCAGCGCTACACCTTCGAGACCTACGACGGCGTGCAGATCACCCGCCCCGAGGGGCAGGACGACTGGCGGTTGGACGGCGTGCTGGGCGGTGAATACATCTGGTTCCGCCAGGAGTACCTGCAACCCTATTTGGGCTTGCGCCTGAGCTATGGCTTTGAGGCGCCCAAGACCTTGTCCGCCAGCCGCCGGGTAGAGATATTCCTGCAAGGCGACTGGGCCTACGTGATTGGCGACAACCGCGACCATCACCTGCTGCGCGGCGACCGCATAACCATCGAGCACACCACGGGCGACGCCTGGCACTTGAGCCTGGGGCTCAAGGTGCCCCTGGGCGATTTGGCCTTTCTGGGGCTCTCCGGCGACTACCTGCGCATACGCACCACCGGCCAGCACGACTACTATGCCGGCGACCAAGAGGGCGGCGGACACGAGTCCTGGGACTACGGGGTCCAGGTGTGGTCGGACCAGTACAGCCTGACCCTGTTCCTGGAGGTCCCCTTTAGCAGCTTTTGGCGCTAACTCGACCTCGCAGGTCGGCCGCTTGGCAGGCTGGACAATTCGGCCAGGGGCGTGGCAAGGGGGCTATACCGCATGCGCACCATAAACAGAAGTCTATGCCTGGCCCTGCTGGGCCTATCTTTCCTGGCGCTGAGTCTGTGGGACTTGCCGGCCCTGGCCGCGCCCACCGAGCCCCTGCTCGCCGAGGCCCCGCCGGAGGGCTTTTACGTCAGCCCCAAGCTGCGCCGCCTGCTGGGCAGCCATACCTCCTATCAGTTCGGCGACCCCTTGGAGCGCAAGAACAACCCCCTGAGCCGTCTGGAGTTCCCCCTGGATTCCTGGTGGGGCGGTCTGGAAGTGGGCTATGCCCATCCGCGCTACTCCTGGCGCCTGGAGGCCCTGACCAACATCTCCCGCGACGTTGACGGCGGCCGCATGAAGGACAGCGACTGGGACGACTCCAGCCGGCCGGGCGTGAAGACCATCTACTCGGAGAGCTGGTGCCGGCTCAAGCCCAGCCTGACCCTGGACGCCAGCCTGGACTACAGCCTGCGCCCGCACGTGGCCCTGCCCCGGGGCCTGGACCTGCGCCCGCTGATCGGCCTGCGCTACCAGCGCTACACCTTCGAAACCTATGATGGCGTGCAGACCACGCTGACGGAGCAGGACGCCTGGGGGGCGGGAGTAGCGCTGGGCGGCGAGGGCATCTGGTTCCGGCAGGAGTATGTGCACACCTACCTGGGCCTGCGCCTGGGCTATGGCCTCGACCTGCCCCAGGCCTGGGGATGGGGCCGCCGGGCCGAGTTCTTCCTACAGGGCGACTGGGCCTACGTGAAGGGCGACAACCGCGACCACCACCTGCTGCGCCAGGGCGACCGCATCACCCAGGAGCACACCACCGGCGACGCCTGGCACGCGGCCCTGGGGCTCCGGCTGCCCCTGGGCGACGCGGCCTTTCTCAACTTGACCGGCGATTATATGCGCATACGCACCACCGGTACTCACACCCTTTACAACAGCGCCATGGGTATCAGCGAGCCCTTCAGCTTTGACTACGGCGTGGAGGCCTGGTCGGACCAATACAGCCTGACCCTGGCCCTGGAGATACCCTTGGGGAGCTTCTGGCGTTGATCCTTACGGCCTTGGCGCCGTTGCCTAGACCCCTCCGCAGAGCATGGTCACGGTCAGGCCGCCGTGGGGCGCCACCAGCCGGGCCAGGGGCCTGAGCCCCAGCAGTTCCTCCCACTCGGGGCGGTAGAGCACCACCCCCACCCGCCAGCCGGCGTAGTCGCTTTTCAGCTTGCGCCCCAGGTCCTGGGCAAAGGCCCGGGCCTGGCGCACGCTGCCCAGGCGTTTGCCAAAGGGCGGGTTGATGACCATGAGCCCCGGCGGGCCGGGCGGCGGGGCGGTGTCGAAGAAGTCGGCCTGCTCCAGGATCAGGCTGCCCTCCAGGCCGGCGCGACGGGCGTTGGCCTTGGCGCTGGTCAGGGCCTTGGCCTGGATGTCGCGGCCATGGATGGGCTGGGGCGGGGCGGGCAGGGCCTGCCCCTGGGCCGTCCTGACCAGGAAATCCCAGGTGGCGGCGCGGTGGCAGGGCCAGTCCTGAAAGGCAAAGGCCCGCCCCAGGCCGGGGGGCAGGCGCCGGGCCAGGAGCCCGGCCTCTATGGCCAGGGTGCCGGAGCCGCACATGGGGTCCAGCAGGGGCTCGTTGCCGCCGTAGCCGCAGAGCATTAGCAGCGCCGCCGCCAAATCCTCGCGCAGGGGCGCCTGGCCGGGGTCCAGGCGGTAGCCCCGGCGGTGCAGGTGCGCCCCGCTGCTGTCCAGGCTGATGCTGGCCCGGCGCTCATGGCCACGCACCATCACCATGACCGGGTCGCTGGCCTGGGGCAAGGCGGCCGTGGGCGGGGCCAGGCCCAGGCCGGCCAGGCGGGTGCTGGCGGCGGTCAGCACCTCCTCGGCGATGCGGCCGGTGTGCTTGAGGTTGGAGGCCCTGAGGCTCACCAGCACCTTCAGCGGCGCGCCCGGCTTTAGCCAGACCTCCCAAGGGATGGCCGCGGCCTGGCGGGGCAGGTCCTCCCAGGTGTGCACCCTAAAGTCCTTGAGCCGCAGCAGCACCCGGCCGGCGGTGCGCATCCACAGGTTGGCCCCGTAGAGGCCGTCCAGGCGGTGGGCGCAGGCCGCGCCGCCGGCTAGGGACTCCACCTCCCTGAAGCCCAGGTTGGTCAGCTCGGCGGCGGCCAGGGGCTCCAGACCGGGCGCGCAGGCGGCGAAGAGTAGGTGCTCGGGCGCCCAGGCCTGGCGCTTGATGCGCCGCTCCAGGTTGGGGCCGGCGGCGTGCGGGTGTCTGGCGGTGTTTTCCATGGCGGCAGTTTAGCACGCCCTGGGCCGGGCCGCCCCTGGCCCGGTGCCCCGGGTCGGGCGGCCAGGGGCCGGGCGGCGCGCTCAGATGGGCGGCTCTTTGGGCAGGGCCACGGTGAAGACCGAGCCCTGGCCCATCTGGCTGGAGACCGTGACCCGGCCGCCGTGGCCCTTGACGATGGCCTCCACGCCGGCCAGGCCCAGGCCGTGGCCGCCGCTCTTGGCGCGGTCGCGGCCTCGGTAGAACACGTCAAAGATATAGGGCAGCTCCTCGGCGGGAATGCGGATGCCCTGGTCGCGCACCCTGAGCAGTATCTCTCCCTGGGTCTCCTGGGCCTCCAGGTACACGGTGGTGCCGGCCTCCGAGTATTTCAGGGCGTTCTCCAAGAGGTTGGTGAAGACCCGCCGCAGCCGGGGGGCGTCGGCCTGGATAACCGGCAGCTTCTCCCAGGAGTCCATCACCAGCCTGATGCCCGCCTGGGCGAAGCGCTCCTGGAACAGCTCGAAGAGCTCCAGGAACTCCTTGTCCAGGTCGGTGGCGCTGAAGTTGAGGCTCAGGCTGCCGATCTCCAGGCGCGAGAAATCCAGGAAGTCGTTGACCAGGGCCTCCAGCTTGCCGGCCTCCTTACGGATGATGTCCAGGTACTTGTCACGGCGCTCCGGCGAGCTTTTTATCGGTTCGCCTAGCAGGCGCAGGGCAAAGCCCTGGATGCTCACCAAGGGCGATTTCATGTCGTGGGCGAACATGGAGACGATGTTGGCCCGCTCGCGCTCCAGGGACTTCAGTTCGCTGATGTCCTGGAAGACCTCCACTCCGCCCACCACCCGCCCCGTGGAGTCCAAGAGCCGGGCCGCGGTCAGGCGCACCGGGATGCGTCCGCGCTGGCGGCTGACCACCGAGGTCTCGATGGGTCCCACGCCCTGGCCCTGGCCCAGGGCCGACTTTATGGGGCAGCCCGTGGGGCAGGCGTTGCCTTGCAATATCTCCCAGCAGGGCCGGCCCAGGGCCTCGGCCTGGCTAAGGCCCAGTATCTGCTCGCCGTGGGCGTTGAGCTCGGTGACGCGGAATTCGGCGTCCACGGAGATGACGCCCAGGGGCAGGCTGTTGACCAGGGCCTGGCGCTTCTCGGCCAGTTCGCGCAGCTCGGCCTCCAGGCGCTGGCGGGGGGTGATGTCGCGCACCGACTCGATGGCCCCCACCATCTGGCCCTGGGCGTCGAACAGGGGCGAGGCCTTGGCCCACAGGGTGACCGGGCCGCGGGGCAGGGACGGCACCTCCACCTCGGTGAGGAAGGTGTTGTGGTCGCGCTGCACAAAGGGATAGCGCCGGGCCGTCTGGGCGTCCCAGTACATGGCCAAATCCACCAGCACCGGCCGGCGCACGCCGTAAAAGGGCAGGGAGGCGGCGTGGTCGCCCTGGCCCAGCATGTCGGCCGCCGGCACCCCGGTCAGTTCCTCCATGGCCCGGTTCCAGGCGATGATGACCCCCTGGCGGTCCACGGCGAAGGTGGGGTCGGGCAGGAAAGCGATGATGTCGGCCAGGCGGCGCCGGGAGTTACGCAGGTCCTCCAGGGCCTGCTTGCGGTCGGTGATGTCAAAGGCGGTGCCCAGGATGGCCGGCCGGCCCTGGTAATCCATGGAGCCGGCCGAGAAATCCACCCAACGGACCTGGCCGTCCTTGCGCACGATCTTGAACTCATAGCGGGCCGGGGGGCTTTCCCCCCCCAGGCGGGCGAAGTGTCTTTCCTTGACCATCTCCAGGTGGTCGGGGTGCACCACCCGCCAGAACTCCAGGCTCTCGATCTCACCGGGCGGATAGCCGGTGAGCTGGCAGAAGGCGGGATTGACGTAGCGGTAGCGCCCGTCTTGGATGATGAAGATGGCTGAGGCCGTGGTCTCGGTCAGGGCGCGGAACTTGTTCTCACTCTCCATGAGGGCCTGCTCGGCCTGCTTGCGCTCCGTGATGTCCTGGGTGGACCCTTCTATGATCCCCTGCTCGCGGTCAAGCCTGAGGGAGGTAAGGCACCACCTCACCTGCCCCTGCTTGTTAAACATCCTGAACTCAAAATCCGTGGCGTGCCCCTCGGCCTCGACCTTGCGCACAAACTCGCGCCGTTCCTGGGCGTCGGCCCACAGGCTGCTGGAGGGCGAGCCCAGCAGCTCCTCGCGGGTGCGGCCCACTATGGCCGCGAACTTGTCGTTGATGTCCAGGATCTCCGAGCCGTCCAGCCTGATCCGGTACATGGCGATTTCGGCGTTGTTGAACAGCGAGCGATACTTTTCCTCGCTTTGCCTCAGCGCTTCCTCGGCCTGCTTGCGGGCCGTGATGTCCTGTATCATGGCCTGCTTGGATATGCTGCCGTCGGCGTGGTGGATGGGCGTGTTCACCACGTACCACCAGCGGTTGTCCTTGGGGCTCCGCACCTCCCAGCGCACGGCCTCGCCCTTGAAGACCCGCTCGTTGACGCACCAGGGACAGATGTCCTGGCGGTCGTGCAAGGCCTGGTAACAGGGCTCGCCGGCGGCGTCGCGGCCGGTGCGCTCGATCATCCGCTGGTTCATGAACTCCACGCGATAATCCTGGGAGCAGACGTAGATATAGCCGTCGAAGGCCTCCACCATGGCCCGGTAGCGGGCCTCGTTCTCGCGCAGGGCCTCCTCGGTGGCCCGGCGGCCGCTGATGTCGCTGATGAAGGACCAGAAGCACTGGGGCCGCTCGTCCTGGGCCGGCAGGCGGTGCAGGAACATCTCCACCGGCACCAGGCTGCCATCCTGGCGCAGTAGCTCCATTTGGAACTGCTGGGGTTGGCCGCTGGCCAGCAGACGCTCTATTGCCTGCCGCTGGAATTCACGCCAGGGCGCGGGGGTCAGGTCGGAGGCGAAGTTGAGCCCTTCTACCTGGCCTGCGGCATATCCGCTGAGCTGGCAGAAGGCCGGGTTGTAGGCCATGATCTGGCCGTCGGCATATACGGCGGCAAAGGGTATGGCCGAGGTGGCGAAAACCTGGCTGAGCAGGCCCAGGTGGTTGGAGTCCCCTGGGGTGACCGGCGTAATAGGCCCGTGCTTCCGGGGTTGTCGGCCCATGTCGCTCCCCGCGCCGCCGCCGGCGCCCGTCCGCCTTCATCCTGGCCCCCATGTTCCTCTGTATACATGATAGCTCCCGGGTGGCCGCAAATTCAATTGACCAACTGCGGGCGGCTTGCTATAAGTTGGCGCTGAAAAAATGCAAGGGAGACCGGTCGCCCCCCACGGGGGGCGCGCGAGGGAAGCCGGTGAAAATCCGGCGCGGACCCGCCGCTGTGAGTG
>JACQYR010000140.1 GCA_016208115.1 Desulfarculus sp.
CGTTGAGCGCCGCCCAGATGTGCAGCCTGAGCTCGTCGCCGCGCTCCAGGGCGGTCAGCGCCGCCACGGCGATGAGCTGGCGGGTGGGGTGGGGGACCTTCTCGCGGGCGTACATCTGGCCGGTGATGAACAGCGAGAGGTCCTTGGCCAGGCCGGGGTCAAAGGCCCGCCACAGGTCAAAGGGCCTGTCCCAGGGGTAGCCGTCAAAGTAAAGCTTGGCGGTGGCGCCGGTCTTTTGCTTGAGGTCGCCGCTCATGGTGCTGTCCTTTGCATCATGGTTGCCGATGGGGATTGATTCTAGTGAAGATCGCGGCCCAAGGCCACGGGTTTTGCGGTGGGAAATGATTGCCCCCCGCCCAGGGATGCCCTACCCTGGAATTAGCGGTAGCTGGAACGGGAGGAGAGAAACCATGTCCTGCGAGGAGTGCAAATGGCGCGCCCTGGCCCAGCGCCGGCCTGATTCCCTGCTGGCCCGGCTGTGGCGCTGGCACACCGGCTGGTGCCCGGGTTGGCGGCGCTACCAGGCCCAGTTGACAGCCCAGGAGCAGGGGCAGACCCGGACCGGGGACCAGGGCAAGGGGGCTTAAGGGGTGCGGCGGCGCGGCCCGCCAGGGAGGCAGCCATGCGCGGCAGGCGGCGTTACGAGGACGAGGCCCCGGCACCCAAGCCGGCGGACGGCGGCGGGCGCGGCACGGCGGATTTGCTGGCCCAGTGGCGGGGGCCGGCCCCGGCCAAGCCGGGCTACCGCGAGCAGTCGCTACGCCTACACGGGCTGATCTGCGCCAAGTGCGCCCGCGAGTTCGCGCCCAAGGACAGCCACCTCTTGACCGTGCACCACAAGGACGGCAACTACAGGAACAACCCCCCCGACGGCTCCAACTGGGAAAACCTGTGCGTCTACTGCCACGACGACGAGCACTCGCGAGGGATGTAACCTTGTGCAGTTCTTGGAAGAGATGCCTGCCGTTGGCCTGCCTGCTCTGCTGCCTGGCCGCCCCGGCCTGGGGACAGGACCGGGCAGCCGGCGATTTCGACCTCCAGGCCAGCGCCTGGAGCTACCGGGTGGTGGTGGCCCGGCCCCTGGACCAACCCCCGCCCTACCCCCTGGTCATCTATCATCACGGCTGGGGGCGCGGCGGCCTGGGCAAGTACGAATTGACCAAGCTGGCCCGCCGCTTCGCCCAGGCCGGGTTTCTGTTCTGGGCACCCCAGCGCACTCCCGGCGGAGACTTGGCCACGGCCCGGGAGATCGGCCGCCAGGCCCTGGCCCTGGCCCTGGAATCCCCCCAGGTGGACCAAGAGCGCATCGCCGTGGTGGGTTTTTCCCAGGGGGCGGCCCTGAGCGCTCTGGTGGCCTTGCGGCATCCCAGGGTCAAGGCCCTGGGGCTCCTGGGCTTTGGCGCCTTGGTGGGCGGACGGGGACCGGGCGGCGGGGGTGGCGGCTGGTTGCGCCGGATCGAGGGACTGAATTACTCCCAGGTGGCCTGCCGGGTGCTCTTGCAGGTGGCTGGCGGCGACGAGATGGTGGACAATGACACCCGCCTGGTGGTGAAAGAGGGACTGCGGCAGGCGGGCAAGCCCTGCCGGGAAATCGTCTACCCCGGATACCGGCACGAGGACCTCTGCGGAGACGGCCCTTACCTGGATGACCTCCTGGGGTTTTTGCGGAAAAATTTACGCTGAGGTGTCAAGACTTTTGAGGATGTACTCCACGGCCTCCTCTGGGCCGGCGGCCTGAAACACCCCCGGCACCGGCCAGGAGCTTAAGCCCGCCACGGGCTTGCCGACCTTCAGGGCGTGGCCGATCTCCGACAGCGTGCCCGCCCCGCCGCTGACCGCGACGACCCCCAGGCCCGAGAGCACCACCAGCACGTTGCGGGCCTGGCCCAGGCCCGAGGGGATCACCACCCGGCACCAGGGGTTGGCCGCCTGGGGGTCCAGGCCGGGTAATATGCCCAGGGTCAGGCCACCAGCCGAGGCCGCGCCCCGGGCCGCCGCCTCCATGACCCCGCCCAGGCCGCCGGTGACCACGCCATAACCACCGGCAGCCAAGAGCCGCCCCACCTCCTGGGCCTGGGCCAGCGCCTCCGGCCCGGCCTGGCCGGCCCCGATGACGCTGACCAGGCGGGCCTGTTCCACGCCGGTCATGGGATCACCTTGCCTTGAGGGCTTGCACAGTGCGGCGGCCAGCGGCCCCCTCACCCCAGCCCTCTCCCCCTCCGAGGGGGAGAGGGTGCCCGCAGGGCGGGTGAGGGGAAACTCGTGAGCTTCATCCCGCTTCCCCGTGTCACGAGTTGTGCCACCCACCTCCGCGTCCGTGCCGAGTTTCTTCGCGCGCTCTTGCAGGAAGAAGATGCGGACGAGGTTGTGACAGGCTTCCGCCAGGATGAGGGCCTCAACCGACCCGTTTAGCCCCGTGGCGGGCACGCCACCTACCAGCCGTGCTCGCCGATGAGGTTGACGAAGCGGCAGCCGCCCAGGTCCTCGCTGATGAACTCCTCGCCCCGGCGGGTGACGCGCATGAGGTTTTGCAGGTGCTTGTCGCCCACGGGCACCACCAGGCGGCCGCCCTGCTTGAGCTGGCCCAGGAGGGGCTGGGGCACCTGGGGGGCCCCGGCGGTGACCATGATGGCGTCGTAGGGGGCCTCGCGGGGGTGGCCCTTGGTGCCGTCGCCCACGACGAGGTTGACGTTGAAGACGCCGATCTTCTCCAGGACCCGTTGGGCCTGGCGCGACAGGCCAAGGATGCGCTCGATCGAATAGACCCAGTCACAGAGCCTGGCCAGGATGGCCGTCTGGTAGCCGCTGCCGGTGCCAATCTCCAGGACCTTCTCGCCGCCCGTGAGCCCCAGGGCGTCGCTCATCAGGGCCACCATGTAGGGCTGGCTGATGGTCTGGCCCTCGCCGATGCTCAAGGGATGGTCGTTGTAGGCCTGGGACCACAGGGCCTCGTCCACGAACAGGTGCCGGGGGACCTCCTGCATGGCCTTCAAGAGGCGCTGGTCGCGCACCCCCCGGGCGGCGATCTGCTCCTGGACCATGCGCCGCCGGGCCAGGGCGAAGTTGTCGGGCAGGGGGCTCATCGGCCGGACCCGATGTCAGAGGGGCGCACGCCCCGGGGGTACTCGCGGCCGTCCAAGAGGGCCACGCCTTTCTCGCCCACGGTCAGGCGGCCGGTGGCCATCAGCTCCACGGTGAGCGGGAAGATCACCCAGTCGCCGCGTTCTTTCAGGGCCTCCTGGTGCTCGTCAGCCACCCGCCTGAGGCGCTCCGCGTCCTCCAGGAGTTCCTCTAGGGGGGCCGGCAGGTCCACGGGCAGGGGCTCGCTGACCATGAGGAGCGGCCCGGAATCCACGCCCTGGTCTATCCACAGGGTGGAGGCCCGCAGCTCCTTCTGGCCGGCGGCGATGGCGTCCATGACCGCGTCGTCGCCCACGAAGCGGCGGCGGCCCTTGGCGCCCAGGATGGACAGGTCAGCGGGGTGCACGTTGATGCCGCGCTTCAAGGTCAAAAAGCTCATGTAGCCGCCGAGCGCCAGCACGTCCACGCCAAAGGCCCTGACCAGGCGGGCGGCCACCTGGTCGTACTGGCGCCGGGTTTTCAGCCCCTCCTTGGTCAGCACGGTGCGCTTTTGGCCTTTCATCTGGTGGAAGCGCCGGGTGTCCAAGGAGAAATAGGGCAGGCCGTACTCATGGGCGATTTTCTCGCCCTGGCACTTGCCGTCGGCGCGGTCGCTGAAGATGAAGGCCACCTGAAAGTGGGGGCTTTTGCGCTCCAGCAGGCGGCGGATGTTGGTGCCGCTGCCGCTCATGAAGGCCGCCACGCGCATGGGGCGCTTGACCAGGGCGGGGGTGAAGGCAAAGCCGCGAGGGGGCATGGCGTTTGGGCTCCGCAATAGGAATTGGCCGCAGCCGAGGCACCGACGGGTCGGGCAATGGCTGTTGATTGCATTTAAGCATATCTTGGTCCTCGGGGGCAGTCCCTTGTTGGTCCCGTCTTTCTTGACACCCCCCTGGCCCCCCTGTATGTTCGACAAGGCTTCTCCGGGAGCCGTTGACGCTGGCTAAGGCCATGACCCCACCCGACCCGGATATGGGAGTCGAGGCACTCGACCCGCGAGGAAAGCCGTGAGCCTGGACGCCCTGGACAAACGCATCATCGCCCGCTTGCAGGGGGACCTGCCCCTGGAGCCCCGGCCCTTCGCCGCCCTGGCCGCCGAGTTGGGCCTCAGCGAGGCCCAGGTGGTGGAGCGCGTCGCCCGCCTGGAGCGGGACAAGATCATGCGCCGCTTCGGGGCCACCCTCAGGCACCAGCAATCGGGCTTCCCGGCCAACGTCATGGTGGCCTGGCGGGTGCCCGAGGAGCGGGTGGATGAGGTGGGCGAGAAGCTGGCCTCCTTCCGCCGGGTGAGCCACTGCTACTGGCGGCGGGCCTGCGCCGACTTTCCCTACAACGTCTTCTCCATGGTGCACGGCAAGAGCGAGGACGAGTGCCGGGAGCTGGTGGAGGAGATGGCCCAAGCCGTGGGCGGGATCGAGCACGAGCTGTTGTTCTCGGTGGAGGAGCTGAAGAAGACCTCCATGCAGTACTACTGATACGCTATTTACAGCACGATAAATCCTTGGGAGGCGGGCAGATGGCTGGCCGGCGTTCGCAGGAGCTTTGGCAGCGGGCCTTGGAGGTTATTCCCGGCGGGGTCAACTCGCCCGTGCGGGCCATGGGCTCGGTGGGGCTCACCCCGCCCTTCATCCGCTCGGGCCGGGGCTGCCGCATCGAGGACGTGGACGGCACCCGCTACCTTGACTACGTGGGCTCCTGGGGGCCTTTGATCCTGGGCCACTCCCACCCCGAGGTGCTGGCCGCAGTGCAGAAGGCCGCCGAAAAGGGCACCAGCTTCGGCGCTCCCACCGAGGCCGAGGTGCTCATGTCCGAGAAGCTTTGCAAGCTGGTGCCCAGTCTGGAGCAGGTGCGCCTGGTATCTAGCGGCACCGAGGCCACCATGAGCGCCCTGCGCCTGGCCCGGGGCTTCACTGGCCGCGACATCATCGTCAAGTTCGACGGCTGCTACCACGGCCACGCCGACGGCCTGTTGGTGGCCGCCGGCTCGGGCCTGGCCACGCTCGGCATCCCCTCCTGCCCTGGCGTGCCGGGGGCCGTGGCCGGGCTGACCCTTAGCCTGCCCTACAACGACCTGGAGGCCGTGCGAGAGGCCTTCGCCAGCCAGGGCGAGGGCATCGCGGCGGTGATCGTGGAGCCGGTGGCCGGCAACATGGGCGTGGTGGAGCCGCTGCCGGACTTTTTGGCCGGCCGGCGGGCCGTCTGAGACCAATATCGCGCGGTCTTGATTTTTGACGAGGTCATCTTCGAGGGCCTGGGCCGGGTCTTCGCGGCCAAGGGCCTGGCCCACCACGGCCAGCGCGTGGGGGCCATGTTCACCTATTTCTTCACCGCCGGACCGGTGACGGACTACGCCTCGGCGGCTAAAAGCGACACCAAGCTCTTCGCCCGCTTCTACCAGGCCATGCTGGCCCGGGGCATCTACCTGGCCCCCAGCCAGTTCGAGGCCACCTTGGTCTCCCTGGCCCACGGCCTGGAAGACGTGGAGCAGACCATCAGCGCCGCCGAGGAGGCCGTGAAGGAACTATGAGCTTATACGCCGCTTGCGCCGGCCCTGAACTGCCTTACAATAGTTGGTATCGGTTGCCAACAAGGAGGCGTTAGCCATGAGCGACAAGAAGCAGCAGGAAGGCGCGTGGCTCAAGGTCTTTTGTCCGGGAGCGCGTTGCCTCACCGCCGAGGAGGTGGTGGACCTGCCCGAGGACAAGCGCCAGGCCGCCACGGCCCAGGGGAAAGAGGGCCTGTGGCTGGAGGTGTTCTGCCCCGACGAGGCCTGCCTGACCGAGGCCGAGAAGGTGGCGGTGCCAGCGAAGGCCGAGCCGGCCCCCCGGGCCGGGGCCCCCGAAGACCGCGAAGGCTACTGGCTCAAGCTCTTCTGCCCCGGCGACGCCTGCCAGATAGACGACGGCGGCAAGGCCCCCTAGCCCCCGCCCGCGCCTTGGCCGGCCAAGCAGGGGTGGGGCCATGCTCCGGCCCCACGATGTTTATTGTAAAAACTATGGATTTAGTATGACTGTGATTTGTGCCTCGATTCCCCTGGCGGGACGTCAGGCACCCTGAGGCCGCCGGCCCGGCTGGCGTCCGTGGCAACCCAATCGAGCATTAAGAGGGACCGTTGGGTATCCCCGCCCTGCTTTTCGGTTCACTCGGCCATCCGCCGGGTGAACCATTTTTTTAGTCAAGACGCGCGGCTGACCTGCCGATAGACTATGAAGACCAGGGGTGCGCCAGCCGCCGCCAAGCCCTGCCCAGGCGGCCGGCGCCAGGGGGCCTACCCTGGCCAAGCGCCCGCGGCGGCCAAAAATTAGCTTTACTTTGCCGTTGGCGTCATGGTTCTAATGTGAATTAGCCTGTGCGTCAATCAACCAGTTGCAGGGCGCTCACCATGAATACCTCAGCCCAGAAGCGCGCCAGCCAAGTGGGGTACCTGTCCCTGCCGGCCAAACCCGCTCCCGTTGAAGAAAGCCAGCCGGAGACCAGCGAGGACCACGACCTGCCCTCCCTGGCGCCGGCCATCCACCAGGACCGGCGTCTAAGGCGCTCCATGGACCGCGCCACCATCGTGGGACTGACCAGCGCCTTCGCCCTGGTGACCATCGCCATCTTCATGGGCGGCAACCTGGCCATGTTCTGGGACGTGCCCAGCGTGCTCATCGTCTTTGGCGGCACCCTGGGCGTCACCCTGGTCAACTACCCCCTGCGCGAGCTGGCCATGCTCCTTTCGGTGGTCAAGCACGTCTTCATGGAGACCGTCACCTCCGCCCCCGCCCTGGTGCGCCAGTTCGTGGAGTTGTCCTACCAGTCCCGCAGAAGCGGCATCCTGTCCATCGAGCCCTCCCTCAAGGGCGTTGCCGATCCCTTCATGGCCCAGGGCCTGCAAATACTCGTGGACGGCGTGGAACTGGCCTCGGTCAAGGAAATCATGGAAACCGAGATTGACACCGTGGTGGAGCGCCACCAGGTGGGGGCCGAAATTTTCACCTCCATGGGCACCTATTCGCCGGCCCTGGGCATGATCGGCACCCTCATCGGCCTGGTGCAGATGCTGCGCACCATGAACGACCCCTCCACCATCGGCCCGGCCATGGCCGTGGCCATCATCACCACCTTCTACGGCGCCGTGCTGGCCAATCTGCTCTTCTTGCCCATGAGCGGCAAGCTCAAGAACCGCTCCGCCGAGGAGGTCACGGCCAAGCGGCTGGTCCTGCACGGGGTGGTGGCCATCGCCCAGGGCGACAACCCCCGCATCCTGGAGCAGAAGCTCAACAGCTTCGTCTCTCCCTCGCGGCGCGTCTCGGCCTTCAGGTAAGGGGGCAGGCCATGCCCCGCTTCAAGGCCAACAGCCATGCCAGCCCCTCGCGCGGCGTGGTCATCACCTACACCTCCCTGTTCCTGCTGCTGCTCACCTTTTTCATCCTGCTCAACTCCATGGGCCGCGTGGAGGAAACCCGGCTGCAGACGGCCTTCCAATCCCTGCAGGCCAGCTTCGGCTTCCAGGAGGGCGGCCAGCGGGGCTCGGGCATGCTGCCTATGCTCACCCCCGTGGAGCAGGATTACCACTACCTGCGGGGCCTGACCGAGGGCGAGCACCAAAGCGGCGGCATCATGATGCTGCGCTCGGGCGGGCAACGCACCATGGCCGTGGGGCAGGCTTTGCTCTTCGAGGGCGAGGGCGCCGAGCTGAGCGCCGAGGGGCGGGAGTTTTTGGCCAGGGTGGCCCTGGTGGTCAAGGACAGGGGCTATCCGCTGGTCATCGCCGGCCACCTGGACCCGGACCAGGCCGCCGGGGACCAGGGACAGGAGGCCCTGACCCAGAGCGGCCGCCGGGCCTTGGCGGTGCTGCGCCTCTTGGTGGAACAGGGGATTGACCCCACCCGCCTGACGGCCCAGGGCCATGGCGCCGGCCGGCCCCTGCTGCCCGCCTCCCACTCCCAGCACCGCCGCTACAACAATCGCGTGGAACTGGTCCTGGACGCCCGGGAGGCCAGCCCCTCCCTGCTGCCCGAGGCCCCCCAGGCCCCCAAGGCCGAGTTCCGGGGCTTTGTCTTTGACCTCATGCCCGAAAAGGGCCACTAGCGTGTCCGGCCGGCCCCGCAAGCACCAGGAACCCGACCCCCATGGCTGGTTGTTCACCTTCAGCGACGTGGTCACCCTGGTCCTGACCTTCTTCGTGATGATGCTGGCCTTCAGGCAGCCGGACCTGGCCCGCTACCAGGCGGCCTTCGGCGGCTTGGCCGCCCGGCAGGAGCAGGCCGCCCCCGCCGGCCAGGGAGCCAGCCAGGCCGCGGGGCAAGGCGCCGGCCAGGGCACGGGCCGGGAGGCCGGCCCCATCAGGGCCGTGGACTCCCTGCTGGCCAGCGGCCCCGGGGCCAAGGCCCCGGCCGAGGAGCAGGCCGAAGGCCCGCCGGGTCTGGCCCAGGAACTGGAACTGCCCCTGGGCCGGGGGGGCTTTCCCAGCGGGACGCTGCAAAAGGGCGTGACCGTGCGCGAAGACCCTCGGGGCACGGCCATCACCCTGGCCAACGACCTGTTGTTCGCCCCGGGCAGCGCCTGGCTGCCGCCCGAGGCCGCCGCCCGGATCGGCAAGGTGGCCGAGCTGCTCAGGCATGGCCGCCAGCCCATCATCGTGGAAGGGCACACCGACGACCAGCCGCTGCCACCGGCCAAGGCCTATCAGGACAACTGGGATCTCTCCCTGGCCCGGGCGGTGGCCGTGGCCCAGCAACTGGCCGCCGCCGGGGGGCTGGACTCCAGCCGCCTGCGGGTGGCCGCCCTGGGCGGCAGCCGGCCCCTGGCCCCCAACGACTCGCCCGGGAACCAGGGCAAGAACCGCCGCACCGAGATTGTCATCCTGACCGAGGGAGGCTGAGAAAGGGCAAGGGGGCTTGGGAGGGACTCAACCGTGAGGGGTAATTTGGTGGGCGATGGGCGACTCGAACGCCCGGCCTTTGGCTCCGGAGGCCAACGCTCTATCCAACTGAGCTAATCGCCCGCCTTGACGACGATGGGGCAAAAAGGCTTTTCGCCTTTGGGTAATACCATAGCCCCGGCGCCTTGTCCACCCGGGAGCCGGGGCCGGT
>JACQYR010000141.1:0-10529 GCA_016208115.1 Desulfarculus sp.
ATGGATCAAAAGCGAATCGGATCGGTTCTCGTGGTGGGCGGTGGAATCACCGGCATGCAGTCTGCGCTGGATCTGGCGAATTCCGGGTATTACGTGTACCTTCTGGAGTCCTCTCCGGCCATCGGCGGCATCATGGCCCAGTTGGACAAGACCTTTCCCACCAACGACTGTTCCACTTGCATGATCTCGCCCAAGCTGATCGAGGTGGCCAGCAACCCCAACATCCGCATCCATACCCGTGCCACGGTCAGCCGGTTGGAGGGCGCGCCCGGCAACTTCACGCTTACCGTCAGCCAAGCCCCGCGCTACGTGGATGAGAAGACCTGCACCGGCTGTGGCGAGTGCGCCAAGGTCTGCCCCGTGGAAGTGCCGGCCAACTTCAACCTGGGGCTCAACCAGCGCAAGGCCGTGTATCGCCACTTCCCCCAGGCCATACCGAGCGCCTTCGCCATAGACAAGCGGGGCACCAGCCCCTGCAAGGTGGCCTGCCCGGCCGGCATTAGCGTGCAGGGCTACGTGGCCCTGATCGCCCAAGGCAAATTCAAGGAGGCCCTGGAGCTGATCCGCCGCGAGAACCCCCTGCCGGCCATCTGCGGCCGAGTCTGCACCCACCCCTGCGAGACAGCCTGCGCCCGGGGCCAAATAGACGAGCCCATCGCCATCCGCGACCTCAAGCGCTTCGTGGCCGAGTGGGAGATCGAGCAGGGGGCCATGGACCTGCCGGCTTGCCAGCCGGCCACGGGGCAGAAGGTGGCCATCATCGGCTCGGGGCCCGCCGGGCTCTCGGCGGCCTACTACCTGGCCCTGGAGGGCATCGGCGCCACCATCTTCGAGGCGCTCGCCGTCACCGGCGGCATGCTCAGGGTGGGCATCCCCGACTACCGCCTGCCCCCCCGCATCCTGGATTACGAGATTGACTATATCAAGGCCCTGGGCGTGGAGATTAGCACCAACCAGCGCCTGGGCACGGATTTTACCCTGCCCCAACTGGAGGAGCAGGGCTTTCAGGCGGTCATCATGGCCGTGGGCGCCCACCAGTGCCTGAGCCTGGGCGTGCCCGGCGAAGACGCTGTCGGTGTGCAGCCGGGCGTGGAGTTCCTGCGCCAGGCCAATCTGGGGCAGGCGGTATCGCCGGGCAGCCGCGTGGTGGTGGTGGGCGGCGGCAACGTGGCCATGGACTCGGCGCGCACGGCCCTGCGCCTGGGCAGCAAGGAAGTCACGGTCCTCTACCGCCGGACCAGGGCGGAAATGCCAGCCGACCCCGAGGAGATCGAGGAGGCCCTGGAGGAGGGCATCCGCTTCGAGTATCTGGCGGCGCCCAAGCGCTTCATCGCCAAGGACGGCAAGCTGACTGGGGTGGAGGTGATCCGCATGGAGTTGGGTCCGCCCGACGCCTCGGGCCGGCCGCGCCCCCGGGAGATACCTGGCTCCGAGTACGTCATGGAGATAGACGGGGCGCTATCGGCCATCGGCCAGGAGCCGGACCTGGCCTGTCTGGACGACACCTGCCGCCTGGAGGTGGGGCACAAGAACTGCCTGACCGTGGACCCGCTGACCTTGCAGAGCAGCCTCCCCCATGTCTTCGCCGGCGGCGACGCGGTGCTGGGGCCGGCCACGGTGATCCAGGCCGTGGCCCAGGGCAAGGAGGCGGCCTACTCGGCCATACGCCTTTTGCGGGGGCAAGACCTGGCGGCGGGCCGCGCCAAGGACTGGCAGGCCGTGGAGCCGCCCCAGGTGGCGGTGCCGGCCCAGGCGCGGCAGAAGCCGCCCCACGCCGACCCTGGGCAGCGGGCCACCGGCTTCGGCGAGGTGGTGGGCATCCTGAGCGAGGAGGCCGCGCGGGCAGAGGCTTCCCGCTGCCTGGCCTGCGGCGTCTGCTCGGAGTGCTACCAGTGTGTCACGGCCTGCCAGGCCGGGGCCATCCAGCACAGCCAGAGGCCCCAGGAGATCAAGCTCAAGGTGGGGGCCGTGGTCATGGCCCCGGGCTTCAAGCCCTACGAGGCCGCCGCCAAGGCCGAGTACGGCTACGGACGTTATGCCAACGTGCTCACCAGCCTGGAGTTCGAGCGGGTGCTCTCGGCCAGCGGCCCCTATGGCGGGCACGTCAAGCGCCCCAGCGACGGGGTGGAGCCCAAGCGCGTGGCCTGGATACAGTGCGTGGGCTCCCGCGACGCCAGTATCGGCCGCGACTACTGCTCCTACGTCTGCTGCATGTACGCCAGCAAGCAGGCCATCATCGCCGGCGAGCACGTGGCCGGGCTAGAGAAGACCATCTTCTACATGGACATCCGCGCCCAGGGCAAGGGCTTTGACCGCTACTACGAGCGGGCCAAAGGCGAGCACGGCGTGCGCTATGTGCGCTCCATGATCTCGCGGGTGGTGGAGGACCCCTCCAGCCACGACCTGATCGTGCAGTACTTCGATGAGCAGGACGTGCTGCAAGAGGAGTCCTTCGATCTGCTGGTGCTCTCGGTGGGGCTGACCCCCAACCCCTCCGGGGTGGCCCTGGCCCAGCGCCTGGGGGTGGAGGTGGACCGCTTCGGCTTCGCGGCCAGCCAGGGGTTCAACCCCCTGGCCACCAACCGGCCGGGGGTCTTCGCCTGCGGCGCCTTCCAGGCCCCCCGCGACATCCCCGACACGGTGATGCAGGCTAGCGCCGCCGCCGCCGAGGCCGGGGCACTGTTGGCCCCGGCCCGGGGCAGCGAGATATTCCCCCTGGAATACCCGCCCGAGCGCGCCCTGGCCCCGGACGAGAAGGCCCGGCTGGGGGTCTTCGTCTGCCATTGCGGCATCAACATCGGGGGCGTGGTGGACGTGCCGGCGGTGGTGGAGTACCTGCGCGGCCTACCCGGGGTAGTCTGCGCCCAAGACTACCTCTTCACCTGCTCCACCGACTCCCAGGAGAAGATCACCGCCCTCATCAAGGAGCAGGGCCTGAACCGCGTGGTGGTGGCCTCCTGCAGCCCGCGCACCCACGAGGGGCTCTTCCGCCAGGGCCTGCAACGGGCCGGGCTCAACCCCTACCTATTCGAGATGGCCAACATCCGCGACCAGTGCTCCTGGGTGCACGCCGGCGACCACGCCGCAGCCACGGTCAAGGCCATGGACCTGGCGCGCATGTCCTGCGCCCGCGCCCTGATGCTACGGCCCTTGCACCAATTCCCGGCCCCGGTGGAACAGACGGCCCTGGTGCTGGGCGGCGGCGTGGCCGGCATGACGGCGAGCTTAAGCCTGGCCGAGCAGGGCTTCCCCACCCATCTGGTGGAAAGGGACGCGGCCCTGGGCGGCCTGGCCCGGCGCCTGAGCCGCACTCTGGAGGGCCTGGCGGTGGGCCCCTTCCTGGAGGACCTGGTGGACCGCGTGAGCCACCACCCCCTGATCCGGGTGCGCCTGAACAGCCAGCTCAAGTCCGTGGAGGGACGCGTGGGCCAGTTCCAGGCGGCCATCGCCAGCGCGGACAAGAGCGAGCAGGTGGCCGTGGGCGCCCTGATCGTGGCCAGCGGGGCCGCCGAGTACCGGCCCAGCCAGTACCTGCACGGCCAGGACCCCCGAGTGCTCAGCCAATTGGCCTTTCACGAGGAACTGGCCGGCGGGGCAGGCGCTTTGGAGGGCGTGGATGGCGTGGTGATGATCCAGTGCGTGGGCTCCCGCGAGCCCGAGCACCCCTATTGCTCGCGCGTCTGCTGCGGCCAGGCCGTGGCCAACGCGCTCAGAATCAAGGAGCTTAAGCCCCTGGCCGAGGTCACGGTGCTCTACCGCGACATGCGCACCTTCTCGCTCAAGGAGCTGTACTACCAAAAGGCCCGCAAGCTGGGGGTGCGCTTCGTGCGCTTCGACCCGCAAGAACCGCCCCGGGTGCGGGCCGGTGAGCCAGGCCTGGAGGTGGCGGTGCGCGACCAGATCCTGGGGCAGTGGCTGGTGCTAACCGCCCAGCGCTTGGTGCTGGCGGCGGCGGTGCGCCCCCAGGCCGACGCCCCGGAGTTGGCCAGCGCGCTGAAGCTGCCCCTGGACGCCGACGGCTTCTTCATGGAGGCCCACCTCAAGCTCCGGCCCGTGGACTTCGTGGGGGCCGGCTTCTTCATGGCCGGGGCGGCCCACGGCCCCAAGTACCTGGAGGAGGTGGTGGCCCAGGCCAAGGCCGCGGCGGCGCGGGCGGCGGCGGTGCTGGCCCAGAGCCAGATGCTGGTGGGCGGCGAGGTGGCGGTGGTGGACGCCGAGCGCTGCGTGGCCTGCCTGACCTGCGTGCGCACCTGCCCTTACGGGGTGCCCCAGCTTAACGAGGAAGGCGTGGCCTTCATTGATCCGGCGGCCTGCCACGGCTGCGGCTCTTGCGCCTCCGCCTGCCCGCGCAAGCTCATTGAGGTGCAACACCACACCGACGCCCAGATACTGGCCAAGGCCACGGCCCTGTGAGGCAAGGGGGGAGCGATGGCTGAACGTTACGATCCCAAGGTGCTGGCCCTGATCTGCACCTATTGCACCTACACCGCCGCCGACATGGCCGGCTCCATGCGCCTGCAATATCCCTCGGGGGTGCGGGTGGTCAAGCTGTTGTGCACCGGCAAGGTGGACGTGCTCTATCTCTTGGAGGCCTTCCGGGCCGGGGCCGACGCGGTGATGGTCAGCGGCTGCGAGATCGGCGACTGCCACTTTTTGGAAGGCAACCTGCGCGCCAAGGAGCGGGTGGCCCACGCCAAGGAGCTGATCGCCGAGGCGGGCCTGGACCCCGGGCGGCTGGAGATGTTTCACATCGGCGCCTCCGACGCTCCCAAGTGGGCCGAGGCGGTCCGGCAGATGACTAGAAGGGCTCAGGAACTGGGGCCCAATCCCCGGGGGCGCCAGAAGGCGCAACCCCTAGCGGCGGAGGCAAGGCCATGATCGTTGCCCAGCGCAAGGACTTCGAGCAGATAAAGGCGGCGGCGGCGGATTTCCGCAAGGTCCTGGTGGTGGGCTGCGGCACCTGCGTGGCCGTGTGTCTCACCGGCGGCGAGAAGGAGGCCGGCATCCTGGCCGCCCAGTTGGACCTGGCCAGCCAGATCAAGGGCGAGGAAAAGAGCTTCGCCGTGGCCTGCGTGGAACGCCAGTGCGACCTGGAGTTTCTGGACGAGCTGGCCGAGACGGTGCTGGACCATGACGCGCTGTTGTCCTTGGCCTGCGGGGCGGGCATACAGCTTTTGGCCGAGCGCTACCCGCGGGTGCCGGTGCTGGCCGGGGTGGACACCACCTTCATCGGCATAAACCGCGACGTGGGCCTATGGGAGGAGCGCTGCCGGGCCTGCCGGAGCTGCCTGCTCACCACCACTGGCGGCATCTGCCCCGTGAGCCTGTGTCCCAAGGGCATGCTCAACGGCCCCTGCGGCGGCACCCGGCAGGGCAAGTGCGAGACCGACCCGGAGCGCGACTGCGCCTGGAGCTTGATCTATGAGCGCCTGGCCGGCCTGGACCGCCTGGAGAACCTGAGCGCCATCGTGGCCCCCCGCGACCACGGCGCCCGCGGACAGCCCGGCCGTCAGGTCCATCCCGCCTATCTAAGGAGGTACAGCGCTCATGAGTAAGTTCGAGCAGGCCTTGGCCGACAAGGACTTCGTGCTGACCGTGGAACTGGACCCGCCCCGGGGGGTGGCCCTGGCGCCGTTATTGGAGTTGGCCGGCCGCCTGGCCCCGCGCGTGGACGCCTTGGTGGTCAGCGACAACCGGGGGGCCATGCCCCGCCTGAGCGCCCTGGCCGCCGCCACGCGCCTGGCGGCCCAAGGCGCCGAGGTGGTCCTAACGCTAACCTGCCGGGACATGAACCGTCTGGCGCTCACCAGCCAGATGCTGGCCGCCGGGGCGGCGGGCATCGGGAACCTGCTGTTGGTCAGCGGTGACTACGTCAGCCTGGGCGACCACCCCGGGGCCAAGCCGGTCTACGACCTGGACTCGGTGCAAGCCCTGGGGCTGGCTGTCACCCTGGCCTCGGGCCGCGACCTGGCCGGCCAAGAACTCGACGGCGCGCCCAGCTTCTGCCTGGGCGCGGCGGTGGCCGCCCAGTCCGATCCCCTGCCCCCCCAGCTCATCAAGCTCAAGAAGAAGGCCCAGGCCGGGGCGCGCTTCATCGTCACCCAGCCCCTGAACGGACTGGAGGAGCTCCAGGGCTTCTGCCGGCAGACGGCCACCCTGGGGGTCAAGGTCCTGGCCGGCCTGGAGGTGGCCGACCCTGGCCAGCGCCAGGGGGTGGTGGGCCTGCTCAGGGAGATACGGGGCTCCGGCCTGGTGGCCGGGGCGCATCTGTCCATGCCCGCCGCCCAGGACGACCTGCCGGCGCTCCTGGACGCCTGCGGTCTTTAAGCCGGAGGGGTGGCCATGGACCTGCAAGACAAGAGCGTGCTGGTGATCGGCGGCGGCCTGGCCGGCATCACCGCGGCCCTGGAACTGTCCGGCCAGGGGGTGCGGGTGGCCCTGGCCGAGAAGGATGACTTTTTGGGCGGGCAGGCCGCGCGCCTGGCCTGCAAGGCCCTGGACACCTGCCAGAAGTGCAACGGCTGCCTGGCCGAGCCCCGCCTGGCGGCGGTGCTCAGCCATCCCCTCCAGAGCGGCAATCATGCTGTTAAAGCGGGAGGGGTCAGCTTCTCTGGCTTTCATTTATAGAAATAGGTCTTCCCCTTCTCCCGGGCAATAACGCCCATCAGCTCCAGGAAGTTGCCTGGGGGCCTGTGCCTGGAGGTCTGCCCGGCGGCAGCCGAGGGCGCCCTGCGCGCCCCGCTCATCCCCGGCGACCGGCCCCGCCTGGCCATCTCCCCCGCCTCCTGCCTGTACTTCAAGGACCAGCGCTCCACCCTGTGCCAGGACATCTGCCCCGAGGAGGCCATTGACTTCGACCAGGCACCCCGGCAGGTGGAGATCAAGGCCGACGCCCTGGTGCTGGCCACCGGCTTTCAACCTTATCCCGCCGCCACCAAGGAGCGCCTGGGCCATGGCCGGGTGGCCGACGTGGTCACCGCCCTGGAGCTGGAGCAGGGCCTGCGCGACCACGGAGGCCCGGCGCGGCCTTCCGACGGCCGGCCGCCGGCCAGCGTGGCCTTCATCCAGTGCGTGGGCTCCCGCGAGCGCCTGGGGCACAACTACTGCTCCCGGGTCTGCTGCGGCTACGCCTTGCGCCTGGGCCGCCATCTGCGCGCCCGCCACGGCGTGGCGGTGAGCATCTTCTATATGGACCTGCAAAGCTTCGGCCACGCCCTGGACGACTTCATGGCCGCCGCCCGCCAGGAGCTCAACCTGATCCGCTCCATGCCCTACGACGTGTACCAGGGCCATGACGGCCAGGTGGTGCTGGAGTATCAGGCCGTCAGCGGCCAACCGCCGGTGAAGGGGCGCTTTGACCTGGTGGTGCTCTCCGTGGGCATGGCGCCCAACCCCGACAACCCCGAACTGGCCCAGGCCTGCGGCGCCGGCCTGGACCATCACGGCTTCCTTTCGTCCCGGCCGGGAGTCTTCGTGGCCGGGGCTGCCACCCGGCCCCTGGACATGGCCGAGGTGGTGGCCCAGGCCAGCGGGGCCGCCCAGGAGGCCTTGCGCTATCTGGAGGAACGCCCATGAAGAGCCCAAACCGCCACGGGGTCTTTCTCTGTCAGGGAGGGCACGGTGGCCAGGAGTCGCTGGACTTCAAGCGCCTGCGCTGGACCGCCGAGGCCCAGGGCGTGCCCGTCTTCGAGGTGACCCAGGCCTGCGCCCAGGAGGGGGCCGCCGCCGTGGCCCGCCTGGCCGCCGAGGGCGGGCTGGACGCCTTCATCCTGGGGGCCTGTCCCCTGGCCGGCCCAGGCGGGCCCTTGGCCGGCGAGCTGTGGCGGGCGGGGCTGAAGCCGGAGATGGTCCAGCACCTGGACCTGTGTCAGAAGCCCCTGGGTCAGACCGGCCAGTGCCTGGTGATGGACGGCGGGGCCTTGGCCCTGGACCAGGCCCTGGTGGTCCAGGCGGCCCGCTTCCAGCCCGAGTCGCGGGAGATGGAGGTCTCGCGGCGGGTGTTGGTGCTGGGCAGCGGGCTGTTGGCGCTCAAGGCGGCGCAGGGGTTTTTGCTGGGCGGCTATAAGGTGCTGCTCATCACCCCGGGCCGGCGCCTGGCCCCGCCGGAGCCGCTCCTGGGCCTTGAGGCCAAGCTGGAGGCCACGGCCCTGGCCCGGGAGCTGGAGGCCTCGGAGCGCCTGGAAGTGGTGCCCAGAGGCGAGCTGCTCAGGCTGGCCGGCTCGGCCGGCGATTTCACGGTGACGGTGCTGGACCGCCAGCGCCGCCGCTGGACCCGGCGAGTAGGGGCGGTACTGGTGACCCAGGGTCCCGCCACGCGGCTCAACAGCGGGGAAACCGGGCTGGAGCCCGGCCCCCGGGTGGTGTCTTTGGCCGAGCTCTTGCTCTGGCTGTCCTCGCCGGAGCATTTCCGCAAGAAGCTGCCGGCCCAGGGCCAGCCCCGGGTGGGCCTGGCCGTGGGCCTGGGCCAGGAGGCCAGCCCCCTCAGCCTGCGCGTCGCCTGCCTGGCCGCCCGGGGTCTGGTGGGCGAATTGGGGGCCGAGGTGACCCTGTTCACCGGCCAGGCCAAGATGGCCTCCCCCGACCTGGAGGAGCTGACCCAGGAGGTGCGCGGCCTGGGCGTGGTCTTCGTCAAGTTCGACAACCACCGGCCCCAGGCCAGCCCGCGGCCCGATGGGGTGGGCTTGCGCTACTTCGAGGAGATACTGGGGCGCGAACTGAGCCAGGACCTGGACCTGGTGGCCGTGGACGAGGTGCCCGGCCCCGACCAGGCCTGGCGCGGCCTGGCCCGGGTGCTGGGCCTTAACGTGGCCAGGGACGGCTCTCTGCAGCCGGACCAGGTCAACGCCCTGCCCACGGCCAGCGCCCGGGCGGGGGTGTTTCTGCTGGGACCGGCCAGCGGGGCCTGGGACCTGCCCGCCGCCCTGGATCAGGTGGGCCAGGCCCTGGCCGGCGCGCGCGCTCTCTTGGGCCAGGGCAAGGCGCGGGTGGAGGAGGGCCGGGTGCGGGTGGACCGCCGGCGCTGCGCCATCTGCCTGACCTGCGTGCGGGTCTGCCCCCGGCAGGCCATGGATCGCCGAGACCGGCGTCCGGCGGCCAACCCCCTGGCCTGCACCGCCTGTGGCACCTGCGCCTCGGAGTGCCCCATGGAGGCCATCCAGATTGCCGGCCAGGACGACCAGCGCTTCGCGCGCGAGATCGGCGCCGCCGTGAGCAAGAGCCCCTCCGGCCTCTTGGCCGCCCCGGAGCGGGAGATGCTGGTCTTCGCTTGCGCCAACTCGGCCGGGCCGGCCCTGGCCGCCGCCCGTCTCGCGGGGCGTCCCTGGCCCAGCGGCGTGCGCCTGGTGCGGGTGCCCTGCGCCGGCAAGGTGGACCCGGCCTACGTGCTGTGGGCCTTCCAGCAGGGCCTGGACGGAGTGCTGGTCCTGGGCTGTTATGAGGACGCCTGCCACTCGCTCACCGGCGGCACCTGGGCCGCCTATCGCGCCGGACACTTAAGCCGCCTGCTCACCGAGGCCGGCTGCGATCCCCGGCGGCTAATCAGCTCCGGCGTGGCTCCCAACATGCACGCCCAGGTCATGGATATGGTGGAGCAGGCCCGGCAACGGGTGGAGGACCTGGGGGCCAACCCGCTGAAGACCCAGGCCAGGGTGCGCGACTTCCTGAGCCGCTTCACGGTGCGCATTGACGAGACCTATGCCATCGCCGGCTAAAGGGCGGCCAGCTCCGTCCGGCCCTGAAGGGGCAAGCGGCTTCGTGACCCGCGACAGGCGCCTGCGATCCATGCTGGAGGTGCTGCCGGCCCTGGCTCACAGCGGCTGCACCTTGCTCATCACCGGCGAGACCGGTACCGGCAAGGAGCACCTGGCCCGGCTGGTGCATGCCCTGAGCCCCCGTCAGGGCGGCCCTTTCATAAAGGTGGGCTGCGCGGGACTGCCCCAGGAACTCTTGGCCGGGGAATTGTTCGGTTACGCCGCCGGGGGGATCAACCCCGGCGAGCCGGCCAGGCCGGGGGCCTTGCGCCGGGCCCGCCAGGGCAGCCTGCTATTGGACGAGGTGGGGGAATTGCCCGCCGGCTTGCAGGAGGAACTATGGCTTTTGCTGGAGCGGCGGGCCTACCTGCCCCGGGGCGGCGTGCGTAGCCTGCCCTTGCAAGCCCGCTTGCTGGCGGCCAGCAAATGCCCCCTGGAGGAAGTGGTGCACGGCCAGGGTTTCCGGGAGGACCTCTGCTACCACCTCAACTTGATGTGCTTTCATTTGCCGCCCTTGCGTGAGCGCCGGGGTGATCTGCCCCTTTTGATCGAGCACTTCCTCACCCGTCTGTCCCTGGCGCGAAAAGGCCAGGCCATCGGCCTGAGCGACGAGGCCCTGGAGGTACTCCTGGCCTATCACTATCCCGGCAATCTGCGCGAGCTGCACAACATCCTGGAGCAGGCGGCCATGGTCTGCCGGGAGAGGGTCATCGGGCTGGACCATCTACCGTCGTTTCTGGGGGGGCAACCCAGGCCACGGACGGCGTCCCCCGCGGCCCC